>JBCCOI010000149.1:0-13425 GCA_039025515.1 Planctomycetota bacterium
CGTCGCCAAAGCGGTGACGCGGTTCTTACTTTCCAGCAGTTGCATGCGGAAACGAAAGTTCTCGTCGATCACCTGAAAGGTGAGCGAGCCGGGAATGGTTCCGCTGATACCGAGAGCGTCCGGAATGGGCCTTGAAGAGCCGACGCTTCCCGGAAACGGAGCGCCCGGCGGCGTGGCGCCAAGTTGATCGCCGTCTGAAAAGGCCCCCGCCACATCAGCGTCGCCACCGAAATACTCGAAAGCACTGTTGAGCCCATCATCCAAGTCGACTCGCAAGACTTTGACTTCTAGCAGAACTGTTGGCGTCGGCACGTCCAGTTGAGCAATCAAGCGAGCAATCTGCTCCATCGTGTCTCGATCACTGGTTCGAACAACGACTTGATTGTTTCGCTGAATCGTGGAGACAAAGATCGTCGCTTTGGCTCGACGCGAAATGGCGGCCTGCTGTTCCTCCGTCAGCCCGCCACTAGTGCGAGCATTCTCGATCTCCTGAAGCACGTCTTCGAAGAGTTCGCGTTGGTCTTCGCGTTCTTCAAGCAGGTCGGCCGACAAATCGACTCGTGATCTCGAACGGTTGGTGAGCCCTCCGCCGAAACCGCCTCCACCGAAACTTCCCAATCTTCCGCCAAAGCCTCCGAGCCCTCCACCGAAGCCGCCAAGGCCTCCACCAAAGCCACCCAGTCCGCCGCCAAAACCTCCGAGACCGCCACCAAATCCCCCGAGCCCACCGCCGAAGCCGCCGCCAAAACCGCCCAGTCCGCCACCTAACCCGCCCTGTCCACCGCCAAAAGTCCCCAACCCAAGAGCACGTCCGTCAACGATGTCGAACTTGTTGAAACGCTGCGTCAGCTCGAACAATTCTTGAAACTGGTTGCCGGCTTGGTTGAGTTCCACTCGCTCACCATACATATGCTGGATCGCTTGCGCGACGGCTTGCGGGTTGGGATAGAGCAGCGTGAAGACGCGGGTCTCCTCTTCGCGAAAGTTTGTCAAGTCGCTGACATACTCATCGCGTGTAACCACCCGGACGATGCCGGAATTTTCGACTCGGTAGAAGAGCCCGTTTGCGTTGACGACCGCCTCCAACGCATCTGCGGCCGTCAAATTGGTGAGCGATGCAGTGATTGGCGTCTGTCCAGCCTCCGCGGATGCGACGGCGTTTAGCCCGACTTCCTTGTTAAGCAGCTTCAGGACGTCGCTGAGCGGAGCTTCTGTGAAATCGACGCTCTCGAGCATCCGTTGTGCTTCGGGCAGATCTCGAATGTTCTTTCTTTCTCGAAAGGCGTCAACGATCGGTGTGTCACTCGATCCGTCAAAACTGTCGTCCGTATTTTGAATCAGTCCCGGTCCAACTAATTCTCTAAGCGTCTCCTGACCCTGCGTGGTTGGCAGAACCAAGAAGCTTTGAATCAGGAGTGCTACGGACAAAAATCTGGCGCGAAGCAAAGCAGGGCCTTTCACAATGGGTGCTCTTGGCAGCGGATTCGTCAACACTCGAATTATCGACGTTGTTGAAGCGAACATTCAGGAAGAATGTTCGTATTCTGCTGGAGACACGGAGAATGCGGTTTTGCCCGCAAATGACGACAATACGAATCGAAGAAACGACACGGAGAGCGAAGAGTTTTCGCTCAAGTTTCAATGCCGGCTCTTGCAATTTGGTTGCAAGTAGGGCATTCTCCAGATCCGACGATTGACAGAGTGAGGGCGATTGCTATTGTCTTGTTGACAACTGGTCTCAATAGGCAGTGTGCGGATCATGGACTTTATGTGGCTTGAGCCGGTGGACCAAGACACGAAAAAACCATCGTCCACTAAGCGATGAATCGAGATACCAATGTGTGTTCCAACGATTTTGGGGGACGTAGCTCAAAGACTAGATCACTAGAGAGTCAGTGGAGACTGCTTGGGCCGAAAGCGGATTCAGTGAAAGGTCTGACCAAACCTCATTCGAGAATCACTTTCGCCCGGGCGCTCTGCTGCTGACTTCAAGTCGGCATCGTTTGCTGCCCAAAATTTGTTCACTTAAGAATCGTACCGCCATTCCCCTCGGACGTGCAGAATGAAATTCCGACAATCGTGATTTTCTTTCACGATTGCCTTCAAATCGTAGCAAGATCGATCTCCGTCTTCGGCGGGTCTGTTTGCAACTACGCGCCGCCCAATCTAATGCCATCGGTCGTAGGCCAGTATTTCTACGAGCCTTTGCGGGCACTATCGGCGGAGTGCTGTTGTCAAAGAGTGATCGAGAGTAGCTAGAGAAATTGGTCTGTGTGGCGTCATCTCCTCCTCCCGGTGGCGTTCGCACACAAAGATCGTGGAGGTCAATTTTGTTTCAATTAGTAGAGAAGACGAATGTCTTTTGATTTGAACGTTCGAAGCTTTCGAACAAAGCAAGGTCGACGCGGGTTGACCTTGATTGAGCTCATCGTTGTTTTGGTCATCCTGATCGGCCTCGGTGGACTGCTTGTCCCCGTGATAACCAACGCATTAACGCGAACGCACGTCTCGACATGTGCACAAAATTTTTCAGAGATTAGCACGGCGATTATGAGACTCGAAGTGCTGCGTGGCGATTTCGGAAACTTTTGGGATACTGGCATTGAGTCAGGTACAACCAACAGTGTGAATGCCGGAATGAACGTTGTGGCGTTGACCGATCCCGAAGCTGCTGCACTCGCTGAAGCGGGCATCACCAACGTGGTTGACCATCAAGCCACTGGAGCGCGGACCGACGACTATAACATCACATTTAACCCCGAGTATGTTCCTCGTGCGGCCGCTTTGAGCGCTGCCGACTCACTCATCACTCTCGACGCTGATGCAATTTTGGACCTGAATCTAGACGCTGGTGCCAAGTACGTTTGGCTTGGTATCGGCCCTCGCTGGACGGGTACTCGAGACGTTACGTTTGAGCCACCGGTACACTTCGGCGACGACCCCGAAAATCTCCCAAACAACACCTATTCGCGTTTCGGATCGATCTTCCAAGTTACGGACATCACCGGTGCTGCACTGCCGAAAGCGCAGTTCCGAGGGGTTTCGTATAGCTTCGGAGATAACGAGTACGAAGTGTCCGACGAGCACATCGGAATCTATTGGATCGAAGTCAACGGTCAGTGATTTGACATGACTACTTAAATCAGAAAGCAAGCAATCTCCGTGGGATTCCCTGCGGAGATTGTTTTTGTTTCATGCCATCGGCCTGTATGCTGGATACGCAGACAGATCTGTTTCGCCGTATCCGCAGTGTTATCGACCTTTGCTCGCTATGACAATCTTCACCCGACGTTTGCAAGTCTGTCACCGACACGGCCTCACTCTGCTTGAGCTGGTCGTCGTCTTGGCGATTCTCATAGGTCTTGCATCGTTGATGGTCCCCGTCTTTTCAGATACCAGGGACGACTCGGCAACACGCACGACGGAGGCGACGCTGGTCGCAGTCCGCGATGCATTGGCGCGGCAGTGGTCGGATACCAAATATGTAGCTCTAGCAGGGGCTCCCACAACCGATGCGAGCGAATTAGAGCGATTTCGCGTAAACTGGTTGTTTGAAAATCCTGCAAACGATCCGGCGGATCCGAATGACAATGCCATACCAACATTTGACCCTGACAGCCGCATTGGTTGGAACGGTCCCTACTTGATATCCCACTCGGGCACCTACACGTTGGTCGCCACAGGCAACTTTACCGGCGACTATGGCGACCCCGGTGACAAGGCGGTTTTGGACTCTTTCAACGGATTACCGATCGTTATTCAAGTTCCGAATCTCGCGGGCGGCGCTCCTCCGTATGACGTACGAATCGTCTCCGCTGGTCCCAACGAGCAGATCGATATTCCCCTCAGTGTTGGCACTGATGCTTTAACCGATGTTCAAATCGACGACGACCTTTTTGTATCCCTTATCTTGCGATGATCGTTGTGAAGTCAAACACTTTGCCGTGCCGAACCACGTCGCGATGTGGTCTTACGCTGCTTGAACTCGTCATCGTCTTGGTTGTACTGACAGCTCTCACGGGCATTGCGGTTCAGTCACTCGAGCCGCTCGCGGATCAATCGAGGTATGAGGCGACTCAGCTGACACTGCAGAATGCAGAGCAAGCAATTCTGTCGCGTGATATCCTCAATGGTCAGCTTTCCTTCTCCGGGTTTGTCGCTGACATTGGCCGATTGCCGTTCGCGAGAGAGATCGATATCGCCGGAGATGTCACCTTAGAACTTGCAGCGCGAGAATTGTGGACGAATGATCTCAACGGCGACTCCGCTGCTGATATCGTAAACTATTCGTTCGCATCGTACGACGATCCCTTTACGGATTCGACGGTGCGGGGAGGAGACATAAATATTCCCGTTGCCGCCGGCTGGCGTGGTCCCTATCTGCTATTTCCACCGGGGTCAGCTGAACTCAAGGACGGCTACGGTCAGGGGATCCAATTTTTCAGCCCGGAATTGAATACTTGGGTAAACGGAACGATCACGATTGATCCGTCGGATCCGCCTAGCATCTCCGGTTTTCGCACGATCAGCCCTGGGCCAGACTCCAACGTACTGCGTATGCCAAGTGACGTGCTAACTCCAGCCGATTACGTCGGAGCGATCGAGGTATCAATTACCCTTGAAGAGGGGCAGGATATTGGTGACGGTAGTCTTTTTGTACGAGTTTATGGCCCAGTGAATGGGCTTCCGCATGTGCTTGCCAACATTAATCTCACTAAATCGGCGCTGCCCTACACTGGGACACTTGGCGTCGATATTCCGTGTGGGACGCGTGCAATACGAGCCCTAGTCGTTGATTCTCCGGATACAACCCAATCCGTCCCTACCCCGATGCCATCAACCGCGAATCCTCAAGGGAGCGAAAATGTTGAGATGTCGTCCTATCTGCATCAGATGGTGATCGGACCAGGTATCAATCGTATCGATTTGCATCTCAGATAATCAGACGAGTATCCGACGCAGTAATTGCGTTTAGTCGATTCCTGACCAGACTCACTCGTGGTTCTCCAATGTCCAAACGCACCATTCTACTCATTACCGATGCGACGCTAGGTCGATTCGATCTAAGCGGTGGCGCTGCGCCGACGGTAACCAGCAGCTGGGTGCGGCCAAGTTTTACTTCCCAGTCAGCTGGGACGCTCGTCGATGCAGCACTGCGGCTCGGTAAGTCTCGCCGTCGCCAAGTCTACGTTCTTACAACTCGTTGCTGGACGGGCAGCGTGGCCATCGGGCCCGATCTTGTCAGCGGAAGCTCCGGCGATGACCTGGAGCAGATGGTCGCTCTGGAAGCCGAAACATATTCTGGAATCTCTGCGTTTGAAAGCTCCACCAGCATCCGTCCACTGCCACCGGACGCACTCGGCGACGCACGATTTTGGTTGACGCAAATTCCAGATACAGACTTGCGTTCGATCGACGAAGCAGTTCGTCAGGCCGGCGGAAAACTGGTCGGAATCGGCCACCCCGCGGTCCCGACGGTCGACGCAAAAGGCCCGACCGAACCATGGAGTTCGCTTCAGAACTGGGATGAGGCGACCCTGTTGATTCGGGGATGCGGAGGTGCCATCGCTGACTTTCATTCCATGTCATCGGGGCTGCAATCGCAACGAACCTTGCAGGAGTTTGAAGCTTTCTTTCAGACGCAGGGAAGCGCTGCGGCTCCGTTCACGGCGGAGGAAGGCGTTGGCAGCGGTTCGGCCGCTAAGTCAAAGCTGCAATGGATTGGTCCGGGTGAATTGCCGCACGCCATTGCAGGGTTACCCGAAGCCGTCGATTGCGAACGATTTGACTCCGGCACCGAGTCGGACCTGAAACGTTGGGCGTCGGCATGGATGCGAACGCAAGCGAAACAAGCGGTGAGTGTCCCGCTGGTCACCATCCCGAAGCGGCCGATGTCCAAGGAGGCCGGAATCGCGATCGCGGCGGTTCTGGGGCTGCTAATGATGGCCGCATGTTTTGCCCACTACCGTCATCTTCAAAATCAACTCGCCGAGATGGATGCAAACATCGCTCGGATGCAGGGCCAGAAGGACCAATTGAAGAGCGATGAGGACCGCGTCAAGGCGTTACAGAAAGACGCGGAGGAAGCCGAGTCGGAAGCAAAATCGTCGATGATCGAATCCATGAAGATCGCAACAGACAACGCTACGGCCGCTCAGATCATCGAAGCAAATCGGCGTCGTTGGCTCGCGCTGGTTGATTCGTCGATCGATGTTTCGGATGACAGCGTTTGGCTAAGTGAGATCCAGTCGACGGAGGGAACGGTATCATTGAGAGGCCTTGCAATCGATGATGCTTCCGTTCACCGGCTTGCGGCTCGACTGGAATCGACTGATGCGGCGAAATACTGGCAAGTTCTACCGGCGTCAACCACGGTTGAACCTGACACGACGCTCATCGGATTCACCATCGATCTTTTGGCTGTGAGCGGCAACGATAAAAAAAACAAAAACGTCGACACCGAACTGTAAGATCCCTGGACAATGCTGACACGCCGATTCGGACCGTCTGTTCGTTTAACCAGTGATCAACACATTGCCTGTTCCAAAGAAAGCGACCGCCGACCAATCGTCTGTGAAGCGTCCGGGGAAAGGAATAGATCTATGTGTCGTTTGACCACTCACCTTAGAAATAACTATCGATGAGCCAAAATCATCAAGAAAAGCCAAGCCCCATCTTGATGCTGGCGCCCATTGCGCTCGTCTTGCTTGGATACCACTATCTCTTTCACTCGAAGCTAAATGCAGAGGTGGCCGAGCGTCGAAATCAAGAGTCCGCGCTTGTGGAAGACACTCGCGATATTCAACAGAAGCAGTCGCTGATACTCAGTCAAATGACCAGGGCGAACAAGTCGCTCGAGGAGGCCGAGAACAAGTCCCAAGTGGCCGCCCAAAGTCTGAAAGATGTGAACGCCGACAAAGCGTACATTCGGAGCCTAGTGCTCGGAAACGTGAATGCAATAGACACTTCCAAGCAAGAGCAGACGCAGAAGTCTCTGCTTGGGGCTTTCTCCACCATGCTCACTTCGACTGCCGTGGTGGAGTCAGTTGACGACAAGATTGACGTTGGCGAAAGTGGCGGAAAATGTGGGCACATGAATCTGCTTTGTTCGATCTTGGATGCACATCAGCTAGTACGCCTCGAAAACTCTGCTCCTTCCAGTGGTGCGCGAGGCTTTTTGGGTGCTGAACGAACCGAACTGGGTAGATTACTGGGGATTAGCTTACCAGAGATTGCACGTTACAAGCTCCAATTGGAAGGTTCTTTTACAAATCTCATCGCGGCATTGCATCAGCTAGATGAGCGTCTCCAGGCGGTGGATATCCTATCGCTGTCGCTAAGACCTGTTCGCGAGTCGGAGCGATATGTTTGGACTTTAGAGGTGGGTATTAAAGGCTAGTCTTGTTGTTTGCAGGATAGTCCAATACGGCTCAGCCATGACCCGATGCTGTGCACATTCGGCAATGCGATATGATTCATGACAAGCGTTCCTCCCACCATCGAAGCCACCGTTAAGGTTACCCCTGTCGTCGACGCGGATGACGCGGAAGGTCGCTTGCATCAGTTGCTGGATCACTGTGTCAACGTGGGCGCCTCAGACTTGCATCTGGGCCATGGTGAGCTGCCATTTTTTCGGAACCGTGGTCGCATGCTGCGAGCGGACAAGTTCGATCGAGTTGACTCTGCTCAGATCCGACAGTTCGCTCTGGTCATGGTCGGGCCGAATCTTGACGACCAAATCGAACGTCGGGGTGCTGTTGATGGTTCGTTAACCGGAAGAGATGGCTCTCGCTATCGTTTCAATGTCTTCATCAGCAGTGGTGTTCTTGCAATCGCGATCAGGAGGCTTGATGATCAGATCCGTCCTCTCAAAGAACTGGGGTTGCCGGATTCGCTCTATTCATTGGCCGATCTGCGTGACGGATTGGTCATCGTCTCGGGACCAACCGGAAGCGGTAAATCGACGACACTGGCAACGCTGATTGATCGCATCAATCGGCAGCACCAGTCACATATCATCACGATCGAGGATCCGGTCGAGTACCTGCACCCTTCACAACAGTCTTTGGTTCATCAGCGACAACTGGGAGTTGATTGCCCCAGCTTTCATGACGCACTGGTCGCTTCCTTACGGCAGGACCCGGACGTCATCCTGGTCGGTGAGATCCGAGAACTTGAGACCATTCGGATCGCGATCACCGCTGCGGAAACTGGGCACTTGGTCTTTACGACGGTGCACGCCGGAGACAGCGTGGGCGTCATTGAGCGACTTACGAGTGTCTTCCCGGCAGAAGAGCAGGCCGGCGTTCGCAGACAACTCGCGTTGGTGCTGCGTGCGAACATTTCACAAAAGCTGATTGTGGCTGATGGGCCCGCCGTGGTTGCCGACGAACAACGTGGAACCACCGAAGTCAAACGACGCGTCATCGCGAGTGAAATCATGCGGGTCAATTCCGCGGTCGCCAACTTGATCGCCAGTGGAAAAAGCAATCAGATTTATTCATCGATTGAATCAGGTACAGCCATCGGCATGCAAACGCTGGATCAAGATCTGGCCCGGCTGATGAAGCAGCGTCTTATCAGCGAGCGAACCGCGATGGCTTACGCTCACAATCCAGCGATCGTCGCCGATCGATTTGCACGCATGCGTCAGAGGAAAGTCTAATGAGCATCGGCGAAAGTCTGTTAGCAATCGACGAAGTGCGAGTAGATCCGGCCTGGGCGCTAAAGATCCCGGCGTCGCTGGCATTGCGAAAGTCAGTTTTGCCCATGTGCGAACTAGACGGTGTTGTTCAAGTCGCATGCTGCGACGTCGACGATCAGGCTACCGCGCAAGCGATCCGCAAAGCGACCAGCCGCGACGTGCACATGATCGAAACGGATCCGGTGGAACTGCGGGCCGTTCTCGCGCGAATCTACGGCGGGATCTCGATGCCGGCCGGAGTGGCGGGTCCCGGTGCACGACGAGGCGATGCTGCCGAGGCGGATGATGCCGCCACAATCTGCGATGAAGTGTTGCTGGCCGCAGTCATGCGTGACGCTTCTGACATCCACTTTTTGCCAACCGAAACATCCTTCAAAGTTCGCCTTCGTGTCGATGGAGAATTGGAGACCTATCGCGAATTACCGAAAGACGCGCACGGTCCGGTGACCAGCCGCATTAAGGTGCTTTCCGGTTTGGACATCGCCGAAAAGCGGGCTCCTCAGGACGGACGTTTTAACACTCGGATCGGTCCGAACCGACGCAAGCTTGATCTTCGCGTCGCCACCCTGCCGACGCGTTTCGGCGAACGCACAACCATGCGATTGCTTGCCACGACCTCGACTTCGTTGACGATGGAAAAGCTTGGCATGGAGGATGAGGGCATCGCGCTTTTTCGCAGCGCCATCAACCGTCCGCATGGCATGATCCTGCTGACCGGCCCCACGGGTAGCGGGAAAAGCACATCGCTCTACGTGGCACTCACGGAGCTATTGGCCACACGTGGCGGGAACGTGATTACGGTCGAAGACCCGATCGAATACGAGATCGAAGGGGCTTCGCAAGTCGAGGTAGATGGTACCGACCGAGTCAGTTTTCATCGGGCACTTCGAAGCATTCTGCGTCATGATCCCGACGTGGTGATGATCGGAGAAATTCGAGACAGCGAAACGGCTAATATTGCGGTGAAGGCTTCGCTGACGGGACACCTCGTTCTCAGCACACTGCACACGAATACGGCCGTTGGTGTTATCACGCGATTGGCGGATTTGGGTTTGGAGAGATTTTTGATCGCTGCAACCGTTCGAATGGCGATCGCTCAACGACTGGTTAGACGACTGTGCTCGCACTGTCGTTCGCCGCGTCCGATGACCATGACCGAAGCCCTATCACTCGGTCGCCGAGACTTGGAGGGCCGAACGATTTATGACCCGACCGGCTGCGTCTACTGCGCCGGGCGCGGTTACAACGGTCGCCTTGCAATGTTCGAAATGTTGGCGATTGACCAAGAGCTGGCCGGAATGATCGATGATGATGCGGATGAATCAGAATTGGTGAAGGTCATCCGTCAGGCAGGAACACCTGGCTTGATTGACGACGCGATTGCGAAGCTGCTCGGGGGAGTGACTTCACTACCGGAAGTTCTGACCAACGTTGTGGACTTTTAATCGATCATGCCGCAATACACTTTTGTCTCTCGCGACGAACAAGGTCAACTGCAACGTGGATCGCAGCAGGCAGAATCACCGTCTAGTCTCGCCGCCTCGATGCGGGCTCGCGGGCTGAGGCTGGTGAAGTTTGAGGCACAAGTCGAGAGAATATCTCCATTTGAGTGGTTGGCTACCTACCTAAATCCGTTCCAGTACATTCCACCTCGAGGGTTGCACATCGAGTTGATGTTGTCACAAGTCGCTGTGATGTTGCGGAGCGGTGTGACTCTGTTGGCGGCGCTGCGGACATGCCAACAGCAAGCCCGGTTTGCGCCCATGCGACGCATGATTGGTCGCATCAATGATGCCGTCCAGGACGGGGAATCTTTGGCTGATGCGTTTAAAGCTGAGAAGCGAATTCCTCCAATCGCTGTACAGATGACGAAGGTTGGTGAGCTGACCGGTAACTTGGATACGGTGCTCGATAGAAGTGCAAAGACCCTCGCAAACCGCCGGCGGACGCTATCACAGACCATTACAGCACTTGCATACCCGGCGTTCGTAACAGTTGCTGCGTTGGGGGCTGCGGCCTACATGGTGATAGTGGTCATACCGGAAATTCAAACGGTATTGCGAGCAATGGGCCGAAGATTACCTCGTCTACCGCAAATGTTGATGGACATCTCGGAGTGGATTCAAATCAATGGAGCGGCGTCCGCCGTCATCGCGATCGGGGCGATTCTCGCTGGAATACTGTTCTACTTGTGGCCACCTTCGCGATTCCAAATCGATCGATTTGCGTTGCGTTTCCCTTTGATTGGGCACATTTTGCGAGTCGGCGGGACCGTCACGTTCGCATCGGCAATGAAGTCGATGCTCAGTAGCGGAATCACCGTGGTTGAAGCACTGAGGACGGTGGAGCAATTGCACTACAACCGTTTCTTGGCAAGCCGTGTCGCGGCGGCACGTGAGGCAGTCATTGCCGGTGACGGCCTCGCCCCATCTTTAGCACAGCGTTATACCTATACACCAATGCTGGCGAGTATGGTGGCCGTTGCAGAAGACTCCGGGCAGATGGAAGAAGTGCTACAACAAGTTGAAGACTTTCACGATGAGCAACTGCAGGTGGCCATCAAGAGGTTGAGCCTTTTGATTGAACCTCTCGTCGTCATTTTTGTGGGCGGTATCGTCGGTTTTGTTTATATCTCATTCTTCCTCGCTCTTTTCTCAGTGACGGGAGGGGTTTGAGCGTTTGCGATGGATGGTTTCCGGTATCGGATGGGTCAACGATGGCGAGGACTACGGTTTAATCGCTTGGACTTTGATCGGCACTACGTCGTCGACCAGGTTCTCTCCCAGAAACCTCGCAGCAGTGTTCTGCTGGTCCACCGCCGCGGTGACCAGCAGCAAACGATCATGAAGCTGAGCGACCCTGCGGCCGCGAATCCCTTGGAAATCCATTGCCTGCGATCCATGCGGCATCCGGGAATCGCTGGCTATCTTGGGCACGGCTTGACGCGTGACCATCGCATATGGATCGAGACGGAATACATCGACGGGCAATTACTGTCCGCGTGGCTGGACAAACGGACGTCGGCGAAACGGCACTCGCAGAATCGTCGTGCCACTGACATCTTTTTGCAGCTGCTTTCCATCGTGCAGTACCTGCATTGCTGCGGTTGGGTGCATGGCGATCTGACGCCTCAAAACATCCTGGTCGCGCCCGGTAGCCGCGGCGTCGTGTTGATTGATTTCGAGTACGTCGATTCAACCGCCACAACGAATAAGAAACAAATGCCTCGAAAACACTCGATCAATTTCGCTTCACCGCACGAGGTCGCCGGCGGCGCGACGACCGAATCATGCGAGCAATTTGCACTCGGGAAGCTGGGGCTGCTGTTGCTCGCCCCCTTTGAAGATCAGACTCCAGGCGGAGTGCAAGCAATTTTGACTCGCGCCTCAGCGATGAACTCTGATGATCGCTACCCGAGCCTGCAAGCAGTCGCAAAAGAGATGGAGACGTCCATCCGCAGGAATAGTTCTGAATTCGATTGACTCAGTCAAATCGAATTTGCCGTCTGTGCTGATCGTGTGACAGCTACGGTTGGCGCCAGCCCAGTCCTTCCTGGACGATAACAGGGGACTCGAACGATTTCGCTGACGTACAACTGCAACATTTTTGGATGTGACTATCCTCTCTTCTGTTGCGGATCAGAATTTTTGGCGAATTCCGCTACGTCGAAATCAGAAGTTACGGGCAACGAGCCCCCAATGATGAGCGCTCATGACAACTAGATACGAAAATAGACTCGGCCGATGTTTACCGCTCACTCTGCTTACCGTCTTTCTGTGGGCCGGAGTTTTCAAGAACGATGCTGATGCGCAAGCGAGGCCCGGCGTTAGTCCACCCGCCCAGCGAGATCCAACGGTTCCAAGCGCGGAAATCCAACGCAGGACACGCACGCGACCGACGACACCACAAACAAGAACGTCACGCGTAACCACTCCTCCGCCGGCTCGAGTGATCCGACGACCGGTGACCGGTGATTCACTCGCGCTTCAGTCGCTGATCCAATCCAACGCCGATTCCTGCACCGCGACAATCAAGTCGGGAGACGAAACGGTCACCGTGACGTTCGTGCGAGGCATGATCCAACGTGAAGTCCAATTGCCGGGAACACAGTTCGCCGACTTCGCGTCAACGGTCCAGCGTTTAAGTGCCGAACTGCGACAACTGAGGACGCAGATGAAGGAACGCGAGATGGATCGACTCAATGAAGCCGCCCAGGAAAAAAATGGCACGAGTGACTCGCTTGAACTAATCGACCCGACGGAAGCTCTTTCAGAAGAGGAAGTGATCGCCCAAGCGACGGCCGCTGCGGAGGCGGAACTGCTCGAGGTCGAGCGTCAATTCATGCGTCAGGCTCTTCAGCCTCAAAGCATCGATCTAGCGAGCAGCTTCAGCCTTGGAGGCAATCTCTATCGCATCATCGACTTCAATAGCAACACATTGTTGCTTGAGCAGGTGCCGCTGGGAAAATACGTCATCGTACGGTGATCTGCATGCCTGTCATCTGTCCTTAGCTGAGGAACGGCCCATCAATTCTGGCGTGTTTTGGAAGTCGCCCCTCGGCTCCGCCCTCTTTTGTCTAAAGTGATTTGCTGTCAAGTATTGAGTTGCGTTTCACGTCTTTGCGCACGGTTAAGTCGATACACTTGAACAAGTCCCGAAGGGACGATAGCCCCTTGCCGGTGGGCTCCGCCCACCGGTTTTGTCTTAACCAAACCATCAAA
>JBCCOI010000150.1:0-13397 GCA_039025515.1 Planctomycetota bacterium
AGGAGCCCTGATACAGGCAACACTTTGCGAGCCGGGCGATGCTCCGGTTGATGTGATCAAGAAGTCGATGATTGACAAGCACGTCGATTTGATCGCGCAGGCGGCCGATCAAGGCGCACAAGTTTGCTGTCTTCAAGAGCTATTCTACGGCCCCTATTTCTGCGCCGAGCAAAACGAAAAGTGGTATTCGATGACCGAGCCCGTGCCGGAGGGGCCGACCACGAAGCTAATGATGGAGCTGGCCAAGAAGCACAACATGGTGATGGTGGTTCCCGTTTATGAAGAGGACCTTGCGGGGGTCTACTACAACACCGCCGCAGTGATCGACGCGGACGGCAGCTATTTGGGAAAGTTTCGCAAGATCCATATTCCGCACTGCAATCCCGGATTTTGGGAGAAATTCTACTTTCGTCCGGGCAATTTGGGCTATCCGGTTTTTAGAACTCGCGTCGGAACGGTCGGTGTCTACATATGCTATGACCGGCACTTCCCGGACGGAGCGCGATGCCTCGGTCTGGCGGGGGCGGAGATCGTTTTCAACCCGAGTGCGACGGTAGCGGGGCTGAGCGAGTACTTGTGGAAGCTCGAACAACCGGCTCATGCGGTTGCCAATCAGTATTTCGTCGGCGCGATCAATCGACCTGGTAGCGAATCGCCTTGGAACATCGGCGAGTTTTACGGCCAAAGCTATTTCTGCAATCCGAGAGGGCAATTGTTTGCGCAAACTGACAAACGCGACGAGGACGCGATCGTGATCGGCAACATGGATCTTGATGAGATTCGCGAAGTACGCAACGTCTGGCAGTTCTTTCGGGATCGGCGGCCCGAAACGTACGGCGCGATTACTGAGCTTTGATCGCGATGCAAGATCAGACGAAGATTCTTTACGGGTTGGATGATCGTCCGCCGCCGGTCAAAGCACTGGTCTTGGCGGCGCAACATGTTTTGACCATGTTCGGTTCAACGGTAGCCGTACCGCTATTGCTGGGACCCGCCATGGGAATGGATTCCACACAAATCGCGTTGTTGATTTCTAGCGTGATGTTGTGCTCGGGTGTGGCAACGCTCATCCAGTCAACCTTTGGATCGCGACTGCCAATTATCCAGGGGGTCAGTTTTTCGTTCTTGGCCGCGTTCTTTTTCATCATCGCCACGTTGCACCCGGAAGGCGAAACCGTCGAAGCCGGAACGGCGATGCCCTATATCGCTGGTGCCGTGATCGTGGGAGCGATCTTGGAAATCATCATTGGCTTCAGCGGTTTGATGGGTCAGATCCGACGTGTTCTCTCACCGGTGGTCGTTGGGCCGGTCATCATGTTGATCGGTCTGGCACTCTACGAAGCGGGGGCTCCGGTAGCCGCCAGTTACTGGCCGATCTCAATCTTGACCATGATTTTGATCGCCGCGTTTTCCTTTGTGCTCTCCCGCTATCACACCGTCTTCCGCATGTTTCCGTTGCTCTTGGCGATCCTGGTTGCGGTAGCGGTTTGCGCGGCGTGTTCGATGTTGGGGATTTTCGGTTCGGATCATCCCGCGCGGCCGAGCTTGGAGGCCTATCAGCAGGCAACATGGGTGCGGTTCGACGATGTCGTTTTCCCCTGGGGGGTGCCGAAGTTTGAACTTGGTTTCATCATCGCCGTGACGGCGGGGTACCTGGCGTCGATGATCGAGAGTTTTGGTGACTACCATGCCTGCAAGCAAATGGCAGGTGGCGGTGACCCGACGGCGTCCGAAATCTCGCGAGGCATTGGTTGCGAAGGAATCGGCTGTGCGTTTACCGGGATCTTCGGTGGGTTTAGTTCGACGTCCTACTCCGAAAACGTCGGACTCATCGGGCTGACACGCGTAGGCTCGCGATACGTCGTACAAATCGGCGCCGTCCTGCTGATCTTGCTGGGACTATTCGGAAAATTTGGCGCGTTGGCAGCCGCGATCCCACAGCCGGTGGTCGGCGGGTTGTACTGTGTGATGTTTGGGTTGATCTCCGCAGTCGGTATCCGGCAATTCGCCCGAGCTGACTTGGGCAGTGACCGCAACCTATTTATCGGCGGATTCGCCTTGTTCATGGGAATCAGTGTCCCGTACTACTTCAAAAACGGCGGGTCGAACGCGGTGACTGACACGTTCCCAAATGGTGTGGACGACGTCATCAACGCGATCGGGCAAACCGGTATGGCGGTTGCGGCAATCTTGGGAATCGCCCTCGACAATTTGATTCCGGGGACCAAAGTCGAACGTGGCCTTGAGCCGACCATCGATGAACAACCGAAAGATGCTGCCGACGCAGCTGCAAAGGACTAGCACCGAATCGTCGGTCGACACCACTTGATGAAGGACATGTGATGAGTACTGCCAATTTACCCATCGTTCCATTGCCACCGTGTGAACACACGCCCGAAGAGTACAACGGTCCGGCGCGTGACGAGGTGATCGCGATGCGACACCAGTACGTGAATCCTGGCGTGCTAACCTACTACCGCGATCCGCTGATGATCGTGGAAGGCAACATGCAATACTTGTGGGATGAGCAAGGCAAACGATACCTGGACGGGTTTGCGGGAATTGTCACGGTAAGCGTGGGGCATTGTCATCCGCACGTTGCCAAAGCCGTCAAGGAGCAGGCGGGCAAGCTGCAGCACACGACGACGATCTATCTACACCCGACGATTGCAGAGTTTGCAGCCAAGTTGGCGTCGAAGATGCCAGAAGACTCTTCCGGCACGCCCCTCGACCGAACCTACTTCACGAACTCCGGGAGTGAAGCGAACGAGATTGCCGTCCTGATGTCTCGTGAGTACACCGGTCACCAAGATGTGATCGCGCTACGCAACGGTTATCACGGAGGCACGTCGGTTGCGATGGGGCTCACCGCGCACGGGACGTGGAAGTTTCCATCTAACCCGCAAGCCAATATCGCGCAGTCGCTACCCGGATATTGCTACCGTTGCCCTTTCGGCCTCCGCTACCCGAGCTGCGATGTCAAGTGTGCACACGACCTCAAGAATGTGGTTGAATACCAAACGCCCGGTCAGATTGCTTGTTTCATCGGCGAACCAATCCAGGGCGTCGGTGGGGCGGTTGTGCCGCCACCGGAGTTCTACCCGATCGTTTATGACATCGTTCGCGAAGCCGGAGGGCTTTGTATCGCTGATGAGGTCCAAGGCGGTTTTGGACGAACGGGCAAACACTATTGGGCTCATCAAAATTGGGATGTCAAACCCGACCTGATCACCATGGCCAAGGGAATCGGAAACGGAGCCCCGCTAGGTGCCGTGACAACGACGGCTGACGTCGCAGCAACGATGACCAAGCGAGTCCACTTCAATACCTACGGTGGGAATCCCGTCTCGATGGCGGCCGGGCTGGCAACCATGGAAGTTATCGAAGCTGAAGGAATCCAGGAGAATGCCTTAAAGGTGGGCGATCACCTTCAAGACGGATTGAAGGCGCTGCAGGAAAAACACACGCTGATTGGTGATGTCCGTGGACTCGGGCTCATGCTGGGCGTCGAACTCGTGCGTGATCGCAAAAGCAAGGAACCGGCCACCACTGAAACGGCGGAACTGATGGAGCTGACACGGCGGAGCGGGCTGATCTTGGGTAAGGGAGGGTTGTATGGAAACACGCTTCGCATCAAGCCGCCAATGTGCATCACGACCGATGATGCAGACTTCATGCTTTCGACCCTTGACCATTGCCTCTCCAGTCTTGCTTCCAAACGCTGAAAGCCCTTTGGACACAACTCGATAGGTTTGAGATGCCTACGCTTGAAACCACCGTCAACGGAATCAAATTTCCAAATCCATTCGTCATCGGCTCCGGACCACCCGGTACCAACGCGCGAGTCATCTGTCGCTCCTTCGCCGATGGCTGGGGGGCATCGTCGGCAAAGACCGTCAGCTTGGATGCTTCCAAAGTAATCAACGTCGCTCCACGCTATGGCCGACTGAAAGATGGTGCCGGTGAGCCTTACGGTTGGGAGAACATCGAGCTGATTTCGACCATGCCGTTCGAACAATGGCTGGACGAGTACAAGAGGGTGAAAGACGAGTATCCCGACAATGTGCTGATCGCTTCGATCATGGAGGAGTACAACAAAGATGCCTGGTTCGAAATCGTCCAGCGATGTGAAGAAGCGGGCGTTGACATGTTCGAGTGCAACTTCTCTTGTCCCCACGGCCTTCCCGAAAGAAAAATGGGTGCGGCGATGGGCGAAGATGACGAGGTACTCGCAGAAGTCTGCGGTTGGGTGCGGGAGGCGGCAACGATACCGGTGTGGGCAAAGATGACGCCGAACGTGACGCACATCGAAGATCCCTCGCGGGCGTCACTTGCCGCAGGCATGGACGGTATCGCGGCGATCAACACCATCCGCTCGGTCATCGGCGTCGATCTTGAGACCCTGCGTCCGATGCCAACCGTTGAAGGCTACACGACGCCCGGCGGCTATTCTTGTAAAGCGGTCAAGCCGATCGCACTGCGGATGGTGATGGAAATCGCGACGATGATCCGCGGCGAATTTCCCGGACGCACCTTGTCCGGCATCGGCGGAATCGAAACTGGCGAAGACGCTGCGGAGTTTATCTTGCTGGGCGCCGACACCGTGCAAGTCTGCACGGGCGTCATGAAGCATGGCTATAAGCTGGTGCAGAAAATGTCCGAGCAGTTGCTGGCCTTCATGGAGAAGCACGGCTTCGAGACGATCGATGACTTCAAGGGCAAGGCCCTGCCGTACTTCACGACACACGCCGACCTCGTGCAGCGACAAGCGGATGCCAAAGCGGAAAAAGTAGCCGCCAGAGCAAAAAAAGCTCGGGGCATCACGACGGACGAGAAGTGGGATGGAGATGACTTCGTGAAGCAATCCGATGAATTGGTGGGGAACTGATTGCCGTGCGTATTTTGATCCAGAATGGAACGCTGATTACACCCGACCAACGCTATGAAGCGGACTTGCTGATCGATGGCGAAACGATTTCTCAGATCGCGCCGTCCATCGACCCTTCAATCAGTGGCGCCGATGAAATCATTGATGCGGAGGGGCAGTACGTCTTACCAGGATTCATTGACCCACACGTCCACATCTATTTGCCATTCATGGGCACGTACGCGAAGGACACTTATGATTCTGGAAGCCGTGCCGCCTTGGTCGGTGGGACGACGACGCTGATCGAAATGGTGTGCCCCGCGCGAGACGAAGATCCCTGGGAGGCCTATCAGTTGTGGAAGGGAAAAGCGGAAGGGCTTTCGGCTTGCGACTTTTCCTTTCATATGGGCGTGACAAACTTTGACGAGACAACCGCCGACAAGCTTCGCCGCATTGTCGATGATGGCGTGACGTCGTTCAAAGTTTTTCTAGCCTACAAAGGTGCGTTTGGCGTCACGGATGGAGAGCTGTACCAGACGTGTCGCTTGGCAAAAGAACTTGGGGTGGTCGTTACGGCGCATTGCGAGAATGCCGATTTGGTCGCCCAACTTCAGGCTAAATTGATCGCCGAAGGAAAGCTCGGCCCCGAATTTCACGAACCTTCGCGTCCGGTACGTGTCGAGGCCGAGGGAGTGCACCACTTCTGCACGTTCTTGGAAACGACTAACGCTCGTGGATACATCGTGCACACGTCCTGCACTGATGCGATCGAGGCCGCCGAGTCATTTCGTGCTCGCGGCGTCGATGTTGCGATTGAAACGGTGATCCCCTATTTGGTGCTCGATAAGACCTGTGCCGAGCGGCCCAACTTCGAGGGAGCGAAGTATGTGATGAGCCCGCCCATCCGAGAGATCTCGCATCAGGCTTTCTTGTGGAATGCGCTCCGGCGTGGCGTTGTTTCCACGGTTGCAACCGATCATGCCCCGTTTGATTTTATGGGGCAGAAGGAGATGGGGCGGCCACCGGATTCTGACTTCACAAAGATCCCCAACGGAATTCCTTCCGTCGAGCATCGCGCGACTCTGCTCTACACCCATGGCGTGAGTACCGGGCGGATCGATCTGCATCGGTTTGTCGATTCGCTATCAACTGCGGCCGCGAAACAGTTCGGTATGTTTCCTCGCAAGGGGACTCTCCAACCGGGAAGTGATGCCGACGTGGTCATCTGGGACCCCGCGTATCGCGGAATCATTTCAGCCGAGACGCATGTGATGAACACCGACTACGACGGCTTCGAGGGATTCGAGATCAAAGGTCGTCCTAGCTTGGTGACTTGTCGTGGGCAAGTTTCGGTGCGCGACGGAGAGTTCGTCGGAACGCTCGGACATGGCAAACAAGTTCCGCGTCTGCGGGATTGAGCGACGATGCCGACGCTGGAAGCCAATCTTGTCGACATCGTCAATCGAAGCATCAAGCCGGTACGCCTGACCTATGGACGTCGGATCGAGTCCATTGAATCGCTCGAGTCCGACGTGCCTTGTGAGACTTATCTCATGCCCGGCTTCATCGACGCGCATGTGCATGTCGAATCGTCGATGCTGACACCTGCGCAGTTCGCCGCCGCAGCGGTCGTCCACGGCACAGTGGCGACCGTCAGCGATCCGCATGAGATTGCCAACGTGCTCGGGACTCCCGGCATCGAATACATGTTGCGAGATGCCGATCGTGTGCCACTGAAGTTTTGCTTTGGTGCACCCAGTTGTGTACCCGCAACTCCCTTCGAGACAGCCGGTTCCAGCCTGGATGTCGACGCAACGGGCCGGTTGCTGGATCACGCGAAGATCCATTACCTGGCAGAAATGATGAACTTTCCCGGTGTGCTCGCCGGTGACGCTGAGGTTTCGGAAAAGATCAACGCTGCGCTCCAGCGGGGCATGTTGGTTGATGGCCACGCCCCGGGGCTGACTCACGACGAGGCGACGCGTTACTTTGCGGCTGGTATCACAACCGATCACGAATGCACCTCGTTGCAGGAGGCGGTGGAACGGGCGGAGATTGGTGTGATGGTGCAGATCCGCGAAGGTTCAGCGGCTCGGAACTTCGACGCACTCTGGCCGTTGATCGAGCAATATCCCGAGCGCGTGATGTTCTGCAGCGATGATAAGCACCCCAATGATTTGTTGCGAGGTCATATTGACGAGATGTGTCGCCGCGCGATCGCGAATGGCTGCGATTTGTTCGACGTGCTCACGGCCGCTTGCGTTTCACCGGTTCGCCACTACGGCCTGAGCGTCGGTCAGCTTCGCGTCGGTGATCCCGCGGACTTTGTTGAAGTGACGTCGCTGACGACCTTCGAAGTGAGGCAGACGGTCATCGACGGTCAATGTGTCGCGAAAGATGGCGAATCGCTGGTTGAAGTGGCGTCCGCACCAACCATCAACCACTTCAGCTGTTCTCAAAAGGCAGTCGGCGAGTTCTCCGTCGCCGCACGCAATGCGAAGAGAATTCGCGTCATTAATGCCCATGATCGTTTGTTGACGACCAGTTGCCTGATTATGGAGCCCAACGTCTGCGACGATCATCTTGTTGCGGACACGAAACGCGATCTGTTAAAGCTGTGTGTTGTGAATCGATACGAAGATACAACGCCGGCGGTCGCCTTTGTGCGTTCTTTCGGACTTCGTCGCGGTGCGATCGCCGGTTCCGTGGCGCATGACTCACACAACATTATCGGTGTGGGCGCGACGGACGACGACCTGTGCCTGGCCGTCAACTCCGTGATTGAGTCTCAGGGTGGGCTCGCGATTGCAGATGGCGGCGACATAAGCACGCTGCCTTTACCGGTTGCAGGATTAATGTCCAACCTAACGTGCCGTGACGTCGCTCACCGATATGAGCACTTGGACGGTTTAGCAAAAAAGCTCGGTTGCAAACTTCAAGATCCATTCATGACTCTCAGCTTCATGGCATTGCTGGTGATTCCAGCGCTCAAGCTGAGCGACAAAGGGCTGTTCGATGTTGAACGATTCGAGTTCGTCGACCTCATCTTCGATTAAGCACAGTTCGGCAGAATCCTATCAGTCCCATCGGACTTTGTAGAGCCGACGGTCGGGCAGCACAATCTTTTCTCGTTTGCCTAAGAACCGAATCGTATCGCTCCACCAATTCTCTGGTGTCCCCTGGTGGTAAACGACCTCACCGGTTTGTGGGTGCTCGCTGATGGATTTCACTTTTGGTTGATCAGCAAGCGCTTCGTATGGCGTGAAACGACCGCGAGATTTGTCGAACCGATAAACGTGATTGTCTGTGGTCACAAACAAGATTGACGAGTTACGCGACTGTGAAAGGTCATGGCCTCCGGGCGATGGAAGCTCGAATCGTTTTTCGACATCAAGTTTCAACGGCATCGACTGGCTCTTCAGATTGACCAACAAGAGTTCATCAGATCCCAGCGCCCACAACCGTTCCAAGCCATCGTCCCAAACCGTGCCGTGTGCACCGCGAAGCGGAATTCGAGCGATGGGTTTCGCGGGCGTCCGAAAAGGTTGAGTGCGATCGTAAACCAAAAGCTCATCTCCGCCGAAGCTTGACGCCACCGCGACAATGTTTTCGGGAAGGAGACAAGCACTGTGGGCGTTCTTTGCATGGGTGTAGAACCGGCAACTCTTGTCACTTCGTCGAACCAAAGCCACACCGCCGCTGGACGACGTAATCAGAACGAACTCGCCAAGTGGCTTGCATTCATCCGTGCTCGCAAACGTTCTCCTTGCTGACTCGGGAATCTCAGGCGAAGCATCCGCCGTCCACGACCATACGATCTCGGGTGTCTCGGAGGAATCAGGATTAATGCGAAGGATGAATACTTCCTCGGCGCCGCTGCAAATCAATTGATCCTGCGCCGCAACGGCCGGAGCGGAAATCAATCCAACCAAAGCAGCAAGCAGGTACGTAAGGAGCCGTTGAATGTCCATGATTGTCGCGTCTCTCGCTTTGTTCGATCCGTCCGCTCTTTTCCCAACTCTGGTGACTGAAGGTCGCCTTCCGTCAGTCTATCCAACTCCGTGCGGCAAGGTTTGCACACCAATGATTTCCGTTTGACTCGCGGAAAGCTCACTTTTTCAGCCGAAATATTTCAAAGAACAACCGCGTTCTATCGCATGGCCAGTGAAGGTTGGGCTGCCCATAATTGAAGATAAAGCTTTCCCCGGCACCCTATCGGAACAACACCGGCTTCCAAAAATGATGAAGAAGCGAGCGACTTCGATGCTTTTGGGCATCCTGATCCTGATTACATCCACAAGCAGCGGGCAGGAGATCGTTGATCAATGGCGTTACACGCTCCGACGACCCGCGGAGGGGTGGCGTCAGGCAGATTTCGACGGTTCGGAATGGAAAATGGGCGCCGGCGGGTTTGGTACTCGGGGAACGCCGGGCGCCCGCATCGGCACGACTTGGGCGACGAACAGCATTTGGATGAGGAAGACGTTCGATCTTCCCGTCATCCCCGCCAAGCCCGCTTTGTTGCTGCACCATGATGAAGACGCCGAGATCTACATCAACGGCAAACTGGTTCTTAAGGTCAAAGGGTTTGAATCGAAATACAGCGTGGTGCCGATCGATGATGCAAAACGTTCGACGTTGAAGGTCGGCAAGAACTTGATGGCAGTGCACTGCAAACAGACAAACGGCGGCCAATTCATCGATGTGCATTTGGTGGACGCCGAGAACGTTCTGAAACTGCCCAAGCCGAAACGCAACACCAAGCCTTTCGTCTCCGATTTGATCACCGAGTGGGGAGCCGAAGTCACGCCCGAAAATGCTTGGACGGAGTATCCCCGGCCTCGGTTGCGCCGCGAAAACTGGACAAACCTGAATGGTCACTGGGATTATGCGGTCACTCCGATCAATTCGACTGAAACGCCTATCGATTGGAACGGCAGGATTCTGGTTCCCTTCAGTCTCGAATCCAAGCTTGGTGGCGTTCAACGTTTGCTTGATGCAACTGAAGCCCTTTGGTATCGCCGCTCTTTTCGCTTGGCAAATAAGTCATCTGGTCGAAGGTGGCTGCTGAACTTCGAAGCGGTCGATTATCGCTGTGAAGTCTTCGTCAACGGCGAGTCCGTAGGTAAGCACGTTGGCGGCAACGATCCCTTCTCGTTCGATATCTCTGGCGCTGTTCTGGAAGGAGAAAACGAACTCATTGTTCGCGTCGAGGATGCCACAGAGGAGTTTCAGCTTCGCGGAAAGCAGGTCATCAATGCTCGCGGCATCTGGTACACGCAAGTCTCCGGGATCTGGCAAACCGTTTGGCTGGAAGAAGTCGCTGAAAGCTCTATCGAAGACGTGAAGATCAGCACGTCCGCCGAAAAGGGCCTAATCACCGTTGAGACCAAGGCATCCTCCGAAGCCAACGTGGAGATCATCGTCAAAGATGGAGAGACAACGGTTGCTCGAGTCGACGGCAAAACCGGATCGGAAACGACCGTTCGCTTGGCAGACGCGAAACTCTGGTCGCCGTCCGATCCGCACCTGTACGACCTAATCGTCAGCCTTCGCAACGACGAAGGGGAACTCGTCGACACCGTGAAGACCTACGCAGGAATCCGCGACGTCGGTAAGGTGAGGGACGAGAACGGGCATTGGCGATTCACGCTCAATGGAGAGATCCTCTTTCACTGGGGACCACTCGACCAAGGCTGGTGGCCGGACGGACTGCTGACTCCGCCGTCAGATGAAGCAATGCTGTTCGACATCGATTGGCTTAAGCGAGCAGGCTTCAACATGATCCGCAAGCACATCAAAGTCGAGCCACGCCGCTACTACTATCACTGTGACCGTCTTGGAATGATGGTATGGCAAGACCAGGTCAGTGGAGCGGCGGGCAAGGCGTCGCCCAATTGGTCTCGGCTGAAACCCGATCCGGTTGATGCGAAATGGCCGCCGAAACAGCATCAGCAGTTCATGCTGGAGTTGGACCGCATGATCACTTCGCTCGAAAGCCATCCGTCGATCGTTAGTTGGGTGCCCTTCAACGAACGTTGGGGCCAACATCAAACCATGAAAGTCGGCAAATGGACGGTTCAGCGCGATCCTTCTCGCATCATCAACATTGCGAGCGGTGGCAATTTTTGGCCCGTTGGTGATGTCGTCGATGCGCACAAGTACCCACACCCTGAGTTCCCTTTTGCGGATGGCGAAGGGGATCGCTTTGACGACTACATTAAGGTCATTGGTGAGTTCGGCGGGCATGGGTACCCGGTACAGGGACACTTGTGGGACCAAAATCGACGCAACTGGGGCTACGGCGGGATTCCGCAGAACGAGGCTGAATACAAAGAGCGCTACCTCACTTCGCTCAAATTGCTAAACGAATTGCGAGGCCGGGGAATTGCCGGCGGCGTCTACACGCAAACGACGGATGTGGAGGGCGAGATCAACGGATTGATGACTTATGACCGCAAAGTCATCAAGATTCCGGCTGAGCAATTGGCAGAGTTGCACCAAGTCTTGTTCATCGAGAATGCGGAAAAGGCCGCGCGGGCTGATCAATTTCCAAAAGAAGCGTTTCGCGAAGTAGCAACCAATCGCAAGCCGGGACCGGTGATGAAACCGGAGACCATTCGTGCGGGACTAAAGTCCCACGACAGGGCGCTTTACATTAAATCTGGTTGGATTCGTGATCCGTACATCACACTCGGTCCGGACGATTACTACTACCTGACCGGAACGCAACCAAAGGAAGGCGACCCACGCGAATCGAAGAACCCTTACAACATCGGGCTCGGGGACGAGAGCATCGTCGGTGATCAAGTTCGTCTGTGGCGCAGCAAAGATTTGATCGATTGGGAGGACTTGGGCGCGATCTTCACCGTCGATGACACGACGAAGGCGAAGAGCGGAAAGCAAATCGGCAAACGACTGATTTGGGCTCCCGAAGTTCACTGGCTGGCCGATCAAGGACGCTGGGCGCTCGTGCATTGCCCGAAATTGCACTCGAGCCTAGCCCTGACGGAAGGCAGAGATTTGCAGGGCCCGTGGACGCACCCGATGAACGGTACGATGGGCAAGCGACATGACCCGTCGATCTTTACCGACGATGATGGCACACGATATCTACTGTGGGGAAACACATGGGTCGCTCCGCTCAGCGATGATCTGACCTCATACACTGCTGACCCCGTTCGTATCGACCCCGCTGGTTCACGCCCTGGGCCGGACGGGACTCCGATCAACCGCATCGGCCACGAGGGCGCGACGATGATCAAGGTCGGTGATAAATACGTTCATCTGGGAACGGCATGGTCAACGGATCAAGGCCGCAAGGGTTCCTATAACCTCTACTACTGCGTGGCGGATAAGATCACGGGGCCGTACGGACCACGGAAATTTGTCGGTCGCTTCCTCGGCCATGGAACTCCGTTTCAAGACCGGGAAGGCAAGTGGTGGTGTACCGCGTTTTTCAATGCCAATGTGCCACCCGAGAAACGCAAAGGGATCAAGCAGCGCGATCTAGGTGACAACGCCCGAACGATTAACGAACAAGGCGTCACGATTGTTCCACTCGATGTGCGAACCTTGGACAACGGCGAAGTCTTCATCCGAGCCAAGGCGGCATTCTACGCATCGCCTGGACCGGACGAAGCGCAGCAGTTCGATTTGACCACGCCGCCTCTAAAAGCCGAAACCGTATCCGGACGATGGCCCGCTGAAAGAGTGAACGCGTGGTATCGCAAGCAACCGTGGCTGGTCGGCTGTAACTACTATCCCGCGACGGCGATCAACCAAATTGACATGTGGCAGGCGAGCACGTGGGACCCACAGCAGATCGACAAGGAACTCGGTTGGGCTGAATCGATCGGGATGAATACGCTACGCGTCTACCTGCACGATCTCGTTTGGGCGGATGACGAAGCCGGCTTGTATCAGAGTATGGACGAGTTCCTGTCCATTTGCTCGAAACACGGGATTCGACCATTCTTCGTCTTCTTTGATGACTGCCACTATCCGAATCCCAAGCTTGGTTCGCAGCCGCTTCCCGTGACGGGGTGGCACAATTCCGGATGGGTGAATTGTCCGGCACGCGCGGTCGCGTTGCGATACGCAAGGGGTACAGCGACCGCCGAAGAAGTCGCCCAGCTAAAGGGCTATGTCCAGAGAACGATACAACGTTTCGCGGACGACGAACGTGTGTTGGCGTGGGAGCTCTACAACGAACCGGGACGCGGTGCGGGATTGCTGGAAGGCGACGCCAAGAAGAATGTCATCGGCGACTTGTCAAAAAAGCTCGTTCACGATTCCTGGGTTTGGGCCCGAGAAGTCAATCCCACGCAGCCGATTACCTCTTGTACGGCGGGAAGCGTTGGTGAGGTCAACAAAGCCATCAACTACGCCAATGCAGATTTCCATTCGATTCATAGTTACTCACCGCCGGATCGTTTGGAAAAGCTGATCCAGCAGTATCAAGCGGACGGACGGCCCGTTTTCGTCACCGAATGGCTTGGAAGGACGAAGGGAAGCACGGTTGCTGAAT
>JBCCOI010000151.1:0-13367 GCA_039025515.1 Planctomycetota bacterium
GCGGCACGCTGATTGAGACTGAGTTTGAGTAGATGCCGATGGGTCTTTTTCCCCGGATCCACGACTCCGTCCGGTTTTCGAACCCGCACCACTTCCTTTTGAAAACGCTCGATCGTTTCAAAAAGGCCCTCGCCAGCAGCTCCGTCGACACGCAAAGGTTGCATGCCCAACTCCGAGACACGAAAATTCAGAAGTCGCTGAATCGTCGTGACGTCGGGTGATCGATTGGTAGCCCCACGACCTACTGGTTTTACGATACTGACCATTTTGTTACTCCCCAGGTTGAGGTTGGTATTGGTGTCTTGAAGGTCCCTGCCGTTGATGCTGGGGAATCGGTTGGGACAAAGAAATCGTGCCAAGTGCTGCGAAGAATTCTTAGAATGAGTCCCGAAGTCGCTCGCTGGCTGCAGGCCGCGGGCACCTGGAATCAACGATCGGGACGGTCACCGAGGTGAAGTCAATGAGCGAAGAACCGGGTTCAATCACGAGATGGATCGACGGTCTGGTGGCCGGCGATTCCGCCGCGAGTCAGGCGGTGTGGGAGCGGTTTCACCAACGATTGTTAGCGGTCGCGCGGACAAAACTTTCAGGTCTGAGCGCGGAAGCCAGTGAAGAGGATTGCGTACAGAATGCATTCCACAGCTTCTTTCGACGCACATCCAAAGGGCAATTCGAAGATCTGAAGGACCGGAACAGCCTTTGGCGCTTGCTGGTCGTCATCACCGCGAGAAAGTCGATCGATCAAATCCGACGTTCCTCACGCGGACACGCTAAAAAAAATCAATCCGATTCTGGCACGCGGAGCGTTCCCGTTTCGATGTTCTCTCAGGTGGGAGATCACCCCGGTGAAGATTTGGACGCACTCCTTTCGCGCGAGCCTGATCCGGAGTTTGCCGCTGAAGTCGCCGAAGAGTTTCAAACGCTAATGAATGCACTGATTGATCCCAGTTTGCAGAGGGTCGCTCAGATGAAGATGGACGGCTTTACCTACGATGAGATCGCTGCGGAGTTGGATTGCTCGCGACGCAGCGTGGCGCGAAAACTTGAATCGATTCGCTGCATTTGGCAGCAGAAAAGTGTGGGCGAACATGACCAACAAACACTCGACTGAGTCGCAGTCGATTGCTCCGGCACTAGTGATCGAAGAGTTGATTAAGCTCGAATCTGTCTGCGACGATTTCGAGGCCGAGTGCAAACAAGGCATGCAGCCAAGCGTTGAGAAATACTTGCACGTCCATGCGTCGTCACAAAATCAGCCCTTCCGTTTGGCGTTGCTGAAACAACTTATCCTCGTCGAATGCGACTTTGTGCACGCACTGGGACGAAGCCCAGACTTTGAATCCTATTTCCGGCGATTCGGGCAGGAGACCGCCTTGATCGAGTCCGCAAAGTCAGAGTGGATCGCCACCAAGGATTCGCTACGATTCGGACTCGGAAGTACCGTGAGCTACACGGAGAACGAGTACGGTTCTTCAGGCGAATGGGATTTTGCCACCGACGTTTCCGTTACCGAATCGTCGAGGTACGAAATACAGAGGCAGATCGGCAAAGGCGGTTCCTCCCTGGTCTTCGAAGCGAAGGACTTGCTGCTTGGACGCAAGCTAGCGATCAAGACACTTCGTAAAGAGCATACCGGGCAACGCGACATGGGAGTTCGCTTCCGCAACGAGGCGAGAATCGGAAGCCAGCTACAACACCCCGGCATCGCACCTGTCTACGACCAGGGCTTGCTCGAAGACGGACGTCCCTTCTTGGCCATGAAACTGGTTCGAGGGCGAACGCTTTCGGAAATCCTTGGCGATCGGCTGCAAGACGCCGGAAACTTGGGACAAATCCTGGCAACGTTCGAGCAAATCTGCCACGCGGTTGGCTATGCCCACTCCAACGGTGTCATTCACCGCGATATCAAGCCTGCCAACGTGATGGTCGGAAAATTTGGGGAGGTGCAGGTAATGGATTGGGGATTGGCAAAGTTCCTCACCGACTCCGCGACGCCAGAAATGGATGAGTCAGACGCCGCGATTGCCGTCGGGAATCACAGTTACTCACATGACGGTCTGATTCTCGGAACGATCGGATACATGTCACCCGAACAAGCACGCGGAGAGCTTGCAGAAGTGGATCTGCGTAGCGATGTCTACGCACTCGGCGCAATTCTCTTCGAGATACTGACAAACAAACCACTTGTCGCTCCAGGTTCTCTCAACGATCGGTTGAGCGCCTCGCAAGAAGATAATTCGGCACGGATCCGCGCAGATCTGACTGCAGCGACCTCGGATCCCCAACTCTCCGCGTTGGCGAGCAACTGCCTTGCGTTCCATCCGGCTGATCGTCCCGCAACTGCATCTGATGTCGCAAAAGCCATCAACACCTACTTGGGATCACTTCAGCGAAAGTTGACCGAACAAACCCTCGAGCGTGAACGCGAATCCGTTCGCTTCGAAGCGGAGGTGCGAAGAAGAAATCTTAGAGCCGGACTTGCAATTGCGATTTGCTGTTTGGTCGCCGTTACCGCCCTGGCCGCCAACTACTGGAATTCCCAACAATGGCGGAAACGTCGTGAATTGACACTCGTGCAATCGAACCTGACCCGGGCCGAGCAACAGCTAACATCGGGAGACTTGCTCGGTGCGGAGCAGGCCTTGCTGGAGGCTGAGGTTCGCCTCAATGAACATCGCGAGGAATCACTCTGGAAAAGCTACGCCCCGCTGAATCGTGAAGTTCAATTCGCATTACGGCTTCAAAGGATTCAACGTGAACGCGCGCGTCCGAACAACTTCGGTTGGTTTGACAACGTACGTGCGTTGCAAGAATTCGAGCAGGCCTTCCGTGACGCGGGTCTTGATCTGGACAGACTGCCGGAGGCGGAAGTGATCCGCCGCATGCGGGTATCTCGCGTTCGAGAGTCCCTTCTAATCGCCTTGGATAATTGGGCGTTGGTCTGTGTTTACCGCAGCATTTTCGCTGAGTCCGGCGAAGAAGCGTACCAGGAGCGTCGCGACCAACTGCTACAACTGGCAAGACAGATTGATCCTCATCCAGTTCGCGATCGCTTGCGTGACCCAAAGTTCTGGAATGACAGCGATGCATTAGAAAAATTTGCAGCCGACGTAAATGCCCGAGACCTTTCACCAAGGCTTGCCGGGCTACTCGGAGAACTCCTACGTTTCGCGGGCAGGGACTATGAGCCGCTACTCCGACGCTTTCAAGCCGTCTATCCCGACGATTTTTGGCTGAACTTCAATCTGGCAAGATCCTTCATGAACACGATGCCCAAGGAAGCTCTCAGGTTCTATCAAGGCGCACTCGCGGTGGAACCGGAACACTTCGGCGTGCTCAGTACAATGGGCGTGATTTTCTCATTGCAAAAAGATTGGCCTCAAGCCAGAGAATTCTATTCGCGTGCGTTGCAACTCAATCCGCATTACGTTCCGGCGCTTAAGAATCTTGCGTCGATCGAGATCGAAGAGCAACGCCACGAATCCGCAATTGAACTATTGACGCGCGTCGTAGAGCTGGACGTACGAGACGCGCAAGCCCATTTGATTCTGGCAGAGTCTCAGCATCGGGCCGGAGCTTGGTTCGAATGCGCCGAGTCGTACAGGCTGACGCTCTCCAAGCTTCCCGATTTTGTTCCCCCAGGAGCCCTCTACGTCAACGGACAAGAAGTCTCAAAGCAGGCATTGATCGTCCACACAACTTTCAAGCTGGCGAAGCTGCTCAGGGACATGGGTCAGCACCGGTTGGCGCGAGACCAATTGAAGGAAGTCATGCAAAGCGAATTCGTCACACCACGAATGCAAATCGAAATGGGGCTCGTTTCAATAGAGTGCGGTGATTTCCAGATAGCCGCCGCGCACCTTTCCAACGCTGTTTCACGCGATGAAGACTCCCGTTCGTTCCATGAAGCGGAAAGGCATTTGTCGCGTGCCCAAAGACTAGAGAGCTTGCTTCTGAATGAGTCGGAGGATGAGATCGATTCACAATCGCTCCAAGATTTGCTTGACCATGCCGAGTTCTACCAGGCTCTTGATCGACCACTCAAAGCACTCGAAAGCTACCGTAGAGCGGTCGATTCAGTTTCTCAGTTGCAGGTGAATGACGAAAATGGATTTCGAGCTGCATGCTGCTGTGCCCAAGTGATTGAGACGACGGAAAATCAAGACACGGAAATCTCCGATTGTCACGAAATCGCGTTGCAGTTTCTGAGCACTGAGCTGGATCTGTGGGAGGGGGGTGACCTTCATGAGAAATACAATGCGGATTCTATCAATCGGGTCATGATGAAGTGGTCTCATAGTCCCGCGCTACGTGTCTTCCGCGACGAGCAAGCATTTGCGGGTCTCGACAAAGATCTGAGAGAACGATGGGAAATATTTTGGGATCGAGTCCACGAGCTCCAATCGAAGGCACTCATTCATCTCTAGTTTTGCACACACGGCGCTGCTCAAATCCCAACCACGCGAGACGGTGCTTCAGACTCAAGTTTGAGTTTGATCATTTTTCTTGATTGATGTGTTAGGAATCGGGTCCTGCCTCCAAAGAACGTTAGGTGGAGGAATCTGCCACCTCTGTTCTCTCATCTCAGGATCGTCCGGAGGCCCCAACGATGCCGCATGCTTGGATCAATCGAATTCTCAGCCGCAAACAGCTCAAAGCAAAACGAGGCGGGAAACAATTCCGACACTTGAATCCTCGGCAACCCACCGACGTCAAGAGTGGCGAAACAACCAACCCGGTCGATGCCTTGCTAGTGATCAACTCGCTAAGCCGATCGGGTTCTGGACCGCTGAGTCACATCGCGACGACCCTGCTCAATTACGTCGACATCAATGGCGACGGCTCGCTTTCGCCGGCGGAAGCAGTTCGCATGATCCATGTTCTGAGCTCGTTCGTTCCAGAGCGTGATCGCGAATCATTCTCCCCGCGTCTGAAGCCGTAGGTTGATCGTTTCTGGCGAGTGGATGAGGCGACGAGTCCATAGTTTTGGGGATTCGTCGCCTCATCCACTCGCCAACCGCGCCACTGAAACACTGGCCATTCCTAACGGATGATGGCACTCATCGCGCGGCGAAACGGTTGTTCGCTGACGCGGAAAATGGCATTCGAGATCTCGGAATCTTTGTTCGCGTTCATCGAAGGCATTACCAGCTGAGGCCTGTACGCAGAAATGAATGCCTCGACCAAGCGTCTTGACTGCTCGTTGGGCATGACGGCAAGTAATACGGAGGCTTCCTCCTTCGTCAACACGCGAAAAGCGCTGATCGATTTGACGATCGACGGACCCAGCGGCAGTTCGAGCAGGGCGTTCAATTCACGCGAGAAGTTCGCAGGGTTCAGCCTTGCGACGGCGAACTTAGCGACGATCTTTGCCGCCGGATGGTGGACAACGTCCATCATCACCGCCAGTGACCCCAGTGACAGTGGACCGTGATCACGATCTTCCAAGAACGCACGCAGCGTTTGCTTGGCAGATGCGGTGGGTCCAAAGATGACATCGCCACTTGCACGGACTAGCTCCTCGGGCCAAGTTTCTGTCGGCAAACCATCTGCTATCTGATTCAAATATGCTTGAGCACGATTCCGCACGACATGTGGATTGTCATTCCTTTCAGCGAGATGGTGACCGATCTGAAAACGTTCGTTCGATGTTTCTCGGTTTGCGAAATACAGGAAAGACTCGTCGACGAACGCAAGTAGATCCGCTTGCACTAGCCGTTCGCACACGTCGGCGGCGGGACCAATCAGATTTACGTCATAGTTCACTTCCTTCGCAAGAACATCCAAGAGAGCGCGAACATCTCGATCGAGCAAATAATTCACGACAGAAGTGATCGGTTTTTCGTTTCGAAATGAATTCCGTTTCGTCTCAAGCGATATGCGAAGCGTTCGCCTTTGGCGTTCAAACTCCCCGGGATGGAATTGCAACGGACCTGACATAGCTATCAGCTCCTTGACGCGTCCACTTGCCCGATCAATCGCGAACCGTGATCTACTCTCCGCGTGTTTCTCACTCACAGTCACATCGCTCTCAGTCTCCGTAACTTCAAATTCAGTCCGATAGGCGAACGGCAACCAATCACACGGGCGAAAGGAAAAAGTGCGACGAATGGCAGGTTGGCCAGGACCTCGATCCGACGAAAGCTTCGCGTCGCCACGAATCGCCCACAGTCTCTCAGCCTCATTGGAGGCCCCAAACTCCGTCGTGAAGTTCAAAGAGCCAACACGATGAGGAAATTGAATTTCGACGTACTGCTCGTGACGATTGAAATCCACTAACAGGCGGTCGTGCTCCGCAAGCAAGGTCAATTTAGAGATTTTCTCTGGCGCGCCTAACTCATCCGATTCTTGAGCATGCACCTGGAACATAAGCCCCGCTTGCGAAGAAATCAGATTCATGTGAATCGAGCCGACGTTTGCTTCCCAACAAGCATCACCTGCGTCCCGACGACCGGCGTCCGCAAGTGACCTTCCTGCGGCGAGGAAAAGCATCCCCAGTTCAGAGATTGGTTCGCTCAGTGGTGGCGTTCCAAACTTATCCTCAAGGTCCAAGACGAGGTGATGGTTTTCGCAGTCGAAAGAAACATTGACTGAATGAAACCGTCCGCATTGCCAGAGTCTCTCGGTCACTTGTCGAATCAATTCGGCATCGCAAATCTGTCCCTCTTTCACACCGACGAAGCGAATGATTTCACCATGTGATTTCTCAGTACCGCTAGCAATGTGGATCTTACGAATCATTGAAGGTTCGCCATCGCTCGTCACGATGACACTGAGGTTGACAATCGCGTTGTCGTGATCTGCTTCTTGATCAACCTCAACACTTGGATTCAGGTATCCGAGATCAGCGATGGCGTCGACGACATCCTGCTCGAGCGAGTGATCGAATCTCGCCGGCTCTCCCAATTGCCAGACTGCTTCGCGGAGTTCCTGCTCATCACCTTGCTCGTCACGATGAATAAGAAGCTTCTTCCCGTCGCGGAAGACGTAGTCGGGATGGGTACCGTCCTTGGGCTGACGCGACGTCAGATGGCTGACCAACTGCTCCGCCGTAAACAATCGACTTCCGGTTACGTGGATTCCGCCACAACGGTATCGCACGCCCTCAGAAATCGCACAGTGCAATTTGCCGTCAACCCACTCGCACTCGATTCCCGGGCGGAGAAACCCACCGTCACGGTATCCGGTCCGGACGAGCCGCGCGACAATCGTGGCCAATTCGTCCGAACTGCCATTTGACTCCAGTTCGTTAACAAAATCGGGATGTCGATGAACCTGTGCAATGATCTGTTGAGATTCATAGGTCGCATTGCCCTCGCACACGATGTCTGGATTCTTCCCCAGAATGGCCGTACCGGGCAAAATAGCGAAGGCTATCACAGAAAGAAGTCGAAACACGGTTTGGCGTCCAATTGAATAACGGAAGAGTCTCTCAGCCGACGCGTCCGAGAGTACAAGAATGGTCCGCATCAGAGGTATGGCAATTCGGGAGCCAATGATCCGGGAAACGACGACCGAAACGGCCAATTCACGACAATTTGCGTACAATGTTGACCGCCAATGACGGGAGAAAATCATGACTTCATTGAAAGCCAGCATCGCACAGTACGATGAGATGGTGGCCAAGGGAGCCTTCGACGGGCTGGGCCAGAAAATCGAGTTGATCGAAGGTGAGATCCAAGCGATGAATCCTGCGGGTCCACGCCATGACCATCTGATAGAGTTTCTCACACATTGGTCGGTCGAACGTACGGATTTCTCACGCGTCCGCGTTCGCGTTCAGAGTGGATTAACGCTTCCCGAGCAGGAGAGCCGCCCCGAACCGGACGTCTTCTGGGTCAAGGCAGAACGTCCATCTGATCGCCATCCGATTGCCCGTGAGGTACTACTGCTTATTGAAGTCTCCGATAGCAGTTTGCGCGTCGACAGGGACAAGAAAGCCAACCTCTACGCACGTGCCGGCATCATCGAATACTGGGTCGTGAATGTCAGCGAACAACTCGTTCACGTCTATCGAGATCCGGCCGACTCGGGATATGGCTCCATGAGGACCATCGCCCCCGGTGATTCGATGACGCCACTCGCCGCTCCCGAAGCCACACTCGATCCTGCAGATCTGTTCCGGTAGCAACGCTGATGACAACAGACGCGGTCAACTGAGCCGATGTGCGATAGCACCGGTTTTTTCTGAACAACTGCCGCTATCGCCGTGCGGCTCAATCCTCAAGCTTGACGTTGATCAAGCACCGCCGACTTCACGCTAGCCGGTCACGCGAAGAGTTGATTGATGATGTTTCCATCCCGTACCAGTGTGATCGGTCGTCCGGTCGAACTCTCGTACTCGATCGTGGGATCGATACCGAGGTTGTGATAGAAACTGGCAGCGACGTCATCGGGTGAGATACCTTCGTGACGTGGACCCGACGCGGTGTCATCGCTCTCGCCGATGACCTGACCTCCCTGCACGCCACCTCCCGCCATCAGCATAAACATACAGCGTGGATAGTGGTCACGGCCGCCTTCGGCTGATCGTGAATTAATCTTCGGTGTGCGACCAAACTCACCGGTCACGTAGACGGCGGTCGACTCGAGCAGCCCGCGTTGCTGCAAGCCGGTCAACAGACCGCTCAAGCCGGCGTCCAGCTTCGGCAGGTTGTTCGTCGACAGCTTTGTAAAGTTGTCGGTGTGCGTGTCCCAACCTCCGAGCTGAACCGTGACGAAACGAACACCCGACTCGACCAAACGCAGCGCGAGCAAACAACTTTGGCCGAACGATTCGTCTCCAAACTGCTTGGCAAAACTCTCGGGCTCCTTGCTCACGTCGAAGGCTTCTCGGGCTCGCGACGAGGTGATCATCGAGTAGGCCTGTTCGCCGAATCGGTCCAGACCGTCGAGCAGCTGATCGTTCTGTTCGAGCTCTCGGAAACGTCGGTCAAGTTTCTTGAGCAGCGTCTGCCGTCGCTTGACTTCTTCGACACCGACACCACCGGGAAGTGAGATCCCGCGAACGCTGTAAGGTCTGCCAAACGTCGGCGTCGAATTCGTTTCGAGTGCCGAGTAGCGAATTCCGAGGAATCCGGGGCCCTGGCTGGCGCGTGGAACGGCAACTGCATCGGGGATATCGGCTTCGGAAGGTCGTTCCTTCGAAAGAACGGAGGCGTAGCTCGGGTATTCGAGTGCTGGGATCGGTTTGCTGCCGGTGTTGACGTATTCCTGACCCAAGCGGTGCGCCGCAAGCGTGTGGCTGACGCCCCGCATGATGACGAACTTGTCCATGCAACTGGCAAGTTTCGGCAAGTGCTCGGAAACCTGGATGCCGGGCACGTTGGTTGAAATCGGATTGAACTTCCCACGGTGCGTATCGGGCGCATCGGGCTTCGGATCGAACGTGTCGATATGCGAAGGACCACCGGGCAACTCGATGAAGATCGCCCGTTGTGCATGTCCCGGTGTGACTTGCCCCGCCGCGGCCAATCGTTGATAGCCCGCAAGCGTCAGGCCCCCCACGGAGAGAGAACCAATCTTCAACATGTCGCGGCGTCGCAGCCCGTCGCAAGTTCGGTGCATCGTCATCAGTTCAGTTCCAAGTGAGTAGGGTGGGAAAGGTTGGTTGGATATCAGATGAAAGTATGAAGTGAACGGCCCGGTGGCTCATTCAGTGGCTAATGATGAATTCTTTCGTATTCACCAAGGCCCACATCAAGCCTTCGATGCCATCGGTCGGCGTCGGTGAGTCCCGGATGTAGTCAGTTGCAATTTCGCTCTCCTGTGGATCGGGGAAGCGACTAAGCGTTCTCAAGTAGGCTTCATCGATCACATCATCAAGCGAAGCAGTGGAAGCTTCTTTGGTCTGCTTCGTCGGCAAAAGCTCTGACCAATCGTCGGGGTCAGCGACCAATGCTTCGAAACTCGGAACATCGAACTGATCGCCGAGTCTCTTGATCGCTTTCTCAAACTGCTTCTTGGCCGTGGGACGAACCCTCTCTTGTCGCTCGACCGGCATCTTATTGAATGCCTTGATGCGGCTGATCAGTTGACGTCGAACGGCGTCCGCGGCACGAAGCTGCGCTGCTTTTCGAGGATCCTGTCCGCCCCTCGGAGGTGCGACGCCCAGTTGGTTGCAGGCTTCGGCGACCCATCCATTGCGGTCAGCGATTCGCTGATACATCTCCGTATCGTTTCGAAGGTAGATTGATTGCAGGAGGCTAGGCGCATCGCTGCGATCACAATCGCAGTTCGTCTCTCGAATGGACTGCCCAAAGACTTCGAGCGCGAAGTCATTGCGATTACGAGCCCTTGCTTTCCCATCGGCAATCGCCATCTGGGCCAGCTCCTCACGCATCTGATTCGCGCGATCGCTGGAGCCGGTTGCCAAAACGACCATGTCATACACAACTTCAGCGGGCAGTCGTCGCGGAATATGACGGGCAAAGTTCTTGCGGTCTTGCGAGTTTGACGAGTTACCTTCCGCGCTCCGCTGGTAGGTCTCACTGGAGACAATTTCGCGGTGCAGCCACTTGAGATCAAAGTCGTGCGCGATGAATTCTGCGGCAAGGTACTCGAGCAAGGCTGCGTTTCCAGGCGGGTTGGCAAGATTCATATCATCGGTTGGATCCACGATACCGATGCCGAAGTAATTGCTCCAAACTCGATTGACGATCGCCTTGGCGAAGTAGGGGTTTGACTCATCACGCAGCCATTCCATCAGGGCCGGACGAGGGTCAGCGGAGAGCTCAACCTCCTCATCGACACCCAAAATCTTACCCGTGGGCACCTCTATCGGAGCCAGTTTGCGACCTTTCTTCGCAGCCAGTTGTCGCTTACGTTTTTGTTGGGGCGTCATCCCTCGAGACTGGATGTACAATTCACCGAAGGGAACAACGGACCCGTTCTGCGCCGCTTTCTGAATGGCGCGACGCAAGTCCCCACCGTTGAGTTTTTTGGAGCCGACGATATCGCTAACAAGCGATTTCTGGGCTTGGCGACTCTGCGGTGAAATCTGATTGGCGTTACCCGAGCGGACGATGCTGAACAGTGACGCGAAGTCATCGAAGTCCTGCTTGGACCACTGATCGAACGGATGTTTGTGACATTGCGCACATTCGATACGGACGCCCAGGAAGGTGTAAGCGAAGCCGATCGCACGCTCTTCTGGTTTTTGAAAGTTACGTCGAGACCAAAACAGAGTCATCCCGTCGCGATCGGCGTAGTCTTGCAAATTCCCGTTGCAAATCTCCGTCATCGTTTCGCAGTACTCGTGATACGTTTCGCCTTCTTGCAGTGTTTCCGCCGTCACAATCCCCTCGACGATTTCGTCGTAGGGCACGTTTTGATCCAACCGAGCACGCAACCATTCGTACCAGAGCTTCGAGCTCACGTTGCGAACGGGGAGCACGTTGTTGAGTTGTTCGGCGTTGTTGCCCGTCCAATCGCTCAGTCGCGTTGCCCACCAGGCTGCATAAGCGGGCGAATCCAAAAGCTCTTCCACCAGTTGTTGACGCTTTTGAGGCGAGCGATCCTCGAGAAATCGTCTCACTCGATCCGATGATGGCAACACACCGGTGATGTCCAATGAAACTCGCCGCACGAACTCTGCGTCGGTGCAGACGCCAGAAGCGACGACGCCAAGCTTGTCGAGTTTCTGCTTCACCAGTAGGTCTACGGGCAGCGTCGGAGCATTCGCGATCGATTCACCGACCGAAGGCGAGTTTTCGGCATAGGGTTGAAGGACCGGAACGGTTACCACCGCGTTGTCGTAGGAAACCACGATGTGCGTGTCGCCAGCGTCACCGGTCGTGACCATGCCATCTTCGGCGATTTCTGCCACCGACTTGTCATTGCTGCTGAATCGACAGAGGGGCGTAACGTCTTCGACTGTCCCGTCCTGCCAGTGTGCAAACACGGTGAGTTGACGCAGCTCACCGCTTCGATTGACATTCATTTCGGCAGGCTCGACTTGTAGCCGCCTTAGTGCTTGAACTGATTGCTGATCAAACTTTGCTCCCGACGCAATCCAACGCCGCAGCACATGATGTTGCCAGCTGTCGGGATCGAACCGTTTTCCGCCTTCGTGAAACTCCGCATCGAGAGGTTTGGCAAGTACAAGACTTTCGTCGACATCCTCCAAGTCGACTCGATAGTCTTCCATCATCGCGTCATGATCGGCCTGAAAGTCATACCCGAAGAGAGACAACCCAAATCCGCCGCGGCCTTGGAACGATCCGTGACACGCGCGACCGTTGCAGCCGAGACGTCCTAGCAGCGGGATAATATGCTTTTGAAAGTCCGGCTCTTCGGCGTGTGACGCATCTTCAAAGCGGACGTCCAACCTCGTGATCACGCCATCTGCAACGTTCTTGCCAGACTTGCTTCCGCGGACGTCGGGCGAACTGGGCTCCGCTGCCTCGGCCGGAATAGCAACCGCCACCCAAGCCAGCAATGCGTAAGCGATCGTTCGGGAAATCATCGTTGCGTTCATCCTTTAAAAATGGAAGTGAATCCGATGTTGTATTGTGATGTGGGTTGTTCGGTCGTTTCAGCGGGGATCACTTTGTCCCGCTTTACGCAGATAATTCCGATAGTCAGCGTCGATCTGTTTTTCGAGCGACGACTGTTTCTTGTCGTACCGATCTTCGGCGGCGTCGAGCAGTTCTTGCATCCGCTTCATTCGCGACTTCAACTGTCTCACATCAAAATCAAGTCGCGAGAGCTCTGCGGATTCAAGTTTTTTCGTGGCTCGGAGGAGTGCATCCCGATCCTTCTTGTTGTCGCGCAGTTTCAGTCGAACAATCAACAGGTTGATCGATGATTGTGCCTGGATGATTGCGACTTCAATCTCAAGTGCTTCCGGTCCGCGTCGCTCGGCGGCTTGCAGGCGTTTCACTGATTTGGAAAGGTCGCGTATGGCGACGGCGTATTGATCGGGATCACTTTTCTTGAGGCGATCCAGTAGCGTCTTGATTTCTGGAAGGTGGAGCTGAACCATCTTCAAGACGTTCTGCTCCAACTCTTTCGAGAGCGTCGTGCGTGCTTTCTGTCTTGGCGACCGTTTGTTATCGCCCGCCTTCGAATCACTTTCGACGACACTGCCTCGCTTGGATTTACCCTCTTGATCAGAAGCAACGACCTGAGCGGCGAGGCTACAAACGAAGAAACAGACCACCGAGACCGCCAATCGAATCATTTGGAACTTATCCATCGTTCTCATCTTCGTTTACGAGGCTCGTCTCGACGGCGACCAGCATCCAGCCGAGCGACTCGTCGTCCGCTTCCCACTCCGACCCGTCAAGCTCTGATTGCATGGTGTCCAGGTCTTCGTTGAAAAGCACGCCTTCACTTTCCCATTGCATTGACGGAGACGCCAACGA
>JBCCOI010000152.1:0-13302 GCA_039025515.1 Planctomycetota bacterium
ACGTTCGCCGACTGGATTCCATCCGGCAGATGAGGCTGCGAGCGAGTGCGAAAAAGAGGACGAAGCACGGTGGGCGGTCATCGAAAGAGAGTTTGGCCACTGCGAACGCTTCGTATGATAGGCTACCCGACTGGCGGGATGTAAACCGACACTGAAGTTGTGGATGGACGAGTATGATGGCGTCACGACGAAAGGCTGGATTCACGATTCTGGAATTGCTGATGGTGGTCGCCATCATTGGCGTTTTGGTGGGTTTGCTCTTGCCGGCCATCCAAGCGGCTCGCGAAGCGGCTAGGCGAATGAGCTGCAGCAATAATCTTCGCCAAGTAAGCTTGGCCGTCGCCCAATACCATTCGTCATTCGATATGTTGCCGCTTCATGGCACGGGAACGTTCAACGACGTGAATGATCCCGCGACCACCAACCAATTTCGCCTCAGTTTCCTGGTTTCCATCACACCGTTTATTGGCGGGGCGACGTGGGACACAATCAGTAGCTCCTACGTCGGAATCGGAGGAGGTAATGACGTTGTCGAGGCGATGTACGAGGAGAATCAAACCGGCGAGGTCTCCTATGACGGTTATGGGACGTTCGATTTTGGCTACATGGACGAAGAAACCGGTGAAAAGACAACGTACGTGCCGATGGGACCTGCGCCATCGGTAACACTTTATCTGCCCTGGACCATGGATGGGATGTTTCGCTGTCCATCAGATCCTGGCATCGGTGGTGGCTTCGGCAGGACGAACTATGCGGCGTGCCTCGGTGACGCAATCGAAGGCCTCGATCAGGGGCGTTGGCGTTACGAAAACAAGCAGTGGAAACCGAGCGGCGCTGAAACCATGCGCGTCACCGGAAGGGGCGCGTTTGTCCCTAGGCAAGTCACAACACTCGATGAAATCAAAGATGGCCTTTCCAACACAATCATGTTGGGAGAGATCAACACGGATCTGGGCGATGAAGACAGCCGAACGGCGCCGTCTGAAGGAAACGGTTGGGCTCCCGGCATCCTCACGAACGTGTCGATCTGCCGGAGCCAACTGGACCCCACACGACCCTTATTCTGGGGCGGAAATCGCAAATCAAATCCCGGCATGGCTTGTTCGCAAAGGCGCGGAATGCGTTGGGCCGACGCGATGCCGATCATGACCGCGTTCAATACCACGCTGCCCCCGAATCGCGAACTCTGTTTCGGCGGCGACTCCACCACCATCGGGACGCTTCCACCGAGTAGTCGCCATCAAGGCGGCGCTCACTTCGGGATGGCGGACGGAGCCGTCATCTTCATGACGGACTCGATCGAGTGCGGAGATCTGGAAGGAGGCACGGTATGGACCAAGGGCGAAGGCACAGCCGCTCCCGACAGCCCCAGCCCTTTCGGTCTGTGGGGTGCTTTGGGAACTCGGGACCAAGGTGAGATCATCGACGAATTGCTGAACTGAGGCAGCCAAGGAACGGTCGATCAGTGATCTGCGTAGAAGTGGATGAGGCAACGAATCCCAAACCCTTAGGACTCGTCACCTCGTCTCAATCACGCAGCGACTCAACGATGGCTTCAATCTCTGAGGTCGTTAAGCGTAGCGATGTTTCTTCAAGCATCTTCGTGACATGCCGCTGGCCTTCAAAACTTCCCGGGAACCCGACGTTTCCCAGCTTCGATTCGCTGTCGATGATCACTTTTTCATCGACAGAAAAGATGGAGTGGAACGGAACCCCGAATCGGCTGCGTCCGCCAACGATTCGGTTTGCAACCTCGATGCCGTTGCGGTCGCGTACGTCGTCCACTTTCAAGAACACGTAGTCTCGCTCGAGCAGTTCACGGTTTTCGTCTAGCCAGCGGGAGAACAAAAAGCATGGCCCGCAATACCGCTGTGAAACCCTGGCCCACACTTTCCGCTCGCTTCGCTTGGCTTCCGCGAACGCGGCGTCCCACTTTGCTTCCGCATCCGCCTGCGGCGGCGCGTGTTTCCTGATAAACGATATCGCTTGAGTCCTCGAAGTCGCATCGTCTGGATCGATTTCAATTCTTGCGTTTTCAGCGCCTTGCGGATCCAAAACGCACAGCAAAACCTTCTCTTTAGAGATCCATTTATTGGACTCGGCGAGCACCCGATCTTCGTAACCAGACAAGGCTGAAGGATTAACGACGAGATTTAAAAACGAAGCGACTGGGGGATTGGAAGCGTAATCGAGAATCTCGCGGTTGACGAAATCCATCCGGTCTTTCGTGCATCCGATAACAAGCAAGTAGAAATCGCCAAGCGACGCGTCTCGCAGCTGCGACTTATAGGACCGAGCTAGCGAATACGGCTGACCGGATGCCGGACCAGCGAGTCTACAAATCTCTCTCGGCCGATTTTCGCCTTCCTCCAAATAGAATCTGCGAAGAACAATTGCATAGCTCTCCTCGTCAAGCGGTTCACAATCCAGCCACATCGGCAATTCGACCGGTAGATTCTCGAGCGTGAAGTCCCCATTTTCATCGGTGCGTCCCATTGGCGGAGTGTTTGGTAACCGTCAAGGACGAGGCGGGTGATCCGGTTGCCGACGTGGAGGTGATTTCTTGGCCCAACGTGCAGTGGTGGAATAGCGGATCGCAGATCTACTGTCGAATGTTGGTGAAGACCGTGCAGTTTCTTCAAAACCGTGACATGAATGCTTGTCTGGATGAATCTTACGGAAGAGTGTTTTCGGCGACTTCGGACGACAATGGGATCGCGAAATTGATGTTGCCGGCAGACGGCGGAACGGAGTCGCTGGCGGTGATGGATGAACGCGTTGAACAACCAATCGTCGATGGCCGTCGCTGGACGCGGGTAAAGGTGAAGCACGGAGAAACGACACGCGTCGAATTGGTCGTCATTCCCAAAGGCACCGAAAGACTGGGCAAAGCAAAGTGAGCGACGCGGCTTGCAGAGCGACCGAGCATTGATCGCCAAAGCGGGAGTGTTGCGACCACGGAGTGGTCGCCGTCTTTGGTTGCGTCTGCGGGGCGATCAAGATCACCAGTCTGCCAGCGGGCCGGAGCTTCCGTCGGTCGCATACTTGTACTGGGCATCGCAGAAGCCGTCGGTCATACCCGCCAAGTAATCGCCGACCGCAGTTTCTACTCCGACGGACTCGGCACGCCTGCGAAACCTTAGCGGAAGTCGAGCTGGATTCTCACGCAACACTTCGAACATGTCTTGCACGCGGTGGAACGCCGCGCGGCGGACGGGGATGAGTCTCGGATGCCGATAGACCGCATCGAAGAGGAACGCCTCGAGTTCACCGCGTTCGCGCCGGAGTTCCGCAGAATGCTCCAAACGGAAACCGGCTTGGCAAACCTCTTCAAACGAGCGGCCCTCCATCGGGATCAGTCGTTCGGTCGCTTCATGCAAGAAGTCGGAGACTTGAAGGTCGATCAGTTCGTGAACCAACAGCTGACGAATCTCGCGTGAGCTTTCCTTACCGATGCGCCGGCTGACTTGTCCCATCGCACGACCGATGACCGCAAGCTCTTTCAGCTCGTCGATCGACAAGAGGCCCATTTGCAACGCGTCATCGACATCGTGGGCGTCATACGCGATCGAGTCTGCGGCATCCACAAGTTGCACTTCCAAGAGTGGAGCGCGACCGATCGCGGCCTCCGTCTTGTGGGCACGGACGTCCTGACCGTCCAAGATCTCGTTTGAAAGATTCAGCCCCGGGAACTCGGCGTACCGCTGTTCGAGCTGCTCGACGATCGTGAGCGCGAACTGGTTGTGCGAAAACCCTCCGACTCGCTGCATGCATTCACTCAGAGCATCCTCGCCGCAATGACCGTAGGGCGGGTGGCCGATGTCGTGAACAAGTGCCAAGGCTTCCGTCAGGTCTTCATTGAGCTTGAGGACACGAGCCATCGTGCGAGCGATGGAGGCGACTTCAAACGTATGAGTCAGACGGGTGCGATGGTAGATGCCCATCTCGCCGGTAAAGACTTGCATTTTGCCCGCGAGTCGCCGGAAGGCGCTGCTGTGGAGCACGCGGTCACGGTCGCGGGCAAACGGACCCCGGTAAGGATGCTCGGGCTCGTGAAAGCGACGCCCTTTGCTCTGGCGGCTTGGCATCGCGTAGTCCGCCAAGAGCAGATGTTCTCGATCCTCGATTCGACGCGTATCAAGCATGGCTTCCATCATTTTTTACCCATCAAGTCGATGGTTTTCGCGCGTGAGAGTCGTCTCTGAACGCGAAAAGGCTAGCTCACGGGCGGAGTCTCCGAGCAGGTTTTCCCCGTGGGCAGCCTCACCCCGCTCGTCATGTTAGTGTCGCAAACCGGATCGGCACACCGCAATCCAAGGGTTCCATGAGCTGCTCGCCCGGGATTTCGTGGTGAATTCGGGGTTCCGTGGAAACCGCACCAGAATCGTTTCCAGTCTCGACCGCGGTGCTAAACTGGACTGAAAGCTTTTCGCACGCGAACCGATAGATTTTCGAAATGGCTGCTTCGCCGACAGGCTGAATCAGGGGACACCGGCTCTGCAGGAAACGAGCTCGGTATGAACCTGGGCGAGCCGCCGGGTCGACGACTTGCATTCACCTACCGAATCGAGACTGCGCTTTTGGACTTCGAACCCTTTCCCGTCGTTTGCGTGACTTGCGGAAGCAAACTTCGCGTCAATCGGCGCGAGCTCGTCGACGCGATCGTCAAATGCCCCAAGTGTCAGTCCTTGGTGCAATTGAGTCGCTCGACCACCGAAGCTCCTCCACAGCCAGTCGCGCTGGGTGATCTTTCCGTCGACACGGGTGCCGTGACTGAAGATTCGATTGCCGCCCCCGCCAGCGATTCGGCCAGCGATTTGGCGACCACTTCGAACGCCGCGCCACCCGTTTTCGAAAGCCCAAAATTCGAAGAGCCTCCGCCCGCCCAACGTTCGGCCGAGTCGTTCGAAGACGCCCCACCGCCCGCAAACTGGCAGGCCACCGGCACCGCGAAAACCCGTCGGATTGCTTCGATCGTGGCGGCCAGCGTGATCGGATTGTTTGCGCTCGTGGTTCTGGTCACCGTCGTCGTGCGTGGCGGCGGTTCGGGCACGCAAGCATCGATCGCGGATCCCGAGTCGGTCGACGCTTCAGTCGATGCCGATCCGCAAGAGGGTGTCACACAAGACACAGAACCAGAAGATCCTGCGGCCGACGAAGAGGTAACCACGGGTGAATCCACAGATTCGCCAGAAGCGCAAACCGAAACCGACGTCGATGCTTCGTCTGGCGAGATGGATTCGAACTCCACGGATACTGCCGCTGACACGAATCGCACGGAAACGGTGGAATCGATTCCAGAGGATCTGCTGCCGACAAATCCTCTACTGCCCGATAACCCTCTGCTCTCCGACATGATGAGACCCGACCGTGGAACCGCAGAGAGCGAAGACGATCTATCACAGGACATCGCAAAACTGACGGAGTTGCCACCCGAACTCGCTGATTTGTTCAACCGGATGAGTGATTTGGAGAGGGCTCAGTTTCCCAATGCGGCACCGCCTCCTCCAACGATCGATGAGTTTGAAGTCGATCAAGCTGCGAAAGTTCAAGTCGATGGAGAACGCCAGATTGATGCTCCCAAGCCGATCAACATGCGAGAGGCTTTGGGGCTGAAAGTTGCTTTGCAGGCAGGCAACCCGCAAGGCTATCCGCTCCATGATTTGCTGATGCGGATTTCACAACTGAGCGGTGTTCCGATCGAGGTCCAGTGGGTTTCGATGGACTTCGTTGGCGTTGCACTTAACGAGCGCGTCAAGCTGCCCCAGGGTTGGCTGTCGTTGGAAGAGGTTCTCGAATCGGTGTGCCAATCCACCGGTTGCATCTATGAAGCGAAGCCGAGCTCGATCGAGTTCCGTCCAAACGACGATACGTTCGCCGCACGTCTTGCGGAGTTGATAGATTTATCGGATCTAAACTCGCCGCAAGCCGTGCTGTCGGCGCGGCGGTTACTCGGCCAACATGACTCCCGATCGGACGGAGTCGACGTTCCCGAAAAACTGGGCAGACAGCAGATTGCAGCGTTTGCCTGCGAAGCAATCCGCAGACTCAATGGCGGCACGGGAAAGATGGATGACGCGGCGTTCCGTCGCTGGGCCGGCCCCGTCTCCGAGCAGGTGGAAGGATGGCCGCTGCTGAAAGACTCACCAATCGGTGGCGAAGATTCCGGTCGCCAGCTTGTGCAGGCCGCGTCGGTGACTTCGCTTCTCGTCCGGTTCGCAAAGTCGAAAGACGCCACTTGCTTTGTGAATTGGTCAGACGCCGCCAAGTCGGGGCTGAGGCCCATCGATCACAAGATGCCGCACACGGGTCCCGATGTGCCGATCGCTCAAGCAGTGGATCAGTTGCTTGAGGGGTCTTACCTGCAAGCTCGGCATGTGGACGACGGAAGCTGGTGGGTTGGATCACAGGCGACCTATGATCGGTTTCCTGTGATCGTTTGGCTGGGCGAAGACGCGAAGTCCGACTCCGAACGGACTCGGCAGTTGATTCGGTCGATGATCGAAGGGGCGGGCGCTGAGGGCAGCGTGACGGTGGATGCGACGAGTGGACAATGTATAGCGATTTTGCCGCGTTTTTTGGTTCGTCAGGTCCCACGTTTGCTTTCCGGCGAGAGCGAGAATCCATAAGCTGAATGCATGCAAGCTGGCGGATTCTGGCGGTGGAACACCATTGAAAGATGTCGTCGAGCGCTGGCAATCGACGCACGAAAGCCAATCAAAACTTATGCTTCTGTAGCTGTAGACTTGAGATTGGCCCGCCGACTATGGTTCATTTAGGCGATAGTCGGCTGGTTTCCGCTTTTACCCGCCTTACGCAATCTGGTCACGCCGGACGTCTTTCTTCACCACCTGCCTCACGCCAAGACCATGAAACACTTAGTCCCCTTTGGCATCGCGTTCGCGGCTTGCATCCTCATTTTTGTGCTCGCGACGAATCGAAGCGTTGACGAGGTCTCCACGTCCGTGGAGCCTCCGGCGGTGGCTACTGCTCGCAGCGCCAGCTTGGAAGGTAAGGGGATTGTCTTGCTAAAGTTTGGAGCAACATGGTGCCCGCCTTGCCGGATGATCGACAAAGAGCTCGAGATTCTGGACGAAGCTGGGCTGCCGATCGAAATTCGCAAAATCGATGTCGATGAGCAGCCGCAGATGGCAAATGATTACGGAGTCAGCAGTATCCCTCGACTGATCCTGGTTCAAGACGGTCGCGAAATTGGCGACAAACTTGGTTTCATGCCCGCCAGTAAGATTCAAAAGTGGATTTTGGATTCGGCGGATACCGATTCGGCGGATCTCTCAGTGCAAGCCGATCCTCCGCCCGTTCAATCAAATCCTTTCATGGAAGGTGAGTGAACGAGTCGCTTGCGTATTGCTCTCCTCATCACTGAGCTTGAAGTCGGCGGTGCCGAAAAAACGCTCACGGAGCTTGCCGTCGGTTTGACTCACCGCGGTCATGCCGTCCGCGTACTGGCAATTGCATCTCCTCCCGCGACCGGACGAGATGGTTTGGTTGAGACCATGCGCGGTGAGAAGATTGAGTTGCATTTCGGCGGCTTTGATCGAGCTTCGCAGGCATTTTCAGCCAAACGTTGGATCGAAACGCAACATCGGCAGTTTGCCCCAGACGTGTCGCAAACATTTCTCTTTCATGCCAACACGCTTGGTGAAGCTGCTGCTCGTCGCGTTGGGGTTGCGGTCCGAGTTGGAGGATTGCGGGTGGCGGAGCCCAAGCCGGTTCGCCTGTGGTTGGAGAAGCGTGCGATTCGCGGCATGTCACATCTCGTATGCGTCAGTCGCGATGTAAAACAATTCGCACTCGACAGGCTGGGCGCACGACGTGACCGATGCTCCGTCATTCCCAATGGCGTGAAGGTCGATCGATTCGATGAGGCCGCTCCCGTTGAATGGGCCGATTTCGGCTGGCCCACCGATTGCCGCGTCGCACTGTTCATCGGTCGCTTCCATCCGCAGAAAGGGTTGGACTTGATTCGGCAGCAAGCCGATTCGATCTTGCAGCAGGATCCGTCGCGACGCTTACTGTTGATCGGAGACGGCCCACTGCGGGCCGAGCTTGAAGCTTGGTCGGCGCAAGCGGCTTTGAGAAGCTCATCCGACGACAAGCCGATTCGTGTGCTTCCCTGGCAAGCGGACGTCGCTCCGTTTCTCAAGTCGGCATCTTTGCTGCTGCTACCAAGCCGCTACGAAGGGATGCCGAACGTCGTGCTGGAAGCAATGGCTGCCGGTCTTCCTGTCGTTTGCAGTCGCGTGGAAGGCGCGAGCGAATTGCTGGGTGATGATCAAGAAGAACGCGGCAAGCGGCAAGGATTTCAGCGTGGCAATGCCATCGAAATGACGGAGAAGGCAAACACGATTCTCAGCGATGACGCGTTGGCGAATCGATTGGGGACATCGAACCGCCAGTTCGTTGCTTCTCACTACTCGTATGACTCGATGATCGATGCATACGAGTCGCTCTACGCACGACTTCTTACCGAGTCATCCGGGGAGAAGTCTTAAGGAACGGCCCATCAATTACAGGGCGTGTTTTCAAAAGTCGTGCATCGGCTCCGCCCGATGGAAACCTGTCAAAATCGATCGGACGGAGCCGATTGGCGATAATCATTGATCGCCCATTCCTAAGCCAGCCTTTAAGTTCAACGCCCAAGAATTGAGGGACGTAACCGGCGGGTGGTCCGTCGACGTTAGCTGAAGCTTTAGGGTTGAGCCGCACGGCGCTAGCCGCGGTTGTTCCCAAAAAACCGGGCTATCGCCCATCGGCTCAGATAGTACGAGCCCCAAATCTAAGAGTTGACACCGAACTGGTGAGCTACAGCTTTACGGTTACCGTCTTGCTTTCGGTGTAGGGCTTCAAGCCTTCTTCACCAAGTTCGCGGCCGTACCCACTCATTTTAAAACCGCCGAAAGGCGCTGCGGCATCGAAGACGTCGTAGCAATTCACCCAAACCGTTCCGGCACGGACGCGTGCGGCAAACTCGTGTGCCTGCGAAATGTCACGAGTCCACACAGCAGCAGCCAATCCGTAGAACGTATTGTTCGCCCGGTGAATCATGTCTTCTTTGTCGTCGAAGGTCAGAACGCTCATCACCGGTCCAAAGATCTCGTCTGTCGCGATCGACATATCGTCTTTCACATCATCAAAGATCGTCGGCTCGATGAAGTAGCCCTTTTCACCGACGCGTCCGCCACCGGCGACGCAGTTCGCGCCTTCGTCCTTACCTTTGTCGATGTATGACATGATCTTTTCGAATTGGGCCTGATCGACCTGTGGCCCCTGATCGGTTGAGGCATCGAACGGATCGCCGACTCTACGGTTCATGGTCAGGGCCGTGAGCTTTTCGATGAACTCATCGTGGCATTCTTTCTGCACAAACACACGACTGCCCGCGCAGCAACATTGGCCTTGATTGAGGAACAGGCCGATGTAGGCACCTTGCACGGCCGCGTCCATATCCGCATCGGCGAAGACGACGTTCGGACTCTTGCCCCCGAGTTCAAACGTCAACCGCTTGAGCGTGTCAGCAGAATCTCGGGTGATGATCTGCGCCGTTCGGTGTTCTCCCGTGAATGCGATCTTGTCGATCAGCGGGTGTTTGACGCACGCCGCACCCGCGGTCGGTCCAAAACCCGGGACGATGTTGATCACTCCGTCGGGGAAACCGACTTCCTTGGCAATTTGCGCCATCCGCAAGCAAGTGAGCGGCGTTTGCTCCGCTGGCTTCATCACAATGGTGCAACCCGCGGCCAATGCGGGCCCCCATTTCCAAGCCAGCATCAGAAGCGGAAAGTTCCAGGGGATGATTTGGCCGGCAACACCGATGGGTTCGCGGCGCGTGTAACAGAGGTAGTTGCCGCGAATGGGAATCGTGCTTCCGTGCAGCTTGTCCGCGTAGCCGGCGTAGTAGCGAATCGCGTCGATCGCCAGCGGCAGGTCGGCCGCCAAACTATCTTTGAGCGGCTTGCCGTTGTCGAGTGTTTCGAGTGCCGCGAGTTCGTGAATTTCTTGCTCCATTCGTTCTGCCAACGAATAGAGCAGTCGCCCGCGATCGCGTGCGTCCATTTTGGGCCAATCGCCCGACTCAAACGCGTGCCGCGCTGCTTTGGCGGCGGCATCCACGTCGGCCGCGTCGCCCTCGGCGATCTGCGCAATTTCCTGTTCGGTGGCAGGATTCATCGTGGCAAAAGTCTTACCGCTGACCGCGGGAACCCATTTGCCGTCAATGAAGCATTCCGTGTGCTGAATGTCGACTTCGTTCGCTGACTTGGGCGGTGAAGAAAGCGTCGTACTCATAAGAACCTCGCAACAGATGCGGTTTAGGTGGGGAAACGAGCCATCACTTGTTGTAACGCATCTTGCTCCAATCGTGTATTGACCCGGTCCGCAAATGCTCTTGACTCCCCCGAGTGGCTCTTCCTAGTGTCCCAATGGACTCAATGAGGTTTATGCGAGGGCAAGATACCCACGCCCATCTCTTACGCTCGAACGACCGTTGAAAAGGCTGCAAGGATGCAGAATCGAACGAAGCTTTGCAAAACATGCATGGTCGCGACTCTCGCGGCTGGCGTCACTGTATTGACCGGATGTCGTGCGACGATGCCCAAATGGAACCTGTTTGGTAGCAGACGTGCGCCGTCCGCGGAGATGTTGGCCGGTGATGGTCCAACAACGACGTACCCGGCACCTCCTGGTGAGTCGGCGACGCCGATGGCAATCGCGTCCACCGCAGGTGGGACGTCCGGTGTTCCGGCCAGTCCGGGAACCTCCGGCAACGAAGCCTTTGCCGCGATTGCAAAAGCGAATGGTCTGGGAGGTCCCACAAATCCCGCAGCAGCACGGGCGAACGGATTCGGAGTCCCGAGCGGAATTAACCTGGCCTCGAATCGATCGACCACGGGCGGCAGCGCGACTCCCGCCTATGCAGCTTCTTCAAGGACGTCACCGAGCAGTCGGTCAACCGGTAACGGATTCGATCTGCCTGGAAAGAACTCATCGGTGCCTTCCATCCCTGCGGGATACCAATTCGGCACGCGCGAGACGCCACCGAGTTCCTTCGCCGGCTCCAAACCGCAGGGCGTGACCTTGCCCGGACCGGAGTCGACCGTTTCGGCGACAAGCCCCTACAAGATTCCATCGTCGTATCCAGCCCCCGGATCGACACCAAGCTTTGCGATGCCCGATTCGGAAGTCGCAAAATCGGCTGCAACGACTCCGTCTACTGGATTCACTATGCCGGGAGCGACGCCTCCAGCTGCCCCGACGCAGAGTGCTCCTTTTGAGCCGAAGCCTTCGACCGCGGCTGCGTCGATCGGTATGCCGTATCCACCAGTCGGTGTGACGGACTCGAGTTCGAATGGCAATGCAACGCCGGCACGAATCGCCGCGTCCTCTGGCGAGCCTGCGTTCTCAACGGCAAGCGCCGAGCTTACGCCGCGATCAACATTGTCCAACTCACCAAACCTGACTTCCGAAGGCTACGCACCGGGAAGCACGAATACGTCGGCAGGGTATCCGACGACGAGCGGATTCCCCTCCACCGGAACAGATAACAGTTTTTACCGCTAGCCGAGACGTTTGAGTTCATTCCCGATGTCCCTCTTGGAGTAGCACGTTGGTGTACCGGCTTCAGCCGGCCGCGACTTCGCATCAGCCGGCTAATGCAGGTACACCAACAACCATTGTTGAACAACCGCTCAATCCTGAATAACAACCGCGGCTAGCGCCGTGCGGCTCAATCCTGAAGTTCAATGTTGACGAAGCATTCGCTTGGCGAATGAAGGCAAGAATGCAAACGCAAACCGGATGACGACAGACCTCTAGGGAGCAAACATGACACAGCTCACTCTTCTGATCTTGTTGCCGTTCTTGTGTACGCCCGCTGGCTTCGGTGGTCACCAACGAAACCCATCGACGGCGACTGCTTGGGTCGACTTGGTGGAATACAACCACTTCTTGGACGACAACGGAAGGGAAGTCTTTCGACAAGTCGTCTTCTTCGACTGGTCCCCCGAGCGTCACCAATTCGAAGTGAGAGCTTGGCGACTCATCAAACATCCGTCACAAGTTCCGGCGAAGGACTTCCGAAGCGATACGTACGTGACTCGATGGCAAGACAAGACGGTGGAACGCGTCGTCCATGCGGAGAGTCTTCGCGAAACGTGGAGCCAACGGGATCCGGAACGAGTCAATCGGGAGATCATTCCCGAATCTCAGCGTGAACCGCTCTGGCAACCAAGTCGCAAGTGACGCGAGACGGGGCTGAGATTCGAGTATGCTGACGGGCAGTTCCCGCACTCCTTCCTCAGCACTTCCCGGACTCATGCTCCAAATTCTCACGCGCGTTCTCTGTCTTTGCGTTGCCGTTACGGTCGCGAACACTTCACTGGCATTTGATCCGGCCGACCTTCCCGCAAGGGTCTCGCCGCAACAGGCGGATTGGTACGAAAAGTATCGTAAACAGCAAAACATCCCTCAGCCCGAGGAGATGCTGTTGAACACGGACCAGGAGCCCGAACTTTCGGAAGGCTTTGTGGATCTCTTCAACGGCGCTGACCTGTCGGGATGGAAGCCGAAAGGTGGGAAATGCAAGTTTGAAGTAAAAGACGGCATCGTGATCGGTACATGCGTTCCGAAATCGGAGAGCACTTATCTGAGCACGGACCGTGACGACTACGCGAACTTCATCTTCACGTGTGACATCAAGTGGGTCGTCGATGGAAACACGGGCATCATGTTTCGCGCACAGCAACGGGTCTCCGGCGATCGTGTTGTTGTTTTTGGCCCTCAAGCCGAAATGGAGGGAACTTCAAAGGATCGTGGATGGTCGGGGGGAATCTACGGCCAAAGCTGCGGCGGATACTTCTATCCACTCTGGCTGAAGGAGCACGAAGCCGTTCGCAATGCGATTAAGAAGGATGGTTGGAACCGAATCACGATTTCTGCAAATGGGAACGTGATCAAGACCTGGGTGAATGGAATTCCGGCGGCACATTGGAAAGACGATGGGACGTACGCGAAGGGTTTCTTTGGTCTTCAAATTCACAAAGGGCAGAAAGGAACCGTGCACTTCCGCAACGTCAGAATCAAGGAGATTTGACGCGAGGCGAACTCTCATCCGCAACTTGCAAGTTTTGAAATTGCGCTTTCTTCACAACCCGACGCGTAAGTTTTGAAGTTGCGCTTTCGCTTCAGGCATTGGTTTTTCGCAACCCGACGCGTCAGCGAGGCACGTTAATCTCAATTTTTTCCTCGCTAACGCGCCGGTTTGTGAGAAACGCGCAACTTCAA
>JBCCOI010000153.1:0-13291 GCA_039025515.1 Planctomycetota bacterium
ATCCTGGGTGATTCACGTGATGCTCGAATGTTCGGAATCATGGGATGCATCACGCTCGCTACGGCGCTCTTTGCCGACATTGCGTTCCTGCCTGCACTCCTTCGTCGGTTCGATTGTGCGAAGGATGCCGACGATTGAGTGAGGTCGACCTTAGAGAAGGCGACGTTTGTACGGTCTCACGGAGGCCAGCAACAGATTCAGGATCGGCCTCGGAGAGGCCGACTACAGGGATCGGCCTCGGAGAGGCCGGCTAAAGGGATCGGAGTCGGCCAGCTACAGGGTTGGCAGGTTGAGCTCGCGAAAGCCGAAGAAGATCGCACCGTCTTGCCGGTAAGCCGCTGGATCGAGGTCGTGATAGAAGGGCGTCGACTGACGTGGATTTGTCCATCGCACGGACCAACGTGGACGACGTTCTTGCGCCCAGTCGAGTCGCCCCTCTTCGGCGAGCAGCGACATGGGGACCTGCGTGCTGCCGCCTTCTAAACGATCGATGACCAGAACCGGATCGGTAAGCGACGGGGAGCAAACGTATGCGTTATCCTCGCCTCGCAATTCGAGCGGTTCGCTGCTCGCAGACTGCGTTCCAATGAACTCAAAGTGCGGTGTCCCGGGATTGACCAGAAAGACGCAGCGGCTTGCCTGTCGCTCCACCGGAACGGCAAAAGCTCCTCTCGGACCGAGACGCATTTGAACGACGCCAAGAGGTACTTCTGCAGTTACATCGGAGAGCAATAACTGAATGGGACTATCCAGCCGACTGGGGCGTTGCAGTGCACCTCCGGTCTCGAGCAATCGTCCATTGAGTGCGAGTAGGCCGTTATTCCAAACGAGTTGCAGGGCGGCTGCATAATCCATTCGGATCAAAGAGGCTTCCCCACGCGCGACGGCATTGTCGAATCGCATCGCCACAAGGGGCAGCGCGTTCGCACTTGGGTTGAAAAGTCGTCCTGGCAGTGTCTCCGATTCAGGCAACGTATCGGGGTCGGTGATGACATCGAAGAAACTGACTCGCTCATGCAATGCGGTGTTCTTGAGCGTGAATGTGCAGTCGCGAAACTGTGTCAGCCGGTTATCGTTGATCTCAAACATTGCGCCGCCATCAACCTGGTCGCTCGCAACTTCCCACTGAAAATCAAGATTTCGAAACTGGATTCGGTAGCTGCCGATACGAACCATGACACTCTTGTCCATGGTTGGGAGATCGCTCGACACAAGCTGGATCGATGTGCGACCCACCGTCGACTCGAAAATCATATTGTCTTGAGGAATTGCAATCGGCCCGGTGACAATTTCCGGCGTGGCAAACTCGATACGATTCACACCGAATCGCATCGCAAGTTCCATTGCATCGGCAAGCGTCGAGACAAGGATGGCACCATCGGTGTCCCGATCGACACCCTCTACCTTTTCTGAGAGCGCTAATAAACCCGAAGTCACAATCCGCACAGCATCCGGAGACGGCAACGCTGGAGATTGCTTGATGGTTGGCTCTTTGAGCGAGTCCGTTTCGCTTTCAGATAGGCTCGCAGGATCAGCAGCGTTCAGATCTTGAACGCCAGCGTCTTGTCCACTCATCGACGATGATGTCCCAACGGGTCCCGCAGCGGAATCGTAGGGCACGGCGGAGGACTCGCTCAGCAGATTCGGTGGCAACGGAAATGATTCGCCAAACCGCGGCGGTCTCGCTGCATCTGCAATCCGATCTGGATCCGTCGAATTCGTCTTGATCTCATCAGGCGAGAGTGTCGCCGCTCCCTGGCGATTCGTCGCTGAGGAATCGACGACTTCGGACTCGGTTGCTTCCGCGTTTACATTCTCGAATCCGCGAGGGATCATCGCGACAGCCGCGTCCGAAGTTGGCCTGGGGACGACAAACGAATCACGCGTCGCCATCGCCTGTAGTTCTAGAAAGCCACCCACCATCAACAAGAGTACAAGTGCCACCATCCAAGGAAGGTGATACTGAAGCCGATGCAAACCTTCGTTGGCTGGTGCATAAGTCACGACCGCACCAGGGATCGGGACCTTCAAGCCATATCGGTGAGACAGTTCGTTGAGATCGGCGAGTAAGTCTGCTGCATTCTGATACCGGGAATTTGCATCTTTGGCCATCATCCGATTCATGACCGCGACCAATTCATCCGGCAAATCAGGTCTCTGTTCACGCGGATCAGGTGGCGGAGTCTTTCCGTGGCTGATGAGTTTCTGCAGCATCGTTCCGCCGGTATACGGCGGTTGACCCGTCAACATAAAGAACAGCGTGCAACCGAGTGAGTAGATATCGCTGCGGATATCAGCGTCTCTAGGATCAAATGCTTGCTCGGGGGAGATGTAGTCGAACGTGCCGAGCGTCACGCCACTGGCGGTCATCTCTTCGCCGAGATCAAGGTTGTCACTGCGAGCTAGTCCCATATCAACCAGCTTGATCGATCCGTCATCCGAGACGAGCACATTCGATGGTTTGATGTCGCGGTGAACGATTCCCCTCTGATCGGCATGCTGCAACGCTTCAGCAACTTGTGCCGTATACGCGATCGCTTCTTCGAGTGTCAAAACACCCATCGCGCGAATTCGATCGCGAAGATTAATCCCCTCGATGTATTCGAAAACGATGTAGTGCCAATCTTCATGGCTGCCCGCATCGAAAATTCTGGCGATACGCGGATGGTCCAGCTTTGCCGCGTTCTGCGCCTCGTTGCGAAATCTGCGCTGAAGCTCGGGATCGTTGCCTACAAACGGAATGACTTTTAAAGCCACCTTCCGATCCAGCGTCTGATCGTGCGCCCGGAAAACGGCCCCCATGCCTCCTCCGCCGACCAACTCTTGCAGTGAGTACTGGTTCAACTGCTGTCCGACCAGTACCGATGCGATTTCGGCCGGCGTTCTCCCCGATGTTCCCGCCGAAGGCGTGCGGTCTTTTCGAGCTTCGCTGGACCCCACTTGGCGAATGACGGTCTTCGCTTGAATCAATCCGTCCGCCGCCAGAAACTCTGTGGACGAGGGGGCGTGGCGGTCGGCCACGCTTGAGCCAGCACTGACGGGCTGTTGGTCACGCGATGAACCATCGGGCCTCGGGCTCGGCGTGACACGCGTCAAGTCGCTCGGACTTGTGTCGCTTGGGGAGTCGCCCGCGGACGAATCAGCTTCCATCGCTAGAACATCCCCAATGAAAAAGAAAAGTGTGGCGACAAGCCCAAACCGCATTAGCGTAGTTGGCAGGCCAGTTTGGTCGACCACCTCGCATCATTTGCAAAAGCAACCGTGCCTGTGCAGATGCGTTTGTAGTCATTACACCTTAAACACACCCCGCACCCAGGTCAAATGACTGCTCCAAATGGAGTAGGTCAATCCTCTATTGGAATTTGCGATCACAGTGCGATTAGTCGCGTTGCGGAGGCTTGGAGACTGGCGGACTTTCGCCTCCTGGGATTTGAAAGATAAACGTGGAACTTGGCAGACTCAGCCAGATAAGCCCGTGAACCGTCAGTCTTCTCTCTGGACGGAAAGCAGTTTCTCTACCGATTGGTCCAGCAAGTCCTTGCGCGCAAGTTCCATCATCCAGTGTGCGGGAATGGAGCGTTCACCAAAAAATGCACCCGCCAATTGCCCACAAACCGCACCGGCGTTATCGGCGTCGTACCCAAGATTGACTGCGGCGAGTACGGCTTCTTCGAAAGAGCTGGCTTGATGGAAAGACCAAAGTGCGGCTTCGAGACACTTGGCCGAATAACCGCTTGCCTGAATCTCCGGAGGCTGCAGCACTCGAAAGCTGCCCTGGATAACGAGCTCAACGTTTTTGTGGAGCGTTTGGATCTCTCGCAAGCGGCTGACCGGTTCCCAATCGGCTGACAACACGACGTCACGGTCGATTCCGTTGACGAGGCCGGCCAAAACAATCACGAGATAGCGACATGCGGAAACGCACTCGTGATGTGGGTGTGTCAGCCGACTTGAATCTGCCGCCTTCTCGGAGAGTCTGTCGACCCAGATTTCATCTCCGTGAAAAGCAACGACAATCGGCGCCAGTCTGCTGAGCGAGCCGTTGTTTGTGGAATGTGCGACGCATTGATTCATCGCAGCGAAGTCACCGGTCCGCTCGAACACGTCCAATGTCATCGCCATCACGTGGTTGATATCACGGCTTTCTTGGCGAACGCAATATGCTCCGTCACGCCACCACGCAAGATAACGATCCGCTTGATCCTTCAGATCCCAACCCTTTGAAGAAATGCTGTCCGCGAGTGCGAGTGCCATGCTCGTTTCGTCGGTCCATTCTCCAAGCACCAAGCCGTGTGATCCGCCCGTTCGAAAACCGCTGACTTTCTCAAACGTCCCTGGCCGTTTGTATTCAACGATCGCACCCAATGCATCACCGATCGCCAGCCCCATGAAGCAGCCTCGCTTGCGGTCATTCAGGCTCATCGGTGGTTACCACAAGGTCTTCGATTGAAGATTTTTCAAGGGCCAACGCGCCGACGGATCGTGCATTCCGTGACGCCACCTCGGACGCCAACGCTGCTGAGTCTTCAAGGCTGAGCCCGCGCACGTGGCCTGCCAAAAAACCACCGTGAAAAGTATCTCCGCACCCGGTCGTCTCCACCGCTCGTTCGACTTTGATTGCCGGTTGGTGATGGACACTGTCGTCGCTGCCGATGAAAAAACTGCCCTTCGCACCATCCGTGACGCCTAAGATCTCGGCTTTTAATAGGCCTCTTATCCGACGGACCAGCTGACCACAGCTTTGAGCCGACGGGCCCGAAGGTTGGTAGCAATCGAGAAACGTTTCCGCGAACTGTCGTGCCACGATCACAATGTCACTGGCCATCAACAGCGGAACAATCTCGTCTCGGAATCGATGAGCACCTCCATCAAACGAGAGCTTGATCGCATTGTCCTCCGCAATGTCGATCGCCCGTCGCCAGATCGGTTTGTGTCGGCCATTTGTGTGGATGATGGCAGCCTGCCTCAGTGCATCGCCAACCGACGGCGACCAAGACAGTTGCTCGCAAGCCGTCCCGGCCACGTAGGCGATGGTGCGTTCACTCGATTCCAGTGAACTCCAAATACTCGCCGTCGAACTTGTGAGATGGTCGTGCCGTTCAATGGCGGACACATCGACTCCGACGGAAGTAAGGCGGCGAACGATTCGCTCGCCCGCTTCATCCGTTCCAAGTGAATCAACGAGTGCCGCTGAGCAACCCAACATCGCGGCCGTCGCGGTCGCGACCGCGACTCCTCCGCCAAGGCCGGACATGGCCGACTTCGCCCGAACGACGTTTCCCTCGGCGGGGAACTCATCGAGCGTCACGACTCGATCCCAGACCGAGACTCCGATGCCGACGATGTCCAAAGCGAAACGCTCGAGCGACTACTTTGCAGCGTCGAATCGAGCCGCCACAGCATCCCAGTCGACAAGATTCCAAAACGCACTGACGTAATCAGGCCGGCGGTTTTGATAGTGCAGGTAGTACGCATGTTCCCACACATCCAACCCGAGAATGGGGGTCCCGGCGATGCCCGCGATCGCTGCACCCATCAGTGGGCTATCCTGGTTGGGTGTGCTGCCGACCTTTAGCGTTCCGGCTTCAACATAAAGCCATGCCCAACCGCTTCCGAATCGAGTCGCTGCGGCGGCATTGAACTGTTCCTTCATTGCATCGAGCGAACCGAAGGTGGAATCGATGGCGGCCGCGAGATCGCCGCTCGGGCTACCACCCTTGCCCGCGCCCATCACCGTCCAAAACAAAGAGTGGTTCGCGTGACCTCCGCCGTTGTTTCGCACGGCTCCACGCTTTGCTTCCGGGACGCCCGCCAAGTCTGCGATCAAATCTTCGATCGACTTGGAGCCCAAGTCTGTCCCTTCGATGGCACCATTGAGTTTGGCGACATATGCGGCATGGTGCTTGCCATGATGGATCTCCATCGTCTTGGCATCGATATGCGGCTCCAACGCGTCATGGGCGTAGGGCAATTCGGGAAGGGTGTAAGACATTTCATCGCTCCTTTACGTGTCGGCTCAGTGAGCTCGCTTGAAGTCAGTGATTCGGATTTTGATTAGCGGACGCAACTAAATTGTGAGAACGATAGCCAGGGCGACAAGGCCCAACGATCGTCAGAGCAATCACCCTTACAGGGGCTCAGCCATCTGCGATATTCACGAAGACTTTGAGAGCGTCTTGGTCTTCCACAAGCAGCCGCATCATCTCCTGGTAGTTGTCGAGACCGTCGACCGGATGCGTCAAAATCTTTGACAGCACTCCGGGGAACATCACATCGCCGAGCGCCAGGTCTCTGATTCCGCTTTCAAAGTGAGTTCGGTTTGCATTGACGCTTCCCAGCATCAGCTTGTTACCGAGAACGAAATTCAGATTGATTTCATCTGACGGAACTTCAATGCTGCGGCTGCCGCCGGTGATGCTGGTCCAAACAACGACACCGTTGTGTCCGACGTATCGAAGGGCATCCATGGCGAGCTTGCTGCTGCCTGTTGCATCAACAATCAGGTCAGGCTTGCCAGTCTTCTTCACCAGCTCTTCGATTGGCGTTTGTCGCGTGCTAACGTAGTGACACTCCATGCCCTCAACGATTTCGCTTTTCAAATGAGGAGGCTCACTCCGCGCCAACGTGAAGACTTGAAGCCCTCGCAACTTTAAAATCAACGTCGTCAACAATCCGATCTGACCGGATCCGAAGACGTAAGCCAGTTTCGGTCGCCAAACCTTCATCCGGCGTTGGGCCTCAAAAGCCTGCTCAACAGCCTTCGCGGCACAGCTCATCGGTTCCTGAAGGACGTGCAGGTGCTTCAGCCCACTTGGAACCCGGACGATGTACTCCTCTTCGTCGACGAATTTCTCCGTCATGAAGCCATGTCGTAGGTTGATCCCGCGTTCGTAGTAAGTCTCCTCGCTCGTCATGTCGTTGGTGCCGATCAGGTCGTAAATTGACCCGCCCGGCCGACGAACGGTTGCCGTGACGTAGTCGCCCGGCTTCACCCGCGTCACGCTGGGGCCGACCGCTTCTACGATCCCAAAAGATTCGTGCCCGATGACGAGATGAGAGTCTCCGTCCGGAGCATTCCCATACAGAGCCTCATTGATCTCACGGTCAGTTGCATCCACACCGACCTTCAACGTCTTCACGAGTACGCCATCTCCGCCCGGAAACGCGTCGAGGCTGGGTTCGGCCACGTCGGTGAGGTGAACGCTATTGGGGGTGCCGGGGGTAACCGCGACGGCTTTCATGGGTGAGCTCTAGAGGGGATTTGTCTTGGAAGAGTGCAAAAGCGTAGCAGCGATGGTGGCAAAAAATTAGGGGTAGACCCTCACCGGACGCTTCGGAAAACGTCCCTCCCAGCCTGCCCAAACAAGTGTGTCCCGCAGCGCGGAAACGGAAAAAACTCGCACCATCCTGCGGTGTTTTCTTCGCCTTTTTTTGTCGTAATTTTTTCTACGCCGATTTTACACAACGGTAGTTGTCAAAAATAGCCGTTACTGCAATAGTTGAACTGTACGAAGCTCGCGATCCACCACTTGAAATGATTCGAGAAGTAACCCCAACCGAATCCGCCAACCTCCGATCTGTTGATCGCGAGCTGCTTTTGGCCATGCATGGCGGGGAGTGGACAGGTGTTAATGAGCTTGTTGCCTCGCTCGGCGTCACGGCGACCGCCATCCGTCAACGATTGGATCGTTTGATCGATCGCGGATTTATTGAGCGAAAGAAGATCGTTGCAGGGCGCGGACGGCCTTCTTTCCAGTATCAAATCACCGCGTCGGGTCGGCGAGAGACCGGCGGCGATTCAACCGACCTCGCGGAGGCGATGTGGCGTGAGTTCATGTCGATCGACGATCCGGACCTGCGTGATCGGTTGCTCGAAAGTATTGCGAAGCGGTTGGGCAATGAGTACGCGTCCAGGTTGGACGCGTCCGCTCCACTCAAAGAACGCATGAAACTTTTATCGCAGCTACTGGCCGAACGCCGTGTTGCCAGCGACGTCATCTCCGAAGGCGAACTCCCGGTACTCGGAATCAATGCATGCCCCTATCCGGCGCTCGCCGACGGTTCCGTCGACCACATGATGTGCCGACTGGAGGAAAAGGTCCTTTCGTTCGCCCTCGGGAAGACTTTGCAACTGAGCCAATGTCGTCTCGACGGCGATTCCTGTTGTCAGTTCTCGCCCTCGGAACAGTCAGACTGACTTTGAATTCCCTGATTCATCACACACGAACCATTATTTCTTAACAGCCAAGAAACTCGATATGTCCCACGTTTTAAAAATTGAAAACCTGCACGTCTCGGTTGGCGACAAGCCCATCCTTCGTGGCGTAAACCTCACGATGAACCATGGCGAAACACACGCGTTGATGGGACCGAACGGTAGCGGGAAGAGCACGCTCGGTCTGGCGATCATGGGGCATCCCGGTTACGAGGTGACTGAGGGTTCAATTTCCTTGGACGATGCGGACGTGCTGGAGATGGAGCCCGACGTGCGGGCCCGCGCCGGAATCTTCATGGCGTTCCAACGACCGATGGCGATTCCCGGAGTCAAGATGGCAGACTTTCTTCGCCACGCGACCACAAACGTTCGGCGTCCCGATCGTAAAGAGGGCGAGGAACTGATTCCAATGCGTGAATTCCGAAAGGAACTGAAGCAGAAGATGGAGCACCTGCAAATGGATAGCGAGTTTGCACGCCGTTACGTGAACGATGGGTTCTCCGGCGGTGAAATGAAGCGAGCGGAGATCCTTCAGCTTGCCATGCTGCAGCCCAAGTTTGCCGTCCTCGATGAGACCGATTCGGGGCTGGATGCCGATGCCGTTCGTCTTGCCAGTGAATCGATCGCAGACATCGGACATCAGAAGATGGGCCTCCTGATCATCACGCACCACGACAAGTTGCTCGAACACAACCCGCCACAGTTCACACATGTGATGCTGGGTGGTCGACTGGTTGAGACTGGCGGGAAAGAACTGGCAGAGGAACTTCATCGCCAGGGCTATGAGCGAATCCGCAAGGCCTACCCGGAAGCCGAAGCAGCCAATCAGGAAATGTTGGCCGAAGAAGCGGTCTCCGCCTGACGATTTTTTTGATGCGAGACCGGCGGCAACGCAAACCACTGTCTCCATTTTTTTTCCTCATTATCGATTGATCAAACACGTTTGAATTTTGAAAACGTGGAACGCTAGGAGTAGCAACGATGGCAACTGAAGCCCCTGAAAAGCCTGAAATCGGCGAAATCAATAAATACAACTTCCGTACGGAGACCACGGGAGTCTTTCGGGCCCAGAAAGGGCTGAACCGAGAGATTGTCAATCAGATCTCGGACATCAAGAACGAACCCGACTGGATGCGGGAATTTCGACTTCGGTCCTTGGATATTTTCGAATCCAAGCCGATGCCGAAATGGGGTGGCGACATCGAAATTGATTTCCAAGACATCTTCTACTACCTGAAACCGACTGATGGTCAGGGGAAGACATGGGACGATGTTCCACAGGAAATCAAAGACACCTTCGACAAGCTCGGGATTCCGGAGGCCGAAAAGAAGTTTTTGGCCGGAGTGAAAGCTCAGTTTGAAAGCGAAGTTGTCTATGGTTCGCTTGAAGAGGATTTGGCGAAGAAAGGGGTGATCTTTACCGACACTGATACGGCGGTTCGCGAGCATCCCGAGCTTCTACGCGAATACTTCGGGAAAGTCATTCCGCCGGAAGACAATAAGTTCGCCGCCTTGAACAGCGCCGTTTGGTCGGGCGGATCATTCATCTACGTTCCGAAGGGCGTCTCGATCGATTTTCCGCTGCAGGCATATTTCAGGATTAATGCGGAAAGCATGGGGCAGTTCGAGCGTACGTTGATCTTGGTCGACGAAGGCGCCAATGTGCACTATGTCGAAGGCTGCACCGCGCCGATGTACAGCACCGAGAGTTTGCATAGTGCGGTCGTCGAAGTGGTCGCAAAACGCAACGCCAGATGTCGCTACACGACGATCCAGAACTGGGCCAATAACATCTACAACCTCGTCACCAAGCGAGCTTGGGCGTACGGCGATGCGACGATGGAATGGGTCGACGGCAACTTGGGCAGCAAGCTGACCATGAAGTATCCGGCTGTCCATATGAAAGAGCCCGGAGCTCGTGGCGAAATCCTGTCCATCGCTTTCGCGAGTGCCGGTCAACACCAAGACGCAGGTGCGAAGCTGGTTCATGAAGCGCCCAACACGACAGGGCAAATCATCAGCAAGAGTATTTCCAAGAACGGCGGACGCAGCAGTTACCGCGGATTGGTGGCTGTGCAGCCCGGCGCAACCAACAGCAAAAACAACGTCGTTTGCGATGCGTTGATCTTGGATCCCGAAAGCCGCAGTGACACCTATCCCTACATCGAGATCAGCGAACAAGACGTGCAGATCGGGCACGAGGCAAGCGTCTCTCGAATCGGCGAAGAGCAAATGTTTTATCTGCTCTCCCGGGGGCTGACTGAGCAAGAGGCGAGCACGATGATTGTCAATGGATTCATCGAACCGCTCGTGAAAGAACTTCCAATGGAGTACGCGATCGAGATGAATCGCCTCATCCAACTGCAAATGGAAGGCAGCGTCGGTTAGGCACCGTCAGCGGACGAAGTTGTCCGATCAAATCGTCATCACTCCGCCATGCTCCGAGGCAGTTGTTCTCGCCGGGAGCATGGTTGTCGATCCCCTTGTTGCAACCGGGTTGATCCACTCGCTGGTTCAAAGTCTGTTTGCACGTCATCATTCACCTAGTAGCACTTGAACATGAACTCCACGCTCACTGACCGATTCGACGCTGCCGGCTTCGAGGCATTTTTGTCGACGTCGAACGAACCCGATTGGCTGATCGCGCTTCGGAAGGAAGCGTTTGAACATGCCGAGTCGATGGGCTGGCCCGAACGACGACACGAAGAGTGGATCCGGACGGACATTCGAGCGTTTCAGCTCGGGAAGTTTGGACTTCCGAAAGCGGAGAACTCATTCGAATTCGGCGACGTGGAAGGTGTCCACCAGTTGATCGAAGGTGTTGAGCTTGGTGGGAGAATCGAGACTGTCGATAGTTACGTCACCAAGCAGAATCTCGACCAGGACCTTGTGGAGAAAGGTGTTGTCTTTGGCAGCCTTTCGGATGTGGCGGAGAGCCACCCGGAGTTGGTAAGACCGTATCTTTTCACCGCCTTCGATCCTGACCATGACAAGTTCGCTGCCCTGCACGCTGCATTCATGAGCGGGGGGCAATTCCTGTATGTGCCACGGGGCGTTGTTGTCGACAGGCCCTTGCACATCGGTTCGGTTTTGACGAACGGCGGGACGGACACAACGCATACCCTGGTCGTCATCGAAGACGGCGCGGAAGCGACGCTGCTCCACGAGTCAAATAGCGTCGACCGAAAGGGCAGTGGACTGCATTTGGGAGGCGTGGAGCTCATCCAAAAACCGGGATCCCACTTGAGGTACGTCAACCTTCAAGAATGGGGTCTGAAGTCATTCCATTTTGCACAGCAAAAGGCGACGATCGGTCGGGATTGCACGCTGCAGTGGACGCTTGCTGCCATGGGGTCGATGCTGTCGAAAGTCAACCAATCGGTCGATTTGATCGGCCCAGGAGCTAACAGCCAAGTCAACGGCGTTATGTTCACCGAAGGCCGACAGCACCTCGCGTATCACACACAGCAATATCACCGGGCCGAAGCCTGCCGTAGTGATTTCCTCTACAAGGCAGCACAACAAGACAAGAGCCGCACCGTCTGGCGCGGGATGATCAAGGTCGACCCGATCGCACAGAAGACTGACGGCTACCAGCGGAATGATAACCTGGTTCTCTCCAATTCCGCCCGCGCCGATTCGATCCCAGGACTTGAGATCGAAGCGGATGATGTGCGTTGCACGCACGGAAGCACAACGGCGAAGGTCGACGAGGAGCAGATTTTCTATGCCCGTTGCCGCGGTTTTACTCGGAAGGAAGCAACCCGTATGATTGTGACTGGGTTCTTCCAACAGATTTTCGATCGCATCACGATCGAAAGCGTTCGCGACGCACTTGGAGACGCCATCTCGCGTCAAGTCCGCGAATACGAGTAAGGCTCGTCAAACCCCAGGAGAGAAAAGATGCTTGACGAAGAAAAGGTGCGAGAATCGCTCAAACAGGTCATCGACCCGGAGTTGTATGTCAACATCGTCGATCTTGGCTTGGTTTACACGATCAACGTCGGTGATGAAAAGGAAGACGGTCGACATGATGTGAACGTCGAAATGACGATGACGAGTCCTATGTGTCCCGCGGGCCCGCAACTGGTCGCTGGAACCAAGTCCGCTGCGGAGGAGCTGGAAGAAGTGGACACGTGTGAAGTGAAAGTCGTGATGGAGCCGCCGTGGTCGCAAGAAATGATGTCGGACGAGGCACGCGATCACTTAGGAATTTTCTAGTCCAAAGGACGGTTCATTGAAAATTTTCGTCGGCGAGTTTGTTTGCGGCGGCGGCTACGGAGCGCTTTCCTTTGATGAAATGCCGGTCGGCATGAAGCAGGAAGGCGAAGCCATGCTCGCTGCCTTCATTGATGACCTCAATGATTTCGCCGAAAGCACCGTCGTTCTCGACACGCGGTTTGAGGCGGTGGATGCGTCTCGGATCATCCCGTACGAAGCTGACAAGCCGCTTTGGGGTCAATGGGCTGCAGCAGCAAAAGGTTGTGACGCAGCCATCATCATTGCTCCCGAACAGGAGGGTATTCTCGCGAAGTCCGCGGCGGTGTTGCGTGGCACGGGAATTGACGTCGTCGCCGGCAGTGGTGATTTTCTTCGAGTGGCAAGCGACAAGCTTCTCACCGCGCAAGTCTTGCATAGCAGTGGAATCTGTCATCCGCCCTATATCGCAGTTGACGACGATCGCATGATTGGCGTTTTGGCGGGCTACGAGAAGTTTGTCGTAAAGCCCCGCGATGGCTGTGGGACCCAAGACTTGAAGACATTTCGTGACTTCCGCGAAGCGCGAAAGTCACTGAAAGAGAATGACATCATGCAAGGCTGGGTCCAGGGGCAACCCGTGTCGATCGCGTTGCTTTCGTCCGGCAGCTACCAGACGTTTCTTCCCGCCGTTTCACAAAACATTATCGGAGCGAACTGTGAGTATCGCGGCGGTTGCGGTCCTCTGGATGATGCCTTGCAACGGCGTGCGGCAGCGATTGCGTCCCGTGCCGTCGCTGCGATGCCTCCAACCGCACGCGGCTTTGTTGGTCTCGATCTCATCCTCGGTGACGTCGCGGGTGACGACTACGTGATTGA
>JBCCOI010000154.1:0-13182 GCA_039025515.1 Planctomycetota bacterium
GATGGCTTCGTCCACTCGACGGCAGAAGACGCAGCGACTTCCATCCCCATGATCGTGTTGGAAAGGCCATCGAGTACATCTCGAAAACGCCTCTCTTCGCCTTCTTGAAACATCGTTTTCTCTCCCACGGGACGCTGGTAGATGGTCAACCCCTGCGGAAGCGACGTCGCCGGATCCGAATAGACGGCGGGCATCTTCGCGATCAATGACGAGTTGTGAGCACTGTCCCACGGTTCGTCTAAATGAAACTGCTCATAGAGTTCCTGCTCTTCGATGAAGGGCAAGATCGCCACACGCCAACTGAGCAGCGGATTGCCGTCCTCATCGGTGATGTTGGCGGGCAACACTCGATAAGCTGAGTGATAGTTGTGGTAAGCAAGAGCAATCTGCTTCAAATTATTGCTTCCGGACATCCGACGTGCTGCCGACCGTGCTGCCTGGACAGCCGGCAATAGCATTCCCACCAACACACCCGTTGTGGCGACGCCGGTTTCCATCTCCGTCTTCACCTGAACAAGATCTCCGCGACGCTTGGGCCGGATCATCTCAGGAACTTGCTGCCCCATACGCTCGATGTACTTGATCATTGCTCGATCCATCGCCGAATCACCCTGAAACTCTTTCTTGGCTTGAGCGATGATCATCGTCGAAGCAAAGTCCAAAGAGTCATTGATCAGCGTCTCAATTCGTTCGGCAGAGGCTTCATCCTTGCCAAGGAAAGAAAGCGTCGTCGAGCCGTTTGACAAAGAGAAGTCTGCATTGATCAACACGGCGTCGGTGTACTCGGCCACGTTGACGGCGTCCTGAAGTTGCGGCGGCAGCATCGGCTGCTGCTGCTGAAGCATCGGCGTGATCATTGGTCGAAGCTGTTCCAGCACGGCGATTGCCGTTGTGCCCTTCCGACGACTCAGCTTCGAAACCAAGTCTGGAAGCTTTCCCTCTCCGCCATCCGCGGCATCGATCATCGCATCCAGGTAGCCACCCATCCCGATCAACATAGTCTGAGGATCGGGTTGGTAAACACGAACAACGGGTTGCTGCCGGCTTGTATAAATGACCAGCCCGTTCTCTTCGCCGCGTTCAAAGCTCTCGGTCAGCTTCGGACTCAGTGTTTCGAACGAGTACCCCTTTGCGAGCGAAACGACGAGACCACCGACGGGTCCCGCAGGCGAAGGCATCCCCACGACCAACTTGATTTCTTCAAGGTCGCGAAGCTCCACACCAACGTTTTCCATTGTCGCAGCCTCCGCAACCTCTATCGGCAACATTTGAACCGAAGGATCGTCTAACAGTTCAGAAGGAAAGACGAAGGTGGCGGCCAGCGCATTTCCCGGGATGTAGCGGCTGGACAGCTTTTCGCTCGTCTGGGCAAAGAGACTCGATCCCACAAGCAACAGAGTAAGAACCGCGAGTCGGGGCAGTGCGCGGCAGATGGGGAGAGCTTCGTGTATCAGTCGGAACATGTTTTCAAACCGCGGGTTAGAATGTTAGGCGAGACGCAATCGACAGCAAAACGACTTAGGTATGGACGTTACTTGGCAGTACACGGGGGCTGAGTGGTCAATTGAACAAGTGCTTCCGTAATTCGGTCATGACATCCTTCGCCAATGATCAAGTATTGATGGTTGCCGCTGGCGTCGGCTTTGAACTCCGTAAGCCCTTGCTCGACTATGAGGACGTTCCCCCTTTGTGAAAGCTCAAAATACTCTCGATCCGGGCGCACCGCATGAAGCACCGACGTTAAATCCCATGTCGGGCGATTGTGTGGTGGCGGGTTATAGGCAATGTAAGCCTCGGCGATTGGATGATGAGTCACATAACCAAAGTCCCGCTCGATGCTCTCGTGCGGGTAGCGGAGGTTGCGTCCAATCTCAAAGCCACTCCAGATGGCACGCGTCGGCCAATGCTGCGCCAGGTACCGAGCCGACGCCAGGTCTTTGACGACGTTGTACTCTTTGTGGTCGTAGAGATGCCCGGTGTCACCGACAATCTGCGTGAAAGCACCCGCCATCAACGACAGCAAACGTACTTTGCGTTTCACGAGTGCTGCGCCACCGAGATCACTGATCGCATCGGGCTTGGAACGAAGAAGATCAGCAAGATTCGTCGAAAAACCGACCTGGGCAATCACGATACTGTCATCCTCCGCTGATGCGAGCGTTTCGCGGAGCAACTGCACTGCGGGCTTCGCATCGCCTTGCGTTAAGTCGTGCGGGTAGCGCTGCGTCCCATCGGCGTTTCGTTCGTTGGCGAGCTGATTGAACTTGCCGGCATGAGGTGTCACGCCACTTTGACAGACTCCCACGGGAATTTCGCCACGGCCATAAAACGTATTGATCGCATCCACAAACGGTGCCGCAATCTCGTGATCCTTCGTAATCGTGACCGCCAGTAACTCACAATCGCCGCGTGACTGGAGGGCATGGATCACGCCCATTGCCATGACGTCGTCGCAGTCATTTCCGATATCCGTATCAAAGATCAATTGAACCGGCCGACCGAGAGGAGCGGGCACTCTGGAAGCATCCTCGGCACGAACAATTCTGCTCTCCGGCTGCACCCCGGTTGAAAACAGAGCAACGAGGGAGATGATCAAAGCATTGAAGCGAGGCGGAAAATGGGTGGGATGCATTTTTCTGGGAAGGACTGATCGTAGGCAGGATAACAGACACCCGGCGGGGGGCCTCATTGTAGACGATCGATGCACAGGTAATGGAATCAATGAAAAAACAAAGCTATGCCGTGCTCGGGTCCGGGGCCGTCGGAGGTCTCTACGGGGCAATGTTGGCGAAATCGGGACACGACGTCCACTTTCTGCTTCGCAGCGATTTCGATCACGTTCGTCGGTTCGGCTTCCGGATCGAGAGTCGCTGGGGCGATTTCACGCTCGAATCACCCAACGTTTACTCCGATGCTGCGGAGATGCCAGCTTGCGATGTGACGCTGGTCGGATTGAAGACCGTACAAAACAACCTCCTGCCGTCCATGCTTCGGTCGACGATGCGGGATGGAGGCAGCGCGTTGGTGCTGCAGAACGGCCTGGGAGTCGAGGCTGACTTATCCGAGCACTTCCAGGTCAACCGAATTCTCGGAGGCTGTTGTTTTCTTTGCAGCAACAAAGTCGGCCCCGGCCACATCAAACACATCGACTACGGCCGAATCGTATTCGGCCCATCTGAACGTCTCGATGAACCCCTGCGACTTGCCAAACAAATTGAATCCGAATTTGTCGCCGCCGGGATCGAAGCCCAGATGTCGGAAGACTTGATCTTGGTGCGTTGGCGAAAACTGATGTGGAACATTCCATTCAATGGACTCTCGGTCGCACTCGACGCGTCGACTGACAAGATGATCGCAAGTGATGCCGCCGTGTCACTGATACGTGACATCATCACGGAGGTACATACCGCGGCGAATGCCGTCGGCGCGAAGATCGGCGAAGAGTGGATCGAGAAAACCATCGATCACACGCGGACGATGGTCCCTTACGACAGCAGCATGAGATTGGACTATCTCGCCGGACGGAAAATGGAGCTGGACGCCATTTTCCGCAGGCCGATCGCGGCGGCAAAGGAGGCGGGGGTGGCAATGCCAAAAACAGAGATGCTGTTACAAGTACTCAGCTTTATGGATCGTTCAAGCAGCTCTTGAAAGAGCACTTTGTTTACCGGCCCCGAGCTCACCTGGCCCAAGTCGATTCGCTTGCAAAGCCTGAGACGGGCCTGCGACGCAATCCGGATCGATCAAGCGTCGCATTGCCGGAAGCGTTGACTTGTACCGCATCATGCCAAACCATTCGCCCAATGAGCTCCAGCCCAAAACCGCCTCACGAATCATCGCGGCGTGCGATAACGATGGCTCACCCATAACACGGCATTCAATCGCCGCAAGGCACTCACCCCGAGCCGAGTCAGAGTCTTCTACGTACGGCGTCGCAAGTGAAGCATCGACCTTCGCTTCCAAGACCGATGCAACTTTCCAAGCTTTGCCCTGAAGCAGGCAACCGAATGCAAAGGCACAGGCGATCGGATCATTCATCGCAGGCGCTGCTGCATCAAGCAGCTCGCGCAAAACACGCGCCCGGAAGAATGCTGCATCCAAGTGCACGCCTCGAATTGACATTCCATTCATCGAACAAGGCTCGCCGACCTCTCGAAAGCTTTGGCAAAGCCGTCCGGCCGAATTGAACCATCCCGCCGCGAGCTCCGTGCCGTTATCGCCTACGAGAACATCGACCGCTGCGACACTGAAGTCTTCGAACGCCTCGATTGCGGGCGCTGCCCAGCCCTCTAAAGCGCGGAACCCGGGAGCCAAAACGTGGACAACGTCACCGCGAACGAGGTCGGACCCGTCGCGGATGAGGTCAACGAGGTTGGAAGAACGCGCGGTAGCGAAATCGACTTCATCTCCAAGGTCAAACGGATCTGAGTAAGTCCCGTTGTGGACGGCGATGATTTGTGTCGACTCGGGACGGTTCTCCAAAACGCTCAGCAGTGTTTCTTCGAACAGTTGCTGGTCACGTTGGAACGGAATCAGAATCGACAGGCGAAATGGCCGCGTAGAATGGTCCACTGGAAGGCTCCAGCAAGCGAAAGAAGATCGATAGCCTGCTAGTGAGTTCGGAAATTCAACGGCACAGATTCGATCTCTGGTCCTGCGGAAAGTGACGATTCGATGCGTATTCCCCGATCAACAGCGATAACCGGAATAGTTTCGCAATCGTTCAATTTGCTTTACGCCCCCGAATCACTCTTTTCGCGTCGAAAAGCGGAAAATCGTCTTGGATTCGTATTGCTCGCCCGGTCGGAGAATCGTCGAGGGGAAACCCGGTTGATTGGGACTATCAGGGTAGTGTTGAGTCTCCAGGCAGAACCCACCGCGATAAACGTACGGCTTGCCAGACTTGCCTTTTAGACGTCCATCAAGGAAGTTCCCGCAGTAAAACTGAATCCCCGGTTCCGTCGTTGAAATCTCAAGAACACGCCCTGTCGACGGCGAGTAAACGCTTGCAGCGAGCGTGAGTTCACCGGTTTGGCCACCCTTGTCCAAGATCCAGTTGTGGTCATAGCCGCCCCCAAACGTTAACTGCTCGTCCTCCTGGTTGATGTCCTGGCCGATCGCCTTGGCGGTGGTGAAGTCAAACGGTGTTCCCTGCACAAAGGGCGTCTTTCCGGTCGGAATCAATGTCGAGTCGACGGGCGTAAATCGCTGTGCATTGATCATCAGTTCATGATCGAGTATGTCGCCTTCACCCTCTCCCTTCAGATTGAAGTAGGTGTGCTGAGTCAAGTTGACGGGCGTCGCTTTGTCCGTCGTTGCCAGATAGTCGACTTCGAGAGCGTTTTCGTCGGTCAACCGATAGGTCACCGTACACTTCAGGTTACCCGGATAGCCCTCTTCGCCATCTTTGGCCAAATAGGTTAACACGACGGAATTGGTATCCTGTTCGACCGCCGCGTTCCAGATCACTTTGTCGAAACCGATGATCCCACCGTGCAAGCTGTTGGGAGGGTTGTTAATTGCGAGTGAATAAACCTTGTCGTCGATCGAGAATTGCCCCTTGGCGATCCGATTGCCATACCTTCCAACGACTGCACCGAAGTAGGGCTTGTCGACCGCGTTGGTATATTCCGCGAGCGTTTCGTATCCGAGAGCAATGTCACCCAGTTTCCCGTCCCGATCGGGAACATTGATCTCCGTGATGATGGCACCAAAATTTGTCAAACGAACCGAAACACCATTCTTGTTCGTGAGTGTGAAGAACTTAATTTCGTCACAGGCCTCCGCATCAACCGCCGAGAGCGTTCTCCCAGTGGAAAGCAGACCCATAAGAACCAAAACCAATACAATTGATCTAGGTAGGGATTGGAAGGCAAGCTGCATCATCATGGTCGGAGTCATCTTTGTCATTGGAGGGAGTGGGGAGGCGTCGCGGACCTATCCAGTGGCGGGCAGTGAATTATCCGTTGGGCTGCAAGATCACTTTCATCGCACCTTTTTCGCCGGCATAAAGTCGTTCGAACCATTCCGGTCCTTCGTCCAGTGCCGCCGTCGCGGTGATCAGCGGAGCAACCTTGATCGCTCCCGTCCTAAGCAGCTCGATGCACTCTGGATACTCGCCGTTAGAAGCGCATGATCCGAGTAAACTGAGCTCACGCGTCACGATGGCCTGCAACCCAACTTCGACCCTTGGAGCCAGGTTGCCGACAAGCGTAACCGTGCCTCCCTTGCGAACGGACTCGATGGCAGTCTCGATGGTTTGCGTTGCACCGACGACTTCGAAGGCGACGTCCGCACCTCTTCCTTGGGTACGAGATTTGACCTCGGCAACCACATCGACTTCCTTCGCGTTGAGCCCCACATCGGCGCCCAGTTCGGACGCGACGTCCAAACGATCGTTATCAAGGTCCACCGCGATGATCTGTCCACAACCGGCCAACTTGGCGGCTTGAATGGTTAACAACCCAATCATACCGCTGCCAACGACGACCGCGGTTTCCCCGAGCTTGATGGGTGTTCGATTGACCGCGTGAACCGCAACCGACACAGCTTCGATCATCGCCGCATGCTCGAACGGAAGGTCCGCAGGAATGTGATAGCAGATGCTCTTCGGCACGGAAACTAAGTCCGCAAACGCGCCGTGACGACGGTACTCGCCGCACGAGACGCCCAGTACCATCCGATTGTCACAAAGGTTCCTCATGCCACGGCAACAAAAAAAGCAGTCGCTGCAGGAGACGGTTGAGTCGAACGTGACGCGGTCGCCGACACTGAACTCCGTGACGCTTTCGCCTACACGCACGACTTCCCCGGCCGCTTCATGTCCCATGACGAGCGGAGGAATTCGCCGACCGCTGCTGCCGTCGTATCCGTGGATGTCACTGCCGCAGATGCCGCAAGCGCGAACTTTGACGAGCACATCATCGGCACGAACTTCGGGATCATCGACCTCCGTGACTTTCAGGTTCTTGTACTCGGTTAGTAGCATCGCCTTCATTGCGTGCGGACTCCGCGGGCTTCGGTGGGGGGCGGTTGAGAGAAGAATTGAAGGGCCAATAGAATAGCTGATCCGTCACGACGGGCAATGAGATTAACACCCAGCGGATTGGGAGCCGTGCCAACCGAACTCGAGGATGTGACTGCGAGTTCGCGTGACGCTTTCTGCTGACGGAAGCTGCGTGGAGACCGGCCGGCTACCGACTTGGCCGTTCCTGAGGAACAGCCCCATGAATCACTGGCGTGTTTTTGAAAGTCGCCCTTTGGCTCAGCCCTATGGAAACGTGTCAAAATCGATCGGACGGAGGCGATCGGCGACAATCATTGGTCGACGCTCCTAAGCAGCCTTCCCGCGCTCACGATAGCGGTTGATTTTGTTTGTGAGCGTCCGCTGCGAGACGCCTAGTTTCTCCGCCACGACGCGTCGGTTTCCAAATCTCTCGATAGCCGCAACGATGATTTGACGCTCAACTTCATCAAGATGAGTATGCAACCACTCTTCGGGGAGCGATGCTTCGGAGCGCGTGTTTCCACCACGAACTAAACCGATCGACGACTTTGACGAGTCCGTCGGACTCAGTCCCAAATGTTCCGGGGCAATCGCTGTATCTTGAGTGAGCACGCACGCGCGATGGACCACGTTCCGAAGTTCCCGAACGTTGCCGGGCCAATCATGGCGTGCAAGCAATCGCATCGCTTCTGGTTGAAACCCTTCGACCACACACTCACTCTCCGTGCGGAACTTGTCAACGAAGTGCATCGCGAGCAAGGGTATGTCACCCGCACGTTCGCGCAGCGGTGGTATCTCAATGTGAATCACATTGATTCGGTGCAAGAGATCGAACCGAAATCGCGACGCGTTCACCTCTTCGTTCAAATCCCGATTGCTGGCGGTGATAATGCGAACGTCGTTCTTCACCGTCTGAGTTCCACCCACTCGCTCGAATGTGCTCGTTTCCAAGACACGCAAAAGCTTTGCCTGTGCGGCGACAGGAATCTCGCTGACTTCGTCGAGGAAGAGCGACCCACCGTCTGCGAGTTCGAATCTGCCGCGTCGCTCATTGACGGCACCCGAGAATGCTCCACGTTCATGTCCGAACCACTCGCTCTCCAGCAAGTTCTCTGACAAAGCGGCGCAGTTCACGGCGACAAACGGCGCGTCGGCACGCAAGCTCGTTTGATGGATCAATTCCGCAAACAACTCCTTTCCGGTTCCGCTTTCGCCGGTCAACAGAATCGGAGCGTTTGATTTTGCCGCCCGGGTTGCAAAACCGATGAGTTCCTTCATCTCGGTCGATTGAGTGACGATCATCGTGACTGCCCCACGAACTTTGAACTCCGCTTACTATCTCACGTCACTAAAAGAAGGATACGCTTACCTGCGCCGAATCATTCCGCCGACTGGTTATGATCTTGATGCCCGTGCCGGTGATGTTGGTATGCGTTCTGCATTTGTATGGCACGAACGCTTCCCTGAATCTTTGGAAATAGTCGTCTCAATGATTCCACGGACGACTTCTCCAGTTCCGCCAACATCGGCATCAATGAAATGACGATCTCGATAGTCTCGTCGTTGACCTTCTTCAACGGACCGTCGACGACGTTGCCTTTCGCCAAAAATTCGTCACGAAGTGGCTTCAATGTGGCCTCGGTCTGCTTGATTCTCTGCATCTGGTCGTTCATCGGAGCGACGTCGCGACCATTTTCATCATGAAGAGATTCGATCAAACTGGCGAGCTGTTCGTACTGGGCCTTCAACTGATTCGTCAGCCCGAACAGTTCATCCGCGTCCGCAAGGTTCGTCGTTTCAGCTTTCATCATTGCTCATTGATTCTTTCGGCAAGAAGGTTCAGCTCGGAGGACAGTGCGTCCCACTTTACTTTCGTTTCGTTGCTCGCTTCGGCGTGTTGGAGCCACCATTTGGAGACTCGAATGGGATAGTCCGAAGACTTGGTGTTGGCGACCTCACGCAGTCGCCCCATCGCCTCGCTCGTTCGCCCGAGCCGATGTTCGCAGAGCGCGATCAAAAGGTCCAACCATGTTCGTTCCGATGGCGAAAGAGATGCAGCCTCGGCAGCCCGAAATGATTTCAGGGCAGACTCGTAGTTTCCGGTCCGAAAGAGGCTTTGCCCGAGTGCAAAGGTATTTGCAGGTTGGGGCAACACTTGCGAACCGGTAACCGAGTTCCCGGACGTCACGGCAGGCGGAATAGGAACTTCTGTGGAAACAGATTCAGCATCAACTGCGGCATCCAGCGAAGGACTCACCTGTTCATCCAGGCCGGCGTTGTTGCTTGCCTCTTCGTTTGCATCATTGAGCGGCACGTTCGACATCACGGGAACGGCCGGATTCGCGACCGCTTGGTCTCGGGCAGCTTCGTCCATCATCATTCGGTCACGTCGCAGACGCTGAAGAATCCGAATCCTCTCTCGGATCTCATCAATGCTCTGGACCGAGTCGGGCTTTCCAGTGTCAACGCCGATTCCCGCGCCCACATCCAGCATCCGTTCAGCATTTGGCGCTGCAGCATTGTTCTCCGCTGACGGAACATTCCTTGCGGCAGAGGAGTCACGCAAACCACCGGAGTCAACGCCGGCTTGCGGCTTCCGCGCGCGATCTCGTCTCGCCTTTCGAGTGGACTCGAGCAGTGCTTGCAGTTGCGTTTTGACCTGAGTGGCATCGACATCAGGCGTCATCACGCTGCGCAACGTGGAGGCGTCGTTTTCGTATGGCTGTTGAGCTTCGTATTGCGCTGCGAGCGGCTTCCAGAAGCACAACCCCATGACCAACAGAATGGCCACGAACGACCTCGGGTGCGCATACATGACAGCGGTCATGGATTTTGTCTGACTCATTGAGAGACACCTCCCACCGACGGAGCCGAAGCATCGGGGAGCAAACCGGCGAAGCAAAGCGCCGCAGCATAGTGGTCGCCCCGTCGTTCCAGTGATTGACCCATCAAATTCAGCGACGATGACTTCGTTTCCTCGTCCAACTGTTGCTCCAGCAAACGCCTGCAAGTCGCTTCGCATGATTCTAGCTCACCCAGTTTGAGCTGGATGCGAGCCTGAAGAAGCAGAACGGAGGGAAGAATCTCCGCTGAGACACTTCCGAAGGACTCGACGACCTCTTTTGCTTTTTCGACTTGAGCATTCTCAAACAACAGACTCGCCAACGAGAACTGAATCCGTTCCTGCCAGAACCCCGAAGGCGCTCGTTGCAAGGCCTCACGCAAATTGTCGACTGCTTTCGCACTCAAGCCGATTGCGGAGTACGCCTGTGAAAGGATCAATCCATCGGCAAACGTTTCCATGTCGCCTTCCCGCAAACTGGCAAGACTCATTACCAATCGTTGGCCCTCATCCTGAAGGCCGACTTTCGGCTTCAATCTCTGGAATCGTGAATAGGAAGAAAACACGCCAGCGATTCGTTGTCGTGCCGGATCCTGCACGGCACTGCCGTAATCAAACAAAGCCGAGTTTGCCGAATCGGGATCATCGATCAGCAGATAAGATCTGACCAACGTCAGCAATAGATCCGATGCAACCGCATCATCGTCCGCCCGTCGGATTCCCCGAGAAGCTGCGACGACGGCTTTGGTGGGTTGCCCGAGTTCCAACTCGAGCGACGCAATCATCGAGTACACACGCGCCTGCAACGAAGCGGTCAACGTTTGGTCCAGCGTCATGTAGGCAGCGTGGAGTGCCGAAAGTTTGTCGCCGCTAGACAGCGAGAGTGCGGCCTCATTGAAGTACAACTTCGCACTGAGTTCATGAGAGGGTTGACCCTCCCTGGCGGCACGGTACTTATCTTCGGCCAATTCCCACTGCCCTGAGAGTCGACAATTGTTGGCATCATTCATGATTGCGGAAGTGCGAACTGGACCGTTGGTAAAGTTCAGTTGAACCTGCTGAAGCGTGCGTTGCGTCTTCGCCAAGTCAAACGAAGCGGCATCCTCTACCGTCAAATCATCGCGGTGCATCAACATAATCATGTCCTCGGATTGGCTCCAAGTAAGACCGATCGGCTCGAGCGCGTGGTCGAGCAGCAGCGACAATGGGATGGCTTGGGCATCGATGTTGGTCAATCGCCCAACCAAGTTTGTCTTTGCACGTTCGGTCATTTGAAAGCCCAACCCGGTCAACTGCTCCAAGCTCGCAATCAGCTTGACGAAGGCATATCCCTTCCGACGAATCTCTAGCAAGACCGATGCCGCATCGCCCCTCGGATTCTGCAGCAGCCGTAGCTCCGTGGGAGCCGAGTTGTCTGGGCGCGCGATCGCATCAAGATCAGCGGCCTTCAATACCGGATCCAGTTGCAGTGGTGCGTAGTGATACTGCAAGGGTTCCTGCTGTAATGCTTCCGAAACGACTGAGTTGCGAAGCAGTCGCTTTTGCAAAGTGTCGCCAAGCTGTCGTGAGATGGACTGACGAACGATGGTCGGGTATGTCTCATCACCAAAGAGCAACCGCATTTCACTGAGCAACGAAATCGCGTCATCGAGTTGCCCACGCTGCTCCCAAAGACGGGCCGTTCCGAGAAGTCCGAGAATTTGAGGCAGCGAACCTTGCGGCGTTACCCTGATGACGCTCCGGTAATGGTCCTCTGCTTGCTTGGCGAGCCCGGCGACTTCACTCGCCAAGCCCAATCGCAAAAGAACCGACGGATCCATCGGCAGATCCGCCTGCTGCCAGAGCTTGCTGAAATGCTTGTAAGCACCAGTGGCGTTTCCGCCGAGAAGCAATCGATCGCCCAGCTCGATCACACTGAAGTCAATCGGTTGACTTCGAACTTCGTTTCCGGCGATCTGGCTCCACAGCCCACTTTGGTTCGCAGTTCCTTCCATAGATTCGCCGCCAGGCGACGTGGTCGGACTGCCTTCCTCATCAAGCTTCAACGGCGACTGAGGGTTCTCCCTCAAATCGCCTTGTTGATCACTGGAATCGCTCTCTGAATCAGATTGCTTTGCTGAATCAGTGAGTTCAGTTTCCGTTTCACCCTCCATGTCGTCGGGCCAATTGTAGATCACTCCGCCGATCAAACCGATCGCCAGGAAGGCAGTGATCCACAACGTTTCCGCACGAAACACGGGCCGAAATGCTCCTTCTAATCTTCTGCATCCATGATGAGTGATGGATGCGAACGGGTTCAAAACTATCCCAGGTGCAACATGTCACCTAGTCCTCATATTCGCTACGTGTGTATCGACTGAAAAAGGTTTGCGGCTTAGGGATTTTAGATGCAAGACATGCGCGAGTTCTTCGACAACCGCTTGCAGTCACCCACTGCGGAGAGAACCAGATGAGAATCAACCCAGCCGGAAATTCAGTACCACCGCAATACAAGCGGCTCGATTCAAACCCTGCCGCCGAAGGCGGTGGTGCTGCGAGTTCGACTGGCGACGCGGTAGCGAAAGCCGCCGCATCAACGTCGATTCAACTCGATTCAATTCGTGATCTATCACAACTGCTTCAGCAATCTGTTGCAGACGTGCGTGAGTCCGTGGTCGAAGCAGTGAAACTGAAAGTTCAGGCCGGCGAGTATCTGACCAAAGAGGCTGCGGCTTCGACGGCACAGAAACTTCTTGACCTGTAGTCGCGTGTGGGTTTTCCCTCACCGACATCTCCACGGAGGCACGCAGAGTCACGGATGTCGTTTATAACCCTTCTTTAAGAGTTACCCCAGAATGAGTTTAACCATCACCAACAATGTTGGGGCGTTAAATGCTCGCAACAACCTGAAACGATCGAATTCGGCTCTGAACAAGTCGATCGAACGTCTCTCGACCGGTTTCAAAATCAACCGAGGTGCCGACGGCCCAGCCGCACTCGTCATCTCCGAAAAGCAACGGGCACAAGTTGCCGGTTTGAAGACGGCAATCGCCAACACTGAAAAAGCGGTTTCGGTCGTTCAAACGGCAGAGGGCGCTTTGAACGAGATCAACAGTATCTTGATCAAGGTGCGTTCGCTGGCACTCGATTCGGCCAACTCCGGTGTGAACGATTCTGATGCGTTCGCCGCCAACCAAGCTGAAATCGACAACGCGTTGGATACCATCAACCGGATCGCTCAGAACACCCAGTTCGGCGAAAAGTCGCTTCTTGATGGTACAGCCGGTGTGACCGGAACCACGAGTGACGCTGACGTCACCTTCCTGAAGGGCGGCAGCAACACAAGTGACGGCAC
>JBCCOI010000155.1:0-13138 GCA_039025515.1 Planctomycetota bacterium
AGGCGATTCAACCTCGCGAAGTTGTTACACCGATGACGGTCGCTTCTTATATTCCGATGAAGGCGGCACCATCCTTCGCAACGCAAGTGGATTCTTCAAAATAGAAGATGGCATTGAAGCGACGTCCATTTCGATAGAAGAAGCACTGAGTCGGCCTGGCACGCTGGCAGTCGCGGCGATGGCGTTCCAATATGAATCTAGTTTGAGTGATATTCTTGGCGTACCCGAATTAGACGGCAGTGATTTTGTCGACGACCAATTGGCGATTCGTCTCCGTTTCAAAGAGAAGACGGAGCGGCCGTTTTACATCTGGCTTACGAACGAATCGTCACACTCGCTGCTAAAAGCGGGATTCGATGAAGACGGTACGGTGACTCGTCCCGCCGTAACATTCGCTAGCTCAGTCCGCCCCCAAAACGATGGTGCTGTATGGGCCGATCATCGGCGGCAGGTGCTTGGCGTACGAGCTCAAGTGCAAAAAGAGTGGATCGGTTCGGACTTTCATGTCCGTGATGTGCCGAAGGAACTGAGGAGCGATGATGTCTCCGATTGATCGACTTTCTTCCTCCGCAAGCCAATGCATTGCCGCCCTATTTGCGATCTTTGTTTCCGCTCCGCTATGGGCCGGTGATAATGGAAACGCGTTTGAGTTAGCCACCAGTTTGGCACAGAGCCGAGTCGTCAAAATTTTTGGTGCAAAGGTTGGACGTACTCCCGGTTACGCGACGGGCTTGATCGTCGGAACGGACGGTGAGATCATCACGGCCAATGGGACATATCTCAACGGTGAGAGAATTCGTGTCGTCCTGCCGGATGGTTCATCACACTTGGCAAAAGCAGTTCGCCGAAGTCGCGTCGACCAAATGGCGCTCTTGAAGATTCCGGTTCAAACCGAACAGTACTTTGATCTTTCGCAGTCCTCGTCGGTCTTTAAAGGACAATGGGTGCTCTCCGTATCCAACCTTTTTAAGATCGCGGACGGATCCGAACCCGCATCGGTCATGCTCGGCGTGGTCTCGCTCAAAACCACACTCGAAGCAAAGCGTGGCAACCAAGCATTTCCATACGAGGGTGCCGTGGTGTTGCTTGATGCGATCAGCAGCAATCCCGGCGCGCCCGGCGGCGCGGTGGTCGATGCGAATACCGGCGACCTCGTTGGAATGATCGGCCCGGTTCTTCAAAGTCGCAGTTCGGGCACAAAACTCAACTACGCCATTCCTGCTGCAGTGCTGAGAGAATTCGTTGAACGTGATTCACCAATCAAAGTCGACGAGAAAAGAATGCTCGTTGGCAAACCTCACATTGGAATCAAACTGTTTCGGCTTGATGGTAAACGAGCTCCGGCTTACGTCGATCGGGTCACGAAGGGTTCGCCCGCAGCCGAAGCGGGGCTGCGGCCGGACGATGCAATCCTCGGCATCGGAGACGAACGAATCAAGACGGTTCAGCAATACGACGAGGTTTCGAAGACACTCACGCCCGGAGAATCGATCGAATTCGCAGTCAAGCGGGGCAACCGCCTTTTACAAATCATGCTTACGCCGACAACTGAAGAGGCGCAAACGCCATGAGAGTTGTTTTGCTGATTTCGGTAATCATGATCGTGAACAAAGCGATGGATTGTCGTGCGGACGAGGGTGCCGCAGGGATCAATGCTGATTTTCTTGCAGCAAAGGCATTTCACAATGCGGCCAGGAGTGTTGTGCCATCGATCGTGACGATCGAAACATACGGAGGAGTATCAACGGGAGCGAGACGAGGCCGCATTTCGGGAGTTAGCAAGCCCGGAGTAGGACCGACCACGGGATTGATCATTTCTGAGCAGGGGCACATTCTCACCAGCAGCTTTAACTTTCGAGACAAGCCGCCGGTGATCACGGTGATTTTGCGTTCGGGTGAAAAGCATGTGGCAAGCATGCTCGGACGCGACGAGAAACGAAGGATCTGCTTGTTGAAAATCGATGGTCAAAGCGATCTACCCGTTCCTCGGAAGATCGACGTGAGCGAATTAAGGATCGGGCAGTGGGCCGTCGCTGTGGGTGTCGGCTACGGAGATTTCGAACCGGCCGTGTCAGCAGGAATTGTGAGTGCTTTGGATCGCCTCAAGGTTGGTGCCGTTCAGACGGACGCAAACATCAGCCCCGCGAATTACGGCGGGCCGCTGCTATCGATTGACGGCCGAGTCATCGGAATCTGCGTCCCGTTGCATCCAACCGGCAAGTCTGAAACGTCGGGTTCCGAATGGTACGACTCCGGAATCGGCTTCGCCGTTCCAATCAAAAATTGGTCCGAGTGCATCAAAAAGTTAACGAAGTAGCCGCATCGACCTCACCACCACCCGCCGGTCATCCTGCGGGCGACCTGCGAGAATATAGGGCAACGCAAGGTCGAAAAAGAACTGCGTTGGCGTGACCAGACGTGTCACGAGTTTTAATAGACTCAGCGTTCTGAATCTCAACGCTTGAGGAAACCAGGTGCGAGCGGTTCGGCGGTTCCAAATTCCCGGCAACCTCTCGCAACAGGGCAAATCACGGCTTCGAACGGAACCCGTGATGCATTTTGCCGCGATCAAGAGTCGAGACCATTCGTCTTCGAATTTCCAATCGCTCTGCGAACAATTGATCGTCCATCCCTTTCTCGCCTTCGGACCCGCGGCCAGTGGCGCCGTCGGCTCACCTGAAATCGACTTATCCTTTAGACAATAATAAGTCACCGGAGAGTTTTCTGGCAGTTGTTCCGAGCTCTCGGATTCTCTCAGACGCCCCGTTTCAAAAGACTTCCGATGTCCAGCCAACTGCAAATGCAGCCCGCCTTTCGCGTGACACTGCCTTGGCCTCGTGAAGAAGCCAAGCAACGTCTCCGGCACGCGATTAAGAATGACGACATGGGAGCGATCGCCGATTCTGCTGGCTGGGTGTTGGACTATCAGATTCCCAGTTCCCAAAGACGATTCTGGTCACCGCATCTTTCGGTGCAACTTTCGAAGCTCGAGGAAGAAACGGACCAGTGTGAAGCATTCTGTCGATTCTCTCCACGACCTGAAATCTGGACCATGGTGATGGCGATCTATCTCATCGCTTCATGCATCTTGTTGGCAGCGGCCATTCTTGGTTTCGTTCAATGGATGCTCAATCGGAGCCCGTGGGCGTTTCTAGTCGTGCCCGCATCGATGCTCGTCATTGGGAGTCTGCATGTGGCGAGCTTAATCGGACAGGGCTGGAGCAAAGACCAAATGCTGGTCCTGCGCGATCACTGGGAGCGAACGGTAGAACTCGCCAAAGAAGAACAGACGAACGATTCAAGTTGAATCTGCTTCGACGGACAACCGTGTGGTACGACCGAGACCTAAAAACGCAGCAACCGCAACGATTGCCAAACCGGGCATCACCGGTGCTCGCATACGCAGGTTGCTCCAGTAAACCGCATGGACGGCAGTTAACGCGAACACCAGCAGCCCGATCGCCCACCATCTTGGACCCAGGATTCGTGTCCGCCACCGAACCAACGCGATCAGCACTGCCAGGATGATTATCGTGTAGTAAACGGCGACCACAGAAATCGCAATCGTAGAACGATCACCAACCAGGTAGGGCAGAGGGCTCCAAAAACGTCCCGCACGAACCAAGCACGACCAAACAAACATTCCGGGTTGGCGGATGATCGTGGCCTTGGCCGACTCGTAGCACAACCGATCATCTTCGTACTCGCTGGTCGCAGTACGAAGACGTTCTCGGTTGCTCCAATCTCTTCGCCAAAAAGCCTCCGTAGTAGGATCGCCATCATACCGATGGTCATAGGCTTGGAAGAACGGCTCGGCATCCCAAGTTTCGCCCAGCTCCCGATCACGCAGATAATCGTAAAAGGACTCGTTGTTTGCGAGCAGCAGTGTGTACCCGCCGTGAGTGGTCGCCCAGACATAATGCCCCGCGACACGATGGTTACGGATTGTCCAGCTGAAGACTGCCATGGCCAGCGGCACCAGCACGGCGACGGCACAAACCCAATTCAGCCGTAGCCGATCACGGAAACCCGCGAGCCTGCCAAGCGATTTTCTTGAGTCAGACCCAACGGTATTTCTTTGAACCAACAAAGCGAGCACCAAAAAGACGCCCCAAACCAGAAACGTCGGTCGACAGAGATAAGACAGCCCCAGCGACACGCCCAAGCCAGCCAAGACTGGCACGCGGAAGCGCGGGACGTTACTGGAAACCGGAAAGCAAACCGCCCAAAGCAGAATCGTGATCGCCGCAAGCAAGGCCGCAAGTGTTTCTGTCATCAATTCAGCTGACTGCCGCAGCAAGATCGGATCAATAATCGTCATCAACGCGGCTGCGGCTGCCAGTCGATTCGTCGATGACGTGAAACCGCGTCGATCCGAATCGGATTGCAGCGATCCGATCAGTCTTTGGGCAGCGAGAAACGTTGCGATCGCCATTAGCGTCGACATTGCAATGTGCAGCGTCGCGACCCGGTTCCAAACCGTGCCGTTGCCGTCGACGCAAAATGAAAGGAGCCACGGATAGAGCGGTGGGCGAAAAACCGTCGAATTCGCAGTTCCGTTGTCGTCGATGAGTCCGAAGACGCCGCGTTCGGCAATCGTTGAAGCGATTGACCGATAAGCATCCGGGTCTTCGGCAAACGACGCTGGGAACGCGAAGAGGACGATGACACGGAGGAACACCGCAACAAACGCGATTCCGATCACCCAACGAATCGAACCTTGGCGTGACATCTAGCGGCTACTCGAGAGAGACGTTGAACAGTGTCGCGGCGGATCTCGTCCGACGCGGCAGCGTATGCACGCGTCCATCGTAGCTTGACGAAAGAGGACTCGTCCACGAAGGTTGGTGGGATGCGACAACTGGTAAGACTTGCGATATCCGCCCGTTGGGTGCTCGCGCTGGCGGGCGTCGTCTCGCTCGCGGTCGCTTACCCCGTTTCGCAGCGTCTCGCGACGGACCAGAGTATCGCCTCACTGTTCAGCCCCGAAGATCCGACGCTTTTAGAATACGAAAGCATGCGTCGTTGGTTCGGCAAAGATGACGTCCTTGTCTTGATGTATCGCGACGACGATCTGGCGACACGGGACGGAGTCGAACGAAGCCGGCGTCTCACCGATCAAATTCGCGCCATCGAAGGCGTCACGGCGACGCTTTCGCCAGCGATCCTTAACGAAGCGGCAGATGAAATCAACAAGGTCCGCCTCATCCCCACGCGGAACGGAAAAAGTGACACTCGCCCAACACTGATGCGTCCGCAAGATCCCGTTGGTCGCGGACTGAGCGATGTGTTCGCCGGATACACCCATTCGGCCGACTATTCGCACGGTGCCGTCGTTGCGATGATCAATGACGAACAATCAGCGACGACCGTGCCAAAGCTTCGCGAAGTTGCCCGGCTCTGGTCAGAGGAGCCGGGCATCAGTGGCGTTTCACTGGTCGGCGAACCCGTACTTGTCGATGAAGCTTTCGCCCTCGTGCGGCGTGACGGACAACACCTTGCCGTGGTCACCGTCGGTTTACTTTCTCTCGTCGTGATTCTAGCGCTTCGCGATGTACGTATCGTTGTGCTTTTGGGACTGACCATCGGTTGGTCCGTCATCATGACTCGCGCTATCATGGTGACCGCCGGCATCAAACTCTCTTTGATTGCATCAATCCTGACCGCGATCGTAACCGTCGTGGCGGTGACGGCGATTTTGCACCTTGGCGTCAGGTATCACCGCAATCGCCGAGCTGGAAAGTCGCAAACCGAAGCGATCGCCGACACGCTGACGAGATTGGGAGCACCCATTTTTTGGACGTGCGCGACGGACGCTGCCGGATTCGCTGCCTTGTGGTTTTCAGAGATTTTGCCCGTCCGACAATTCGGATTGATGGTCGCCCTTTCCTCGCTGAACGTCTTCATGGCCGTCTTTATTTTTGCGCCGTTCTGCTTGCATGTTCCGGAACTGCGCATTTATCGCCGGCACGATAGCGGAGGACATCGCCTCGGCCGAAGCCTGCGCCGTCTCGGTTCGATTTTGGCGACGCGTTGCCTTCGGTGGAGATGGTGGCTGGTCGTTTCCGCATCCGTCATGTTTGTCGCGACCGTCCTGCTGGTGACTCGCAGCGAAACGGAAACCAGTTTCCTTCGAAACTTTCGCGACGACAGTTCGATCGTTCGCGATTACGGAAGCGTCGAGCAAAATTTGGGGGGTGCGGGCGTGTGGGATTTGGTGCTCGACGTTCCTGCAGACTTGAGCAACAACTTTCTGCGCGAAGTCCGACTGCTCGAAGAAGATCTTCTTGAGCAACTTGGTGGCGAAGGCGGCCTTTCAAAAGCGATCAGCATCGCGGATGCGACAGAAGTCTTCGGCAAGTCACGCGCCGGGCGTTGGTTGCCGGCAAAACTTCGCATCGAGGCGATGCGAACCAAGTTGCCGACGTTCATCGGTGCCTTAATTTCAGAGCCCTCCGAAGACCAGCGCCGAAAGCTACGCATCATGCTGCGTAGTTCGGAAACACTCGACGCTCAAACGAAACGCGGACTCATCACTGGAGCGCGGCGGATCGCGAACGAACACTGGATACGTTGGCAAGAAGCGGAGTCGGCGGACACTCCAAAGATTGCGTCCGGCGAGTCTCCCGTCATTGTCACGGGTTACTACGTCATCATGACGCGTTTGGTTGATCAACTCGTATCGGATCAATGGCGCTGTTTCGCGGCGTCCGCTGCCTTGATTTGGTTGTTGATGAGTCTGGCAACGAGACGCATCCGGCTCGCCACCGCGGCATTGATTCCAAATCTACTACCCGCGTTCGTCGTTTTAGCGGTTGTTGCCGTGATCGGGGAACGCGTCAACATGGGCGCCGCGATGATTGCCGCCGTCTCCGTAGGACTCTCGATTGACGGATCGGTGCACTTGATGACGCTCTATCGACGCCGACAGAAACCTGAACGAGACGAATCCGCTGCGATCGTTTCAGCTGCCGGGAATATTGGTGTTCCCGTTTTGTTGGCCACGATTGCTCTCGTCGTCGGATTCAGCGTCTTATCAACGAGCGAATTCATTCCGACCGCAACGTTTGGAACCTTGGTCGCGTGGACATTGGTGGTCGGAACGCTGATCAACCTGACCGTACTTCCGGCCTTAATCAGAATCGTGGAGCAACGGCGTTCAGCGAGGGCGGCGTAACTCCAGCCAAGGCTGTCGTGGAACGCTCGCGGGGTTTTCGCTTGCCCAATCTGGTTTTGGAAACCACCTCAAGCCGCTGACTCGCTGATAGGTTTCCCAAACGTTAGCGGCATCAGGATCCGTCAACCGCAGGTCGCCGGTCTCCTTCAAGTAATTGTCGAGCAACACTCGATGCTGGTCGCGAACACGTTGAAACATGGAATCCTCCGCCAAGTTGTTCAAGCAACTAGGGTCCTTACGGATATCGAACAACTCTTCATGCGGTCTCAGGCCGACGGAATACTGGAACAACGAACTTGCGCGCGGATCCGCTCGATTGCGGATCATCCAATCAAACGTCGGGCATGCGTCAATATCATGATAGCCGCCGTGTTCTGGACCGAGCTTCGATGCAACGAGTGAGCCTTCCTCGTTGTACGAAGCCTTTGCATACTTTTGCGGTGCTCCGGCCGGGAATCGTTCGGGTTTGAAGTTTCTGATGTACAGAAACTGTTCGGTGCGAACGCAACGCGACGGGTAACCGAGCGAATTGTAACGGGACGATGAATGACGCTCTCTTCCGCTGAAAACGGCAGCTCGAAGCGGAGCGGAATCGTCCGCATTGCTCAGTCTGGGAAGCAGATTGAAACCGGCCAGACGCTCCGCCTCACGAGGCGTGACCCGCGATGCCGCAAAAATCGTTGGAGCGATGTCGAGTAGGGTGACCAAGTCATCATTGACCTGGCCAGCAGGAATACGTTTCGGCCAGCTCATCGCCAAGGGCATGTGAATGCCGAACTCATAGAGATTCGCCTTCGCTCGGGGAAACGACATCCCGTTATCACTCGTAACGATGACCAGCGTGTTCTCGAGCTCGCCATTCGATTCAAGCTGGTCGAGCATTCGCATCAGATGCCGATCGAACCACTGGATCTCAAAAAAGTAATCCGCCAAGTCACTCCGCACTTCGGGGACATCGGGTAGGAAACGGGGGACATCGATTTGCGCAGCGTCGATCCCGTTCTTTTCTCCGATACCCTTGTCAAAGACTCGGTGGGGCTCATGGCCGCCGAACCAAAAGCAAAACGGGGATTGCTCAGGTTTCGACTTCAGGAAATCACGAAAGTTCTCCGCATAGTCGGTGCTCGAGACTCCTTTCGGAGAATCGTTATTTCGTTTCTGGTACGACTTTCCTGCCGGATTGTGCTCCCATCCAATCGCCTTGCCCGGTCCCCAACCCTTTCCCGTCGCACCGACGTGATACCCGGATTCGGCCAGTTGCTTTGTGAAGACGGGAAGATCATCTGGAAACGTACTCGCGTGCGTCCCCGCTTCCCGAATCATCCAGATCTCGCGCCCGGTTAGAAAAGCAGCCCGCATCGGACTGCAGCCGGGCGCGGGTGTGAATGCGGCATTAAAAAGAACACCCTCCTTCGCGATCCGATCAAACGCGGGCGTACGAATTGATCTGCAACCGTAAGCCGACGCGTGCGGAAAAGACTGATCATCCGAAACCGCAATCAGGATGTTGGGTCGACCGGCCTCATCACCGAACGCACCATTTGCGAGCGGCCATCCAACGAGCAAGCAGCAAACAATGAGTCGCTTCGAGAGGACAAGATCGATGAATGGAGTGCTTGGTTCCGGCTGCATAGGACGACCCGTTGATCGCAAAGGAGTAACAAATCGGCCGTATTGTATCTGCCAAGCCCGCATCGAGTGCCTATCGAGATTGAAGTGGTCGTTACAGCTCGATCTTTCCGCAAATGAGTTGGTCAAATGCTGCGCGAAGACGTCGATAGACTTTGCCGGCGGTGAAGCGTCGCTCGTTGACAGAATTCGCGAACCAAACTCCGCATCGAGTCCCGGTCAGTAAGACTTCATCGGCCGCCAAGAGCCGACTCGGTAGAATCCGGGACTCAATGAATTCAATACCGCACTGCCGCGATAAACGTCGAACGATTCCGAGTGAAACGCCGGGTAGGATCTGATGCAGGGGAGGAGAAACGAGTGACTCGCCCTCCACGAGAAGCACGTTGGCAATACCGGTCTCGGTAACCGTTCCGTCTTGATCCAACAAGACGCCCAGTGACCCATCGTGCTGCTGATGAGCTTGACGGTCCGCCAGATAGTAATGCAAACGGGAACGAACTTTGATTGACCGGGGCCAGCAGGCCGCCGGCGGTTGCTCGACGTCGGTGATCCAGAGCGAAGAACCTGATTCGATATGCTCAGCGACCCGATTGTGATCGATCGGATAGAGGTCCAATACGAGCGTCGGTCGGGCGTCCATACCCGCAGTACCGACTAACAATGCTCCAAAATCAACTTGGTCACGAACCCAATGACGATTTCTCTCAAGCAACTCATGAAGTCGGTCTTCAATGAACTTCAAGTCAATGAGCTTTAAGTCTTGGAACTCGTGCAACGCAAGCGAAGTCGCGGAGTGCTTCCATCGATCAAGGTGATCGGACAGAGCGAACAACTTGCCGTTGTACGCACGAATCCGCTCGACAATCGTAGCTGATTGTGTGAAGCCGGCGTCATGGATCGAGACCGACAATTCGGAAGCGTCGACCCACTGATCGTTATGGAGTGCCAGTCGTTGCATCGGCGATGCGCTGAGGTTCGCAAAGGCAGCTTGCGTGGGGAAGGGCTAATTGGATCATTCGAGCAAGATCACAGCCGGCATTACAGGTCGACCCGTAGTAATCTAGTTCGGAATGCCGAAGTTTGACGCTCGGAGAACAGTCACGAGATCGAACGGGCAAACGTGATCCATCGACCCGAGCCGCAAAACTCGTTGGTCCGCTGAACCCGAGAGCCGTCTCCCGGCGGACTTTATCCAGAAGCCAATAGCGTTTGAGCACGGCGTCCCGTCGGTTGTAAAGCAATGTCAGCGATTCCATGTTCTTGGTGGCCAGCCCATGGTATCCACGAGAAGCCAGCCAGTGGGACTCGATCGCAGGGGCAATCAAGCCGAGACGCACTGCTGACCCCACGCACGGCGGTTCGGGCGACTTCAGGCAACCGAGTTTGCCGCCCGCCAGCATGTGCAGCGATCCCGTGGCGACGCGAGCACCAAAACTGTAACTGACCATATTAATAGAGCATCCTCGATCAACATGTTGCTTGACGAGGCCGGCAAGATGAACGGCCTCGAGATCGCATCTTTCTGCTTTCCGTCGAAAGTCTCGAACACCGATTCCGTTTCGGTCGCTCGGCCAACTGAACACAATCCAATCGACGGATCGATCGGCCAAACGCGAACGAATTTGACAACGGACGGCAGCGGCACGCTTCATCAGTTCGTCAGCGGGCATACGATTCCCGTGCACGTAGAACACGACCGTCCGACGCGGATCAATTTCGGACTGGTATTGATCGGCGGTCAACGGGAAATATCGACCTTGTTCACTTCGATAGAAACGCAGCGAAGTCCAGCGATGCGAGACGCAAGAGTCCGGAAGGTGGCGGGAGGAAACCAGATAAACGCGATCAGACTGGACACCGCAACCGGGACGCGCGGCAAGGTCGGCGACTGGACCATCCACCATCCGGTTGTCGGCGAGACCATCCGAGACAGACTCCTGCCCAGCAGCCATCCCTGCAGCGCAAAGACAAAGGATGCATGCGATGACAGAAAGCGTCGGCGGGCGGATTTTTGTCCACATCTCTGGCAAATGGATCGTGCTGCGAGTCGATGGTGCGGTGTCACTGCCTCGCCGGTTGTTCGGCGAAGCAACAAATTGTTGCAGAAAAAAAACGACGTTGCGTTTGCACATCATTCAGGACGTTCTACTTTTGTGTGGTTCTCGATCCGAGGCCAACGAATACGCTCCCTGTGCCTATCGCGGAAACTCCGATGAACAAGCGTCTTGCCATGATCGTGCTGTCTGTGACAGTCCTGTCGATTTCCAGTGGCTGTGCTCCTTTCCGAAACTTCTTCTTCGGCAAAGGTGCCCGATGCGGCTTGGGATCTCGAATCTCCGCACCGTTCCAAAGGACAACACCGCTCGCAACCGCACCCGCACCCTGCCAAGCCCCCGCGCCGGTCCACGTCCAACCGTTGCACCAACCTTGTGCCCCGGCACCGCAATGCGGCTGTGGTCCCGGCGTTTATCAACCCACCTACGGTCCCGCGACAACCGGGAGCCTCTACGCGGATCCGTACTTGGGCTCGGTCAACGGCCAGCCGATTTACGATGATTTTTATGCCCGACCCCAAGAATCACTCCGGCCGAATTATTCTGACAATGGCTATAAGGTAGACGAGAACGGTCACCGTATCATCTACGAGGAGCCGCTTCCGCCGGGCGCCGCTCGTCAGTAGCTAACGTTCAGCAAAGCAATTTTTCGCGAAACGCAAACGAATGAGACATGCACGGGGGTTCTCAGTCGTTTGCGTTTTCGCGTTTTCCCATTGGGTCAACCGAGAGGATCGAAGCAATGCATCGTCGGAATTGGCTGAAGAGCTGCTTGGCCGGATCGGTGATCTTCGTTCCTGCCGCCTCCAACACGGTCGTTGGCTCGTCACAAGAGCTTCAATTCGAGGAGCAACCGGTTTCGCGGTGGCGGATCGGCTTGATCCTCACGACACCGGTGACCTGCAGCAACGTTTTGGCAACGTTTCCCGTGCCGACCAACTGGCCGGAGCAGACCGTAACCCTGCGAACGCAAAGTGTGCCCGCAGGAGTCAGGTTTCAAACTCGCGAACTGGACGACGGAGCGAAGCAGATCGTCGTGCAAATGGCTCGCGCTGCGGCTGGCTCGAAAACGGAAGTGACCTTCGAATTCGATATCCAGCGATCGCGCGTTCTTCCAGCAGAGAACACCGACACACTGGTCAAGCCGGCAAAGGTCGCGCGAGAGCTGAGACGCTACATGGGCAGCAGCCCGTTTATTGATGCTTCACACCGAAAGATTCGGGCCGCCGCAAAAGAAGTTGATGGACAGACGTTCTCGAACGATTGGGAACGGGTTGAAGCCATCTACGACTACGTCCGCGACAAAGTGCAGTACGTCGAGGGTGATTTGAAAAACGCGTCGCAAGCGCTGGTTGATGGCAATGGTGATTGCGAGGAAATGACCAGCTTGTTTGTTGCCATGTGCCGAAACTTGGGGATTCCCGCGCGTGTCGTCTGGATTCCCGATCACTGCTATCCGGAGTTCTACCTCGAAGACGCTGACGGAGAAGGGCGCTGGTATCCCTGCCAAGCCGCCGGCACACGGCAGTTTGGTAGAATGGATGAGACGCGACCGGTGCTGCAGAAGGGTGACCGGTTCAAAGTGCCGGAGAAGCGCGGCACGGTTCGCTATGTTTCGGAGTTTTTCCGCTGTGATCGACGTGGCAAGGGCAACCCGAGACCAACGTTCATTCGAGAAAGAATCGACATCTGACCCGATCAATCCTTACCGTCCGAGTGCGATCCCAAACGGAAATTCGATCAACTCGCAGCGAAGCCACCGAAGATCGCCCAACGCCGCTCGCCGCTGGATGATCGCCTCGTTCGTGAGTTTCATTCTCGGTCCAACGCTGACGCTGTGCTCGCCAGGCGGTGTGGGTATTCAGATGCAAATTGTGTGTTCGGCCGTCTCCCTCGTTTGCCTTTCGATCGCACTGAGGGAAACGGCATAAAGAACGTCTCAGCGGAAGCCTATCGATTGAAACCTTCCTGGATGACCTCGCCGTCTGCACGTGTGAACATTGCCCGGAGAACACCTTGATCCACCGCGTTGGAGATAAAGATCACCGCGCCGTCTCCCAGCATCACATGAAAGCCGCCTTGATGGGATTCACCCATTTCGTTGAGAGGATTGTCGAGGTCGATGGTGACGTCTGATGGCTTCGTCCACTCGACGGCAGAAGACGCAGCGACTTCCATCCCCATGATCGTGTTGGAAAGGCCATCGAGTACATCTCGAAAACGCCTCTCTTCGCCTTCTTGAAACATCGTTTTCTCTCCCACGGGACGCTGGTAG
>JBCCOI010000156.1:0-13133 GCA_039025515.1 Planctomycetota bacterium
GAACTGGCACGGATTCAATTTCGCAACGATCGGCGGAGCACATCACTACCATCAACCGAGCGACACTCCCGATGCGCTGAGCGACCGAACGCTACAGCACATGGCCGAACACCTCTTCGCCGTCCATCGTGCGTTGGATGAAATGACTGAATCACGCGTCGAGGAGCTAAACTCGCGTCGAGTCGGCGACGCAGTGTTCTTCGACTTAATGGGTGTTTGGGTCATTCATTATTCGGAGAGTACTCAGCGATTGATGGCCTGGATTTGCTTCGCGGGACTATCCGCTGTCGAGATATTTTTGGGCTTGCGCACAATCTTCTTGGGCTTGCGCACATTGGTCTCATCCCGCGCAAAACCGAGATTGCGAGAAGACGCTTTGCGCTTCCTTAGTAGGACTGCCATCATGGGTGTACGTGCCATGTTGGTTGCTTCGTCACTTGCCGTTGCAATCGCATCCGCGGTCCTGTTGCAGGTTCTTTATCGCAACACAAGTTACGGAAGTCTGCGGTACACGCCGTTCGATCTCGCTGCGGGGATGCTGTCAGTCTTGATCGCTTTCTCGGCCGCGTACATCACCTTGGCTTCAATCAGTCGTTTCGTTCAACGTCGATCAAGGATGAATTCAAAACGCAGTCCGTGCGTGTCGCGGCGTCTGACGCCGAACGGTTCGTCGCTGGCTGTTTGGAGCCTCAGCGCGGTGGCCGTCTTACTTTGTTACCGCTTACCTGGCGGGGCCTATTTGGTCGCGGTCCCCATCATGGCTTGCGCCGTTTCATTGGCTGCGTCATGGAATCGTCGCGTGTCTGCTTGGTGCGGCTGGTGTACGGTCTCTGTGCTCGCCGGTCCCTTGCTGCCACTGCTGGTCCAGGCCCTAGGGCCGTGGCAGCAACCGATCTACGCAACAATCGCCGGGTTGCTAGCAATTTCCGCGTGGAATGTTTCACTGCCACAAGCCACGTTGCGACCCCCACAACCGTAAAAAATTGCCTTAATTCGTGACGAAGCCGAACGGAATGAATGGAGAATCAGGATGCGTCTGAACAATCGGCCTGAAGTTGCCGATTGGAAATAGGACGATCGGGCTCAAGCTCAGAAGGCGAAATCGCCATGTCAAGTCCAGCGAGGCTTATGGTTCGATCGAATCGTCCGCGGCGATGACCGACCCCGCAGAGGTCAAGCGTCGCGGCAAGATAGATCCACTCACGCAACGGACTGCGATTGTGAATACCAAACGATTGATTCGAGTTTCGGTGGCTGCGCTGCTGTTGACCACGATCTCGAGTGCGAGTGCCCAAACACCGCCAGTCTCAGCACCCACGCCAACATTCTGGCGTTTCATGGGAATTCCACAGGGTCTTCAAAAGATCCGTGACGTCACCGTTAATCGACGCGGCAATTTTCCGGGGCTGGAACGTAAACCCGCGATCAAGCGAATCGGTGATCCCTCCAATCTGGCGTCCGACAACCCGGCGATCAAAGCTGCGGCGGAGATCAAACAGGCAGAGGACATGAAGGCCCAGAAGATCAAGGCGATCAAGTTCCTCGCGAAGATGGGTTGTGGTTGCTATGACAAGGACGACAAGATCACGGACGCATTGCTGGCAGCAATGGATGATTGCACGCCGGACGTCAGACTCGCCGCAATCGAAGCGATCGAGGACGCTGCCAATGGCGAGTGCTGCACAAAGTGCGGCTCCACGTCGTGCTGCAGCGAAAAGGTCACGAAACGCTTAAGCGAGATCGCCTACGAGCGAGACGATACCGGCTGCTGCTTGGAACCGAGTGCGGAGATTCGAGAAGCGGCTGCCAAGGCGTTATGCGTTTGCTGCCCGAACCGGGCGACTGGTCCCATTGAAGAGGATATTCCGGAGACGATTGAGGAGATCCCGACACCGCCTGTGACGGACCCGATCAAGGGCGAAGGCGATGAAGAGGACGTCGAGGGCATCCAGGGTGAAGGCGGTGAAGAGGATCTCAGTGGCGGCACGGATGCAGGCGGGGAAGACGCCGAGGAGATGGATAGCCCAGAGCTGCCACCGGCAAACGAGGGCTTGAAGGAAGATGAACAGGCAAAGGCGATTGAGACACTGATGCTGCGGTCTGCCGAAAACGCACAGCCGGCACCTCCTAAAAAAGACTTTGAACTGGGGCAGGTCAAGGTGATCGGCGGGATGACGATTCAGCCGGTGACGCTTTCGATGGAAGCCGACTCTGACGTCGAGGTCGTCAATGCCGACACGCCCACAAGCGAGGGAGTAACGCTTTCGCTTCGAGAACTTCCCTCGACTCCCGCTCCGCTACCAACCCCCGTCGCACTGCCCATCTCTGATGCGATGCCAGCGTCGGCGACATTCAAACGGCCAGCAACAAAGCCGCTCGAAGTGTCGCGGCAAGAGCGATACGAGGCGGAGAATGTTCCCTCACAAAAAACAACGACATCGAAGAAGGCAAAGGTAGAGGCAAAGATCGTCGGGGTCGATTATCGAACGGGCCGCGTCGTGCTTCGAAGCGGACAACCGCTTCGGGCGGGAGCTTCCGTTACCGTCTATCACCGTTACTTGACGGGCGAGCGATTGATTGCCCACTTGCTGATCAAGCAGGTCGACGGGGCACAAGCCATCGCGATCGCGACCGACAAGGGTGGCCTGTCGAAAATCGAAGCAGGTGATCGTGCGGTTTGCTTCTGAGAGCGTAGAATCCTTCACACAATTGCTTGTGTTTGCCAGGTGCAATGTACGCTCTTGAACCTGGTGCATAAGAGTGTATCCAATCCGTACTGCTCAATAGCCGACTCAAGCGACAAGTGGATCCAGAGTCCTGCCAGCAGCGATGGAGCGGTCTAGCGACGACCGCGACCCATCCGACGACCGCTCAAGCGGACCAATTCTGCCGGCGATCTCATCGAGTACTGATCCGGCGGGGCGAATTTGATGATCACGGGTGCTATGAATCCCCGCTTGGTCACACAGTTCGATCCATAGCGGCGCGATGGGACGTCCGTCGCGATCATCCATCGCCAGACCGCTGAACATTTCGTAGCCGAGGTCTTTGGAATTGGCCAGCGCGATGCGTCCTTTCTTGCCGTGGTGGTCTTTGTAATGCAGGTTGCACCAATCGCACGCGACCAAGACAGACTCTTGGCAGGCCTGCGGAATCAAACTGCGTGCCTCCCCGAGAATCGGTGAAATGACTTGCTGCAGCGTGATGTCACTGGTAGGCCTCCAGATGGGCAGGACTTCGAACCGGACTTGGTGGTCGGACAAAGGTTTTCCAAAAAGGTAGTTGTGCCGCTTCTTCACGCGGTTTGGGCAGTAATCCAGGCTCGCCGCGGTTGTTTCCAAAAACCGGGGCAATCGCCGATCGGCTCAGGTAGTACAAACCCCAGATTCAAACGCGACGATACAGTAGCTCGTCAGACGAGGTAATTCGGACGATTCAAAAATCAGAGAGCAAGCTATTTCTTCCGACGTTCCTGCATCCACCAGGCATATTCCTCGGGGGTGATCGCACCGTCTTTGTTGGCATCTGCTGCTGCGGGACTGATCAACATCGATTCCCACTCGCTAACGACGAGCCTTCCGTCTTTGTTTTTGTCATTCCGGTCGATGATTCTCTTCGCATATGCAAGGTTTTTCTCGTCAACCTTCCCAACCGGTCCTGCTCCGCTCGAACTCGCGGATGATGGACTCGTGCTGGAGCTGCTTCCTGCTGAGGTGGTCGGTGTGGACGCTCCTCCGGCAACCGCTTGGATGGCTTCCTTTGGCGTGATGACTCCGTCGCGATTCAAGTCTGACTGAAAGAACTCCGCGACTGACTCTTCGCTCCAATCCGTCGTGAACTCCGACATTTCAACCTGACCGTCTCCGTTTGCATCCTTCTCGCTAAAGAATCCTGGGAGACCTTCGGGTAGTTTCAGTTCGCCTTCGACGCGGTAAGAACGTCGTCCGCCGTATACGTCCGGCATTTCGACGCTACCTCCTCGATTACGATCAGAACGACGATCGCGATCGTCGTTCTCGGACTCGCTGCGGACTTCTCGGCGTCTCGCGTATCGAACGGCGAGTTCGCTTGCGGTGAGACGACCGTCTTTGTTGCGGTCGAAGTCCATCGGGTTCCCAGAGAACCGACTGCTCAGTTCGTCTTTGGTAAGCACCTGATCCCGATTGCGGTCATAACGTTCAAGTGTTCTTCGAGCATCTCGCTCGTCTTCTTCCGTCACCACGACAGTCATCATTTCTGCTGCGGGACCAAAGCCCAGAAGGAGTGAAGGCTCAATCTCCAAACCGAATCCCGGTACGAGCGTCTCGGGCTCCAGTCCATCGTCCGAGGAGCCTCCGCGTTCGTCACGTCGATCGGAGTCTCCGGATCGTCCGCTACGCATTTTCTCGAAGGCTTCGGTGACACGTTTGATCGAAATCGGTTGTCCAGGCCGAATGCTGGGATCGGCACTTTGAAGTCGCTGAATCAAAAATTGTGCCGGACCTTCTTGCTCGTCGCGGTCGATCATGCCATTTCCGTTTCGATCAAGCCGGCTGAGAAACCCGCTGGGGTCAAACCCACCGCTACTGCCGCCGGGGCCACCGCCACGTCCGCCAAAGCTGCCGCCGGGTCCGCCGCCGAAACCGCCGCCTGGACCTCCACCGCCTGGCCGACCGCCGAATCCGCCGCCTCCCGGTCCTCCACCGCCGAATCCGCTGCGGCCTCCCCGATCACCCCGATCACGGTCACCTCGGCCAGAATCGTCCCCGCCACGTCCTCGAAACCCACCTGGCGGTTGGGCAGACGCAGGAAGCTCGACGACGAGGCAGCAGATCAGGAAAACGATTGCGAAAAGAATGTGCTTTTTCATACCGATCCAACCATCAGACGGGGGGAATGTTTCGGAAGATATTTTCGCGACTCGTACAGTCTATTTCGTGCTTTGCAAGAAGCGGGCAGAAACTCAGGACCGTTTGGGCGGCGGAGCGACGGATTTGACCGGTCGACGCTTGATCGGAAGCAGAGCATGTTGGGTTTGAAAAGCGACATCCGCTATGAGTGTGTCGACGCGATTCCGAGAAACGGCGTAAGCTGCCAAGGAAGGAATCGCGACGATCAACCCGCCAACCGTTGTAACAAGTGCCTGATAGATCCCTTCGGCGAGGTCACCGGCACCGGCCGCGCCTCTTGTCGCGGCAACCTGCTGGAACGCGAAGATCATTCCGGTCACGGTTCCCAGAAGCCCAACCATGGGTGCGATATTGCCGATCACGGACAGGTATTCGATCCGCCTCATCATTCGCGAAGCCTGTTCGGCGAGTGCGTCCTCCACGGCTTTCTCCACTTCACTCCATCCATACTCCGCCTCCGCCAGCCCGGACAACAGAACCACACTCAAGACGCTGGGTTCTCGCCGGCAGGCCGCATCGGCTTCAGCCAATCGGCCCGTCAAGATCGCTTGCCGTACCGTTTCGCTCAGATTTTCCGGCAATACTTCTCGACGCCGCAGCGTCATCACCTGATCAAACACCAAGTACGCCGCGAGGACGCTGAGGGAGAACAACACCAGCAGGATTACGGCACCGGTAATGCCGCCGCTCAAAACAATATCCAGCAATCCCGTTTCTCCGTCCGACTCGTCGCCTTGGGCGAGCAAGATCGAGAGACTCTGTTTGATCATGATGCCGTATCTCCTAGGCTACCGGCGCGGACCAAGAACTCCGCATCGGTCAGCAGAGCATCTTCCCACTGCAACCTCAAAACGTTTTCATCCTGAAGCTCAGCGATTGCATCGTCGTGTCCTTTGCGAATTACATCAAGCGTTCGACGCGTTCGTGAATTCGATTGGGCGAACGAAAGACAGAACATCGCGAGAACGGCGGTCGGGGCGAAGGAAAGAAAAAGTGCCGTCGCAATCATTGCGAACTCAGGCTTTGGGAACTGTTCGATCGGAGGAAGCGTGGACTCTCCGCCACCCACCAACGAAGCGTAACTCGCATGGAGGTAATCAGAGTAGAGGGCGACAAATGGTCCAGCCATGAATGCCCAGAAAACAACGGTGCATCCGATGGCCATCAAGACAGCCGGCTTCTTCGAGATCGCATTGTCCGCGATCGAGGATTCGAAGCAAGCGTGTGACCTCTCTTGCAGGGTGTCGAGTCCAGCCAATGATGCAACATGATGTTCTGGTGAATGCGAAGTGACGTAGTCACGCTGATCGCCGGATGTCGTCGTCGACTCCCGTCGCAACAAAGCCAGCTCGCTACGGAATTGGTTGGCGAGTGGACCCAGTCGATCCGTGACCGCCGCCGTGCTTCTGCGCCGCAGTCCGTCTTGCAGTTCCGAGTCGGCGTCACGCTGTGAAGCAAGACTTCTTGTGGATGTCCAAATGGTACTAACCAACGACGGAAGCGAACCTGATAGGGAAAGCACGACTCGGTCCCAGGCACCGTGAGTCAGATTGAGCAGCCCCAGGATCGATCGATAAGGAAACCAGATGCTGCCCGTGGAGGTCAGTAGTTTCAATCGCAGCCGTCCTCGCACGGCGGCTTCCATCGGCCCTTCGGAACCGATCAACGAGCGCGCCACCGAACCGGGCAGTTTGTCCGCTTCCGCGTGTAGCCTTTCGACCGCGCGTGTCACGCCGGGAAGTTCGACTTCCAGGAGAGAACGCAGTGCGATGCGAAATCGCTCGTCCAACGCCGCCAGCCGAGTTGACTTGCGGCGATCCGAATCGGGGTTGTTTCTCAGCTCTTCTTGAAGCTTCGATAAGACGCGTTTTGCGGCGTCCGCACCAACCTCGGACTCTTCCGACTCGTTACGTTCAAAGTCATCGACGAAGATCGGTGCCGCGATCAAACTTCCGGGCGCGACGTCGCGGAGGTTTGCCAAGAAAGCATCCACATCTGCTTCGAACGCCTCGTCGTTCGATCCGACAGCGTTGATGACCGGCAACAACAGGGTTCCTTCGCTTGCACCGGCTAACATCGAGGGAGTTTGGCCACGAATTTGATCCCGGCGAACCACCAGTACCAGTGCGGATGCCAGTGAAAGTGCCCGTCGTGCCACATCAACGATCGCGGCTCGGTCATCGGTCGCACCCGGCGCGTCGACCAACATGTACGGCGTCTCCATCGGCTCCATATCGTCTTTTGAAACTGGCACGAATCGCTCGAAGCGGTGATCAAGATCCGCAGGCGGCTGTGGACCGATCCAAACCAACTCCTCCGTCGCTTCGTCCAGGTTGTTCCCGCTACGAATCTCTGCGGTTGCGGCAGACCGGCGCACAATCTGCCGTATCAACCAGCTCTTGCCTTGTCCCGTCGCGCCGACAAATCCGAGTACCAAAGCTCCTGCGGCACGATCTTGCGTGATCAGCTTTCTCGCCCTTTTGTGTTCTTCACACAGCGCAGCGACACGGCGCCCCGTTTCACTGGCACCCAAGACCGATGCACTTGAACGCCGAACACGATCGAGAAAAACCGCGCCCGGGTCGGTGCCTTGCATGAGATCATTGCCTTGAAGAGTTGAGTCCGAATCAGTCATCGCTAGGCGTGGGTTCGAGGAAACAACTGCCCGAGCTCTGATTCGAACGAGTCACGAACTCGATAGACCGGAAGCGTTCGTTCCACATCGATCTCTTGAGGCAGACTGACGTTCGGCGTGGGAAAGGGCCAACGCGTTTGTTTAATTTGGATCGTCGGTAGTGGCGTCCCCGGATCGACGCCAAGGGACTGACAAGAAACGACGTAAAACATCGCCATCTGTTCGATCGCTGCTTGGCGGCTGAGGGCCTGCGTGTTTTTTCCGCCCGCCCAAAACGCCGACAATGCCGTCAATCCCGCAGCGGCAAGCAACTCGACGATTGAAGCATTTGCGACCATCGTCGTCGCACCGAAGTCGAACGGCAGCATCAAAACGCTTCCGAAGGCCGCCAGCATGGCCGCGAGTGGCGTCAATCCGAAAGCCAACTTTTTTCCGCTCGGAACCGAACGCCACATCTCTTCCGCAACCGACTGAAGCTGCTCGCTATCGAACTGAATCCGATCATTCTCGTCGAACGACTTGAGAATGATCTCCAATTGCTCGTTCCACCGCGCGTCCTTGGGCGGATCGTTTTGCTGTTCAAACCAGTTCGGTAGCGTCAGAGGTGCACCATACCTTCGCAAGGATGCATCCAGGCCGGCGGCGTCAACAACACGACCGATCTTCTTGCTCTTAAATTTCTGCTTGATCGATTCCGCGTAACTTTCGGCAACACGCGTCGGCGTGTATCGGCTAATGATGTCCGTCGCCGCCTTCGTGCGGGTCTGGATGAAGGAATTGATGCGTACACCCCAGCGCGCATACCACGGCGCCGCGCTACAAAAGGCATCAGTCAATTGCCTCACGATCCGCCCGGATTGGTGCATGCGGACTTCATCGATTTCGCCACCGCTGGACTGCTTGGAAAAAAGACTCACGGTGGTTTCCAACATCGTTCGACGAGCACGCGCGGCAACTTGCTCGGAATCCGTGGCATCTTTCGTAATGGTTTCCAATCCGACATCCCAGATCGCTCGACGCAGCGATGCGCACCGACCAATCAAAAACCTTGCGGATGACTCGGGACTGTCCAGTTCCTTTGCAAGTTCGGTGATCAGCCGGTCGTTGGTGATTTCCGCCGGAGGATTCTCATCCGGATTCGTTGACAACGAGAAGAAGACGGGGAGCGGATCATCGTCATCGCGCGGCAGATCGATCAGTTGATCGCCCTTGCGAACGACGCGGGGAATAAAGGGTTGGCTTCCAGAGACTTCGAAGTCATACGCGCCGTAAAACCGTTTGACATCGAAGCGTTTCGCCTGTGGCTCAAATGACTCGATAATCTCTTCGGGGGTTTGGCCGGGGCGAATCTTATTGATCGCCATGAACCTCGGGATGCCCGGCATGAGTTCGGAGACCGTCTGCAGGATCTCGCCGAGGGTTCGATCTCGCGCCATGCTGGGCGTGGAAACAATCAAGAATCCACTGCAGAACGTAGCCGCTTTGCCGAGCAGTTCTCGTCGACGTTCCGGAGAGCCGACGCCAAATACTTCGTCGGAAACAATGTCGGGACAATCCAGGAGTCCCACGCCAAGCTCGTCGAGCGCGGGATCGGTTGCAACCAAGGGCACGTCCAGTGCGGACGCATCTCCAGTTCGATTGTTGTATTGCGCGTGAGCGTCTTCCGACGTTTCGGCTAGCAGTTCGGCGGGCCTGCCAACGGCGCTGCCAAAGTCATCGAGTAACAACTGCCACAAGCCAGAGTCTTCTTGCCACTTTTGCGGCAACCAGAGGACGAAGCGATGCGTCCCCTGCCGATTGGCAACGCCACGCAGCGTTCGCTCCCGGCCATGCTCGCTAAGCAATCGGGCCACTAGGCTGGTCTTACCACTGTTGAGCATCCCCGCCACCGCAAGCGTCGGGAACTCGGCCAGCTTGGTGGCATTTTGAACCTGCAGCCCTAACGAACTCACTTCATCGGCCTTTTGGGCATCAATGCGACGAAGCGCCGACAGAAAGCTTTCGTGCCTCGGTTGAGGGAACACTCTTTCGACAGCCGCCCGCCGATCGTCGTCTTCCAGCAAGGCCCGCAACGGTGGCCAGTCGATGGTGCTTGCTTTGGAGCGTCGTTTGGTTCCGAACATTCGAACCGGTCGTCTTGAGCAAATAGAGACAACGGATGCGCGGTCGAGTCGTTCGGCCGCGATGACAATATAGTCCTGGTCCCGCAGATTCGGCCATCACACAGTGTTCGGCGCGTCGAGTCTCCATGCGGTTGAGCTGTCGAGCGAGTTTTTCCCCGCCGATGAGCGAACTCTGATTGGACATTCGCCGCTGCGCTATGCTTCTTGCGAAAAGGAGAGAAAGGGTGGCCAAGATTAAACGCGTCCGTACCAAAGCTTGTGATCGGTGCGGCGAAACGAATGACGTGCTCTATCGGGTCAGAATCGAAAAGGAAGGAGCGTGGGTTTTCGTTTGTCCAGACTGCCTGGAAGTCGTGCGTCCCGACAATCCGCATTACCAATACGGCGGGACCTGGAAGAGCAAAAAGCGCCATTGAGTACGCCTCGGTTCGCGGCTCGATTTTCGGTTCGTATGGGGAATCGAGTTTCCTTTATGGACCAGTTCTGCCACAATACAGCTGCCGGATGTGCTATGAAGTTCCGGTTCCCACCTCCCCCCCGCCTTCGATTACAGCCTGATCGTGAAACGGATTCGGCCTCTCACGTCGCCCTTTCTCTTGTTGCTGATCGCGCTTGCATCCAAGAGCTTCGCGTCCGACGCCGCGACGCTGCCGCCGGAACACGTGGAGTTCTTCGAGTCAAAGATTCGCCCGCTTTTGGTTCAGCATTGCTACGAGTGCCACAGCCAAGAATCAGGAGAATCGGAAGGAAGTCTCCGTCTGGACTCCGCCGGTGCCATGTTGCGAGGTGGTTCGTTGGGGCCGGCAATCGTTCCCGGTGATCCGGACGCAAGTCTGCTCGTTCGCGCGATCCGCTACGACGACGCATCAATGCAGATGCCGCCGGCCGAAAAGCTGGACGCCGAGTCGATTCAGTTGTTAACGCATTGGGTCAAACTTGGAGCGCCGGATCCCCGTGTCGAGGCAGCGACCGGCAAGGAAGAAGTCACCGTCGATCCTTCCGTGTTGGCGGAGTCCCATTGGGCATTTCAAGTACCTCAGCGTTTTTCGGATGCTGTCCCTGTCAGCCTCGATGACCGCGATCTGATCGATGCAATCGCGAGGCAGAAAGCGAAGAACGTGGGACTTCCGGTGGCGAATCCCGCGAATGTGGAAACGCTGGTGCGGCGTCTTTATCACGACCTCACGGGCCTGCCTCCGACTTCGGAACAGATCGACGAATTCGCCAGTTCAGAAGAGGAGGACAAGCTTGAGCGATTGGTCGACCGACTGCTCGCGACGCCGGAATACGCGGAACGCTTCGCCCGTCACTGGATGGACGTCGCCCGTTACGCAGACACCGTCGGATATGCCTTTGGCGGACGAGAGCGTCGCCTAATCGGCAGCGAACGTTACCGCGATTGGTTGATTCATGCGTTCGCAACTGACATGCCTTTCGATGAGATGATTCGGCTGCAACTTGCCGCAGATCGTTACGATCCGAACAACGAGCAAGGCAATCTCGATGCGATGGGGTTTCTCACGATTGGGCGGCGTTACATCAATAAGTTTGACACGATCGATGATCGCATTGATGTCATCACGCGGGGTTTGATGGGCATGACCGTCGCTTGTGCCCGATGTCATGATCATAAGTTCGATCCGATCCCGACCAAGGACTATTACGCATTGGTCGGCGTATTTGAAAGCAGTGAATTGAAAGCGGACGGCGCGAGTCCGTTGATGATGGTCGACAAGGACAACCCGCGTGATACTCGTGTCTTTTTGCGGGGCCAACCCGGTTCACGAGGCGACATCGCACCGAGGCAGTACTTGACGGCATTGAGGGAACCCGACGAGCCGGCATTTTCCGACGGTAGTGGGAGACTCGAATTGGCACAGCGGATCGCGTCTTCGGACAACCCGCTCGTCGCACGCGTCTTCGTCAATCGGATTTGGACACACTTGATCGGACGTCCATTTGTGGATTCGCTTAGCGATTTCGGCGTCCGCACGCAGACGCCCGAATTGCAAGCGATGTTCGATGAGCTTGCTGCAGAGTTTTCAACGCACTGGAGCGTTAAACGATTGGTGCGCCGGATCGTCACCTCAAGAATCTACGCGCAGTCGTCGGAAGACGGGTACAGCGAGATCGATCCAGAAAATCGGCTCGCCGCGCGCGGAAACATGAAACGCAAAGGCTTTGAAGCGATGCGCGATTCGCTCCTGGCCGTCTGCGGCATGCTGGAAAAAAGTGTTGGCGGCGCACCGGTCGATGTCCACCTCGCAACACCCGTCCAGCGGCGAACCGTCTACGCTAAGATCGACCGGCAGAACCTCCCTTCGCTGTTCCGGACCTTTGACTTCGCAAGCCCGAACGCGCACACGCCGAAGCGGGCGAAAACGACTGTGCCCCAGCAGGCACTCTTCCTGCTCAACCATCCTCAAATGGGGACATTGACTCGAACACTCGCCCGCCAAATTCGCAGCAAGACGTCGCATCCTGAGCAGCAGATCCGCGAGGCGTTTCGTCAGGTGCTGGCCAGAGAACCCGATGAGTCTGAGCAATTGATCGGAGCTGAGTTCTTGGCCCAAGCAGCGAGGGAGAGAGAAATCGGATTCGATCCGAAACGCTCCTGGGCTTACGGAACAACCAGCATCTCGAAAGACGGAGCCGTCAAAGACTTTCTACCCTTCGCACACTTCTCCGGGGCCGATTGGCAAACCCATAAGATGCTGCCCGCCCCCAACGAATTTGCGTACGCATTCTTGGGCGCAAAGAACGGTCACCCGGGAAACAAACACGCGGTCGTGAGACGCTGGACCGCACCCGCAGACGGCAACGTGACGGTTTCTGGCGTGATCGGACACACCAACAAAAAAGGCGATGGCGTCGAGTTCGCGATTTGGATCGGTGGCAAACGAGCTTGGAAGCACAACCAGAAGGGAAACAACCGCCCGTTCAAAGACATTCGCGGAAGAATCAAAGCGGGTGAGTTTGTCAACTTGGTGACGTCGCCGAGGGAAAGCGCGAGTTTTGACTCGTTCTTCCTTCAAGCAAAACTCAGCCTGCAATCAGAGGATGGTCGTTACGAAAGCGATTCGGTCAACGATTTTTCCGGGCCACTCGGTGAACAGACGGGCGAGCTGGATCGCTTGGCCCAGTTTGTTCAAACGCTGCTACTCTCAAACGAGTTTCTTTTCATCGATTAAGTGACTTTCTCATGATCAACCGAAGAGAACTGTTATCACGATGTGGCATCGGCATGGGAGCTTTAGCGCTTTCAGACCTTCTCACGCGTGAGGCCTCCGCATCGCTGACTCATTTTCCGGCCAAGGCCAAACGCGTCATTCATCTGTTCATGAACGGAGGCCCCAGCCAAGTCGACACCTTTGACTACAAGCCGAACCTGAACAAGTTTCATGGCAAGACGGCTCCGATCAAGAATCTGAAGACCGAGCGGCCGACCGGAAACGTGATGGGAAGCCCGTTTAAGTTCCAGCAATA
>JBCCOI010000157.1:0-13115 GCA_039025515.1 Planctomycetota bacterium
CGTTGAGCCGACTGACGGCGAGACTGTTGCGATCGGTGTGAAATTCTTCGTGAAACTCAGCAGGAAGCTGCAAGTCAAGACAGAACTCTATGCACGGCTCGATCAAGACCTGCCTTGGTGGCCCATCGACCGTCGACGACTGGATGCTGCGGTGGTCGCCACGGAGGGCCGAATCTCTTCACTGAAGCTCAAGATTGACCAGAAGAAAGGAACCAAAGCACTCGCCGAGCCGCAGGCGGCTCAACTGATTGCCGTCGAGCTGAAAGCGGACGAGAAACTGCACGATCTTCACCGAGCAACGCTCGAACGACTTGGAGAACTGGAACAACTGTCTGCGGCGATGGACCAGTCGTCATTGATGCTTGAAGTTGCCGTCAAGTGGCCTCAAACGGACTCACTCGCCGATCCGTTTCTGGAGCGTCAGGTTGTCTTTCGAACGGTGTCTCCCCTGCCCGAGGAAGACGCGGCCACGGTCGAACCTTGAGGTTTTGCGAGATCGCATCTGCAGAAAATTATTCGCCGCGTTAATTTTTTCGGGTTATTCGTCCGATACCGTCTGTGACGGGAAGATGAGTCGCGCTGCGACGCCCGATTCGCATTGAACGCAGTAGGCATGGGACCGATGAGCCGCAAATCGACTTCAAGCATCGTACGAGTTACCTCTCTCGCAGTATTCGCCGGAGTCGTGATGGCTGCAGCGACCGGATGCCAAAGCAGCATCAATGGACAGACGCTGCCGAGTCCCTACTACCTGCAGGACGACGTTCAGTACTACCCGAGCGGGCCCGAGTTCAAGTTGCCGCGTGAGGCTGCCGCTCTTCAAGCAGCACGCGCCCAGGAAAAGCGGAACCGAAATTAGCATCCGCCGCGCGGCTGCTGTTTCAGCCGGCCGATCTCTTCGCCCTGCCTTCGCGGGCTCCATCTCTCCGAGGCCGATGTCGAAGCTGTAGTCGGTCTCTCCGAGGCCGTTGTCAAATCTGTAGCCGGTCTCTCCAAGGCGGGAGTCGAATCCGTAGGCAGTCTCTCCAAGGCTGCCACACAGCTACACGCGTCCGCCGAGCAACCGCAGTTGGGCTGATCGGACCATCTCCGACGACGCTGCGCGCTACGCCAGTCACTTTCCGCGGTCGCAGACGTCGCAGACCACGACTTCAGACGGAGTTATTTTCCGCGGTCGGAGACCACGGCTACAGACGCTGTTGCTTTCTGCGGTCGCAGACCACCGATACAGAGAAGGTGAACTGTTTGGCGGGCAATCACTTTTTATCTTCCGCTTTCGGCGGTTGGCGGTGATTCATTTCGCGGGCACCGTTTTTTACCACGACGGCTGTTTGGGGACGGCACGAGGTGTGCGGACTACGCTAAACTCACCGCTCGGGTCATGAAGCCCTGCGAATGTGAATCGATCGTGTCGTCCGGAGAACTGAATGTCCAAGTCCGATATCGAAAATCAAGCACACGTTTTCGGCCATCCCTCGGGGCTCTACACCCTCTTCTTTGCCGAGATGTGGGAACGGTTTTCCTACTACGGTATGCGGGCGTTGCTGATCTTCTACATGATCAAGGGATTCCTCGGATATGGCGACGGTCAGGCCTACACGGTCTACGGGGCATACACGGCGCTCGTCTACATGACGCCCTTCATCGGCGGCTTGCTGGCTGACAAGTATCTTGGCAAACGGCTGGCAGTCATCATCGGCGGGCTGCTGATGGCGGCCGGCCACTTGCTGATGACCATCGAATCCGAATGGCCGTTCTTCTTCGCGCTCGCGCTATTGATTGCCGGTAACGGTTTTTTCAAACCGAATATCTCCACGATGGTGGGGTCGTTGTATGCCGAAGGTGCGAAGAACCGTGACGACGGATTCAACATCTTCTACACCGGTATCAATCTGGGGGCCGCCATCAGTCCGTTGCTTTGTGGATACGTTGGTGAGACGTACGGCTGGCACTATGGATTTGGCTTGGCAACGATCGGGATGTTGATCGGGTTGGCGGTGTTCGTGATGCCGAACCTCGTCACGCAATTGCTAATCATGTCCGGGGCGATCGCCTCAACCGTTGGGATGCTCGTTTTTCGGCCTGACAATTTTTACGCCATCTCGATTAACATCTTTGTCGCAGCGTGCTTGATGATTGCCGCAGTCGTTGCATGGATAGCGCTCTCTCGAGGTGGTCTTCCCGAATGGGCGGGCGGACGTCCCGAAGGCATGGATGCTCGTTACGATGCAAAAATCTACATCGGCACGGCGATCGCAGTTCCGATCTTTGCAGTGCTCGTCTCCGGCTTCTCGCCGTTCACGAGTCCGCCCAAGGACGCGGAGCTCAAAACGAAACAGCAGTTACTCGACGAGCGTATCGAGTTCCTTTCCAAAATGAACGTCGATCAATCGACGCTGGACATCGTCCGTGAAGCCGGTATCGAAATTGAACCCAAACTTCGTGGCGAGCCCTATCAACTGATCCCTAAAGAAACGATCGCCGCCGTAAAAGGCGAAGTCGACGGCGAAAAAGTCGAAGAGTTCGTCAAGGAAACACTCGGTGTCGATGACCTTCAGGACGGCTCGTTTGACTCTCTTGGGCTGAGTGACGAAGCCGTCGACGATCTCCTTCGCAAGCTGGCGAGCGAATTCGAGGGGTCGTTTGAGTCTGAAACCTCTGAAACTGCGTCCAGCGATTCTGAATCCGGTGACTCGGAAGACGCCGGTTCGACAAGCATTGATTCTGTTGCCGCTGCCACGGAGTCTCTTTCGAATTCGCGGGCGAGTTTCGCCGGAACAATTGCCGGTATCTTCCTGGAAGAAGTCAGTAAGCCGGCAGGCTTGGTGCTCACCGTCTTGGGTGTGTTGGCCTTCGGGTACTTGATCATCGAAACATTCAAGCTCGAGAAGATCCCGCGCGACCGAATGTTGGCAGCACTCGTCTTGATCTTCTTTCAGATGCTTTTCTTCGCCTTCTTTGAGCAGGCAGGCTCGAGCGTCAATAACTTCACGGACCGAAACATCGATCGCGTGGGAGAGACGTCGGCAATCACTCAGGATCAAGTGGGTGAAGTGATCGAGTTGGAACCGACGCAGGCTCAACTTGGTTATGTCTTCAACACGGAGGGGGATGCGTTTACAAATTCCGACCTGGACAAGCTGAGGAAGATTGAAAAAGAAGTCGGTAAATACGCCGACGAAAAGGGAATGGAGTTCGACGCGATCAAACTGAATTGGCAGGTCTCCGAATCCAACGTCGGCATGGGAACGGCGACTCGTCTCGACGAATTGCCGGCTTCGATTTTCCAATCCTTCAACGCAATTTTCATTTTGATTTTCGCATTGGTTTTCAATTGGCTTTGGGCTCAGTTGCGGGCGAAGGGCTTGGATCCGAGCGCGCCGATTAAGTTCGGATTGGGATTGATTCAGTTGGGTCTCGGTTTCGGTGCATTCTGGCTTGGTGCGCAGAATTGCACCGATGTGGGGATGGTCGGCATCTCTTGGCTGACGATCGGGATCTTGCTTCAAACCACCGGCGAACTGTGTCTCTCTCCGGTGGGTTTATCGACGATGACCAAGCTAAGCCCAAAGGTCTTGGTGAGCACGTTGATGGGCAGTTGGTTCCTGGCCACCGCCTTCAGCCAGTATCTGGCAGCCATCATCTCGCAATTCACCAGCGTCGGAGGTCACGGCGGTGGCGGCGCAGATTTGCCCGCGCCGATCAACACCGTAAACGTCTACGGCGACGTTTTCGGCTCCATCGCTATTACCGCGATGGGTTGCGGAGGCGTCTGCATTCTCATGGCACCGTTGCTGAAGTACTGGATGCACGAGAATTTGATGAACGATGATGTCGAAGCCGAAGCGACGTCCGACGAGTAACTCGTCCGTGGTCATAGAAAGCAAGTGATCCGGTCGATGAGGATTTTAGCCTTCAACGTAGGCCCATTAGTTCTGTGTATCCTTGATCATGAACAGGACGCGTTCGTGAATGAACGCGTCCATCCAGTAGGAGGACTTCCAATTCTCCGGAAGCAAGATTGGCGACTGGATAGCGAGCGAGGGCCACAGAATTTCCGGCCTTCCACGTCCACGTCGGCTCGACAAGAATTTGGATACTTCCTCCGCACCCGGAAGCGTCCGCTCTTCCAGATCCGACAGCAACGGGGCAATTGCGGCATTTGCACCAATGAAGGCAAAAAAGTCGAGAGTTGCCGCAACAAATTCGAGCATTTGGCCAGCATGCTTCGCATCATTAGAACGCTTGACTTCAATCCATTGTGCCCGTGCGAATGGCTGGCGACAGTACTGACCAAATCCGAAGGGTGAGTCGACGAACTGATATTCGACGCCAGTATCGGTCATTCGGCGTCGAATTCGTTCCATCAACTTCGCGAGGACTTTTTCACGGTCATCGAACGAAGGAATCCCAAACCGAGACGCGTGAGCGAAGAGCCCAAATGCTTCGATGATGTCCGATTCGTCACTCGTAGCACTTGTAAGCGTTTTCTCGACCCCGTCGACAACTAATGCATAAAGCCTTGGACGGTTTTGAACGAGCGCGGAATCCCAAAAGTGAAGTGTCATTTGCTTCGATTCAACAACAGGCTCCAGTAACTGCCGTTGAAGCGTAGAACTCCAATCCTGCTCGATCAGTCCATCTCGACGAGATCTGTCTCGCCTGCTGCGGGGGCCGTCCTGAGTCGATGTAGGAGGATGATCGCGAAGGTAGTCGTACCAGTTCAAGAAAATCCATCCGCCGGCAAAAGCCAAGGGGTCTCCGACCGGATTTTCTGATGCGATGACTTCGTCGAGCAACGTCTTTCTCCAAGTTGGATACATCGAAGACTCGACGATCTCACCGACTTCGACCTGTACCAAAACGAACGACAAAACCAATTCGCGGACTTTGTCCGAGCCTTCAGCGAATACCTCATGCAGCAGACGCAAATACTCGTTTGTCGGGTGAATACTTTTCAGCTGGTTGAAGACTGAAGGAATCGTTTCCTCGGCATTCACGGCCAGCCACTCGATGCGTCTCAGCAAGTTGGCGGTGACGCGTTGTGAATCTCCCCTTCCAGCAAGTGCGGAAATCGCTTCCATGCAAATTTCAACTTGCGACGAGGACCGCTCCCTTTCGAGCAAAGCGAGCCAGTCGTCTAGCGTCCGTCCCTCATAGGTCGGCGTTGTTGCCAAACGCGATGCCTCCGCATCCAGAGTCCGAAGTTCTTCTTCCACCCGCCGCCTAATGGGATGCTCGGAACTGTACTGTGAACGCAAAAGATCGAGCTTTCTCCGCAAGACAACCCGTTTATCATCCATCGCCTTGCTCGAGGCGAGATTCGATCGATTGTTAGGTCCAGCGGGAATCAAATTGGAAGGCGGGATTTCGCGAAAGATCTCGACCATCGGGTTGTTATAGTGTTCCCGATACTGCTCGTTAAGTTTTTGCTCCAGCTCGATCAGCGTGAGGTCCTTGGCGGAAACAATTCCCACGATCGCTACTTTGATCGTGTAATCTCCCATGACTTGGAGCGTTTGATCGATCGTCGAATCTGCGTAGCATTTCAGCCGCAATCGCTCACCAGGCTGGATTTTGTCGACGGATCGCGGTAGCGTGACGATTGCCGCCTGAGAATCCATCGGTCGACTTTCTAATTCCGTTCTTGGCGGAACTGTTTTCTCGGTGATCCGAGCAATTGCGACTCCGCCTCGTTCAAGCTGAATGGTCCCTCGATCTAATGAGAATGAATCACTCGCATCATCGATCGTGATTTCATATTGCCCCGCATACAACCGAGTCTGAGTCTTCCCGGGTCGCACTTCGACACGATCATAAACCTCACCGTCTTTGCGAATCTGCAACGTGACGGCGGCTTCTGATTCGATCACCAGTTGCCCCTTGCCCCATTGCAAAGAAAATGCGATCGCCGCAAGCAAAAAAGCCGAAGCGGCCGCCAACGCGAACCACTTTGTTCTGCCAGACTTTTTCTCTGCAGGTTTAGTCTTCGAAGAGGCGCGGAATGAGAGCGTCTGACTTGCACGCGGTGAATCGGCGTTTGGCGGGATCGGAAGGATCGCCAACTTGGCCAGTTGGTGTCCTTCGCAGAATGGAGAGATCGCTTCGGCCACATGGAGCGCACTCGCCGGTCGCTGGTTAGGGTCGGTGGACAGAAGCCGCGCGATCAGATCGGAGACTTCCGACGGAAGTTCCGGTCGCAACGTACTCGCGTTCGTCGGTGAGTGATTGGCCAACATCCGTAGCTTCGCGAGCGGCGACATCTGTGGAGTGACGGTAAGTGGTGGACGGCCACAAAGCAATCGAAACAACGTGGCACCCAACGCGTAGAGATCCGCGCGATAGTCGACCGACGCAGGATGTTCGGCCTGCTCGGGCGCCATGTAGTCGAGCGTCCCCATCAATTGGCCGACGGTTGTCAACTCCATCGATGACTCATCCCACCGTGAGAGTTGAGCGAGTCCGAAATCCAAGATTTTCACATCTCCGTTCGGTCGCAACATGATGTTGGAAGGCTTGATGTCCCGATGGACGACGCCTTCGGCGTGTGCGTAAGCGATTCCTTCGGACACCGCTCGAATGATTTCGCAGGCATCGGCAAGCTCAAACCTGCCGACATGCCTCGCGACTCGGCTGATATCTGGTCCGTCGACAAACTCCATGACCAAAAATGAGGTCTGGTCCGCTGTACCGGCATCGGTCGCAGCGATGATCGCGGGGTGATCCAATTTTCCCGCTGCCAGGATTTCGCGTTGAAATCTTTGCTCGAAACCACTCAGGTTTCCTGCGGAGCGAAGAATCTTCACCGCAAATCGTTTTTGCAGTTCCACGTGCCGGGCTTCGTAAACCGATCCCATACCACCCTGCCCCACTTTGGAAAGCAACTCGTAGGAGCCGATCCGGTACGGCAATGATGAAATGCATTCGATGCTGCTCCGTCGTTCGGGCAAGTCCCGAAGATGCCGGACGAGCGTGTCGGGATCTTGTTCCATCGCCACCAGCGTTTCCTCGCACTCGGGGCACTCCGCGAGGTGCTGTTCGATCAATTCACATGTCTGTTCGTCGACCCAACCTTGCAAATAATCTCGCAGTTGTTCAGCTGAGAGGTGTTGTCGCAATATCATGGGAGTCTCCAAGTTGTTGAAATGATAACTCCTTTAACGAACCGGGCGTGACAGTGGTGACAGAAGACTCTTCGATGACGCGTGATAGTCTGCTGAGTCGTGCGCGCTCTCGGAACTCGAGGGCTTGGAACGAACTGGTGGCACTCTACGCCCCATTGGTGAGCCATTGGATCCGGCAACGTGGCCTAGGGCTTCACGAATCGGAGGACTGCCTGCAAGAAGTATTCGTGGCCCTCTCGAATTCACTCAATCGGTTCGAAGCAAATGGAAAGAGCGGATCGTTTCGGAGCTGGCTTTGGACGATGACGCTCAACAAGATTCGCGACCAAATGCGAACCTCCGCGCGACGTGAAGCTGCTAAGGGAGGCAGCAGTGCCGCAGCACGAATCCAAAACACTATTGATCTGAGCGTTTCAGCAGACGACATGTTGTTCGAAGACGAACCGACTGACGAACTCGAGCTGAAACAATTAACACGCCGCGCATTGGATCAGATTCGGGATGAGTTCGCGGCGCGGACTTGGTGCATTTTTGACCGTTCCATCATCGATGGAATTGCCACGGCTCAGGTTGCCCAGGAGTTTGAAGTGACTCCAGCAACCGTTCGAAAAGTAAGAAGTCGAATTCTGCGAAGACTTCGTCAGCAGCTCGGAGACTTGGGATAGCTCCGACCGTCATCAATTCTGCTTCGGGAGTTCCCTCACTCCTGCGATTCGCGATTAATGCTGGTCTACGTTTTCACACGTATCTTGAGAAGACTTGTGACGTGTGAGATTTCGACAATCGGCCAAAGGCGGAAACCGTGAAGGCAGGGCTGTTCATCATCTGGTTTGGCGTTGCGATGGCAGCGACCTCGAGCTTGATGGTCGGTCATGTCATTACATTACCGGCGCCGAAGTCTGGAGAAGTACTTTCGGGTCTCGATGCAGAGAGACTCGGAGCAGATATCCTTGATGCGGGGAAAAATGCGTCCGATCCGGCGTTAGTGCTCCACGTGCTCTACGGCGACTGCCCATGTTCACGTCGGACGCTCGATCAACTTCTTCTTCGATCACCGACTCAAGGAATTCGTGAGCGCATCGTCTTTGTGGGCAAGAAAGACCCGAGACAACCCGAAGCCCAGTCACGTGGTTTCGAGGTGGAAAAAGTCTCGCGTGAACAGTTAGAAGTGCAGTACGGATTGCAGTCCGCGCCACTTCTGGTCATTGTCGATCACGTCGGCACGATTCTCTACTGCGGAGGCTACACGCAGAGAAAGCAGGGACCGTTCATGGAGGATCAACAGGTCATTGAATCGATCATGAAGGGTGAGCGTCCGGAAGCTCTTCCCGTCTTCGGCTGTGCTGTCTCAAGAAGTCTGCAAAACACTCTTGATCCTATGCGATTGAAATACTCCAGCGATCCTGACGTCAAATGAAATATTTGTGCCTGCCGAAACGCATCTCCGACTTCGAGCGTCATTACCTTGGACAAGTGAACGCGGTCGCGTTGGTCGTGATCGCCTTGCATCTTCCGCTGATCGCGGGCATTGCGTGGTTCAACGAGACGGGCGTGCTGTTTGCATCCCTCTTCACGAGTTTCGTAGCCGCCGGGCCATGGGTGGCGTCAAAGCTCTGCGAGTCTCGCCGCAGCGTATCGATTGTGATCGGCGTTACATCGATGCTGCTTGGTGCATTGCTGGTTCATTTCGGACAAGGCCCGATGCAGACGGAAATGCACTTCTATTTCTTTGTTGCCATCGCACTCTTAGCTGTCTTTGCGAATCCAATGGTCGTTGTTGCAGCGGCTGCGACAGCCGCGGTGCACCACATCGCACTTTGGCTTTGGTTGCCAACGAGCCTGCTGAACTACGAGGCATCGTTTGGTGTGATTGTTGTTCATGCGATCTTCGTCGTCGCGGAAGCCACCGCAGGGTGCTTTATTGCCAGAAATTACTTCGATCATGTCATCGGCATGGAGGACTTGGTGTCGTCGCGGACGGCAGACATCGAAGCGCAGACCACACGCACTCAAGAGTTGCTCCGGCACGTCACAGCAGGTGTTGAGTCGGCTCGCATTGGTGGTGAGAACCTCAAGGAAAATACCGAAGTCCTGCATGGTTCCGTGTCGCAATACGAGCTAAGTATTAAAGAAATTGCTGAAAACGCCAGCAACGCATCACTCGATACTCGGTCCGCAGTCCAAGCCACAGACAGGGTCATCCAGACGATCGAAACGCTCACGAAAGGCACGAAGGAAATCGACTCGATTATTCATCAGATTACCTCGATCGCCGAGCAAACAAATCTGCTGGCTCTGAACGCCACGATCGAAGCGGCTCGGGCCGGAAACGCGGGCAAGGGATTTGCGGTCGTCGCGAACGAGGTAAAGGAGCTTGCCAAAGAATCCAGTGCCTCCGCCGACGGGATCGTATCGCACTTGCAAGAGATCGGCGAAGCGATTTCGCTCGCGCAGGGCGAAGTCTCCGCCGTGAGTGAAATCATCAACAACATTGACGCAAATCAAACTTCCATCGCCGGAGCCGTCGAGGAACAGTCGGCTGTTTCGGGCGACATCACTCGCAGTCTTGACGATGTCGTTCGAGCCACCGCGGACATCGCAAGCAGCATCGCAAATATTGCGGAGTCGGCAAAGAACGATGATGACTCTCATGCAGAATGGATGGGATCGACAAATTAGCGGTTGGCCGCGGCGCGCGGTGATACAATACGGAGGTTTGTTACGCCGTCCGTTTTGAACCTCCGGAAATTTCCGAGTGCATGCGCCCATCCGATCGAACCGAGTGCTCAACGCTGACCGCCGGGCTAGTCGAACGTACGGTGTCTCTTCGAACCTGATTGCGTGTTCGCTCATCGCCGTAGTGATCTGCGGCGTATCACCGACGGCCTGCGTGCAACCGATGCACGGCAATGAGATCACGCGGACTCAACTCGAATTCTTTGAAAACCGTGTCCGCCCGCTACTTTCTGCTCACTGTTTCCAATGCCATGGTGAGGACGATCAAAGCGGTAGCCTGCGGTTAGATCGATTCGATCACTTAATGTCCGGTGGGGATTCTGGACCGGTCGTGGTTCCCGGAAGGCCAGATGAGAGCATCCTGATCGAGGCGGTTCGGTATGAAGGGTACGAGATGCCGCCGGGGGAGCAACTCTCGGATGAGCAGATCGACGTCTTGGTGCGATGGGTTGAAATGGGCGTGCCCTGGCCCGGCCAAGACCCGAATCGGCCCGTGAGAAAGCGAGAGCTCTTCGACGAATCTGACCGAAGTTGGTGGGCGATCCAACCGATCCAAGAGCCGGCCATACCGAGTCCGCCCTCTGACGCCCAGTCGAACGAGATTGATGCATTCCTCAACGTGAAGATGCTCGAGGCCGGACTCGTTCCTGGACCTCGCATGGCAGACGGCCAGCTCATCAGGCGGCTTTATCTCGACACCGTGGGAGTCCCTCCCAGCCCACAAGAAGTCGATGCGTTCGCGAGCAATACGGCATCGGAAAGCTATTCCGTCTTGGTCGACCGAGTGCTCGAGGATTCAAGGTTCGGGGAACACATGGCGCGGTTCTGGTTGGACCTCGTTCGATATGCGGAAAGCGATGGCTACCGTGCCGATGAATATCGACCAGACGCTTGGCGCTATCGAGACTACGTCATTCGTTCGTTCAACGAAGACAAGCCTTACGACCGATTTCTGCAAGAGCAATTGGCGGCTGACGAGCTCTTCCCGGAGGATCTTGACGCACAGATCGGCTTGGGCTTTCTCCGGCATTGGGTGTATGAGTGGAACATCCGCGACGCACGTACTCAGTGGAAGACAATCGTCGAAGACATCACGGACACGACGGCGGACGCATTCTTGGGTTTGGGTCTCCAGTGCGCGAAGTGCCACAACCATAAGTTTGATCCGCTGTTGCAAAAAGACTACTTCGCGTTGCGAGCCTTTTTTGAGCCCATCATTCCGACGGCAACGCCTCTAGCAAATCGAAGTGATGCGTACGCTGATCAGTGGGAGAATTGGAACACGCAGACTCGTGAGATTCGCGATCGCATCGATGACGTCTTGCGACCCTACAAAGAGAAATACCGAGACATCGCCATCGGCCGATTTCCCGACGATCTTCGTGAAGTGGCAAGGATGTCCACGCAGGAACGGACGCCTCATCAGGAGCAGTTGGCGTATCTCATTTATCGACAAGTCAATGCGGAATACGATCGTTTGGACCGCAACATCGACGGTGACGACAAGGAAAAACTTGTCGCGCTCCGCCGTGAATTGGCCCGCTTTGATTCATTAAAGCCAGCTCCAGTTCCCACGGCAATGACCGTCACCGATATTGCATCCGTCTCATCCCCGACTCGTATCCCTAAGGGTAGACGCGAGGTCGTGCGTCCGGCATCCCCGACGATCTTGGGTGGTGACCCGATCGAACTCGAATCGATGCGCACTAGACCTGAAAACTATGTTGTGATCAACACGTCGGTGGAAGATCCCGTCGAGGTAAGAGAGCGTCCACTATCCGAGCGAGCTTCGGCCGAAGTGGGCGTCACAACGGGGCGACGCGCCGCGTTGGCTCGATGGATGACGCGTTCGGACAACCCGCTTGTCGCCAGGGTCATCGTCAATCGTATTTGGCAACAGTATTTCGGCCGAGGGCTCGCGGAGAACCCGAGTGATTTTGGTATTCTTGGTGGACCTCCATCACACCCGGAATTGTTGGACTGGCTGGCGAGCCGTCTGATCAGCAACGGCTGGAGTCTTAAATCGATCCATCGATTGATTCTCCATTCCCAGGCATATGCCCGAAGCACTCGGCACGCCGACTTTGAAAGCCATCAGGCCATCGACCCGCAGAACAGTTTGTATTGGCGAAGGACGCCACAGCGTTTGACCGCCGAGCAGATTCGAGATTGCTTGCTGAGTGTCACCGGACAGTTGAAGCCGATCGCGGGAGGTCCAAGCACGCACGCGGATGAACGACGCCGGTCGATCTACTTGAGGGTTAACCGGAATTCGGCGGATCCTCTACTCCAAGCCTTTGACTTACCGCGACGGTTCGCAAGCACATCTGGCAGAAACACGACAACGACACCCCTTCAATCGCTTTTGCTATTCAACAGTGATCATGTTCTGGACTTTGCGAAGGCGTTAACAGATGTTGCTTTTGAGAAGAAGGCTCCGACCGATGACAGAATCGAGGCCGTTTGGAAACGTGTGTACGGACGTGAGATTGATGCGGAAGAACTGAACGAGTCTCGCCAGTTTCTGTCAAATCAGGCAAAGCTGTTGGGCGCGAAGAGCGATGGTTCACGGTTCGATTCCATCGCGACCGCGGGGCTTCCGAACCGTGACGGACGAGCCCTTGCATTTTTGGACGACAGCAAGCCGACACTATCGATTCCTCATGGAGCAAGCTTGGACAACCGGGACTTCACGATAGAAGCGTTCTTCCAAATCCGTTCGGTCGCAAAATCGGGTACGGTCCGCACGATTCTTTCGAAAACCTCCTCCAAGGATCGACGGCAAGGATGGAAGTTTGGTGTGACCGGGAGAGGTTCACGTCGAAAACCTCAAACGCTCGTCTTGCAACTGTTTGGAGAAACGACGGACGGACGGCGAGGTGAGGCCGCGCTGTTTTCGGACCATCATGTCGATCTTGATAAGCCGTACTATGCAGCCGTTTCCTTCCGACATGCGACGCACGACGAAGCAGGACAGGTCATGTTCTACCTGAAGGACATTTCAAACGATGACGAACCCCTGCTGACCGCAAAGTTGGATCATGAAATGGTCTGTAACTACCAAAGCGAGTTTCCGTTGCGACTCGGCGCGACGGACGGGCAAACGGAATCTCGATTTGACGGTCTGATCGATGACGTTCGTGTTTCAAGTCGCTCGCTGGAACTTGAGGAACTGCTGTTCTCCGGAGAAGACCGAGCAGAAGGAGTGATCGCCTATTGGCAGTTTGAACCTGATCCCGGCTTACTCAAAAGCTC
>JBCCOI010000158.1:0-13029 GCA_039025515.1 Planctomycetota bacterium
CTGAAAACAATCAGTTTCACAGAACCGGAGCTATCGCTCATCGGCTCACGCATCCCGTGATCATCTGACCGACTAAACACCAGCCGGCGAGAGGTCCTTGGTCGCCACCGCGAGTGCTTGCTGCAGGTCTTCGATGATGTCATCGACGTCTTCGATTCCGACGGAGAGACGTATGTACTCCGGAACGACGCCGGTGCGTTGTTGCTCGGCTTCGGAGAGCTGCTGATGCGTTGTGCTTGCCGGGTGGATGACCAGCGTCTTGGCGTCGCCGATATTTGCTAAATGCGAACAAAGCTTGCACGCGTTAATGAATCGCTTTCCGGCTTCCATGCCGCCCTTGATTCCGAAGCCCATGATCGCGCCCTGTCCGTCGGGAAGATACTGCTGGGCACGATCGTAGTCTTTGTGCGAAACAAGCCCGGGATAATTGACCCACTCGACCGCATCACTTGAATCCAAGAACTGCGCAACCTTCGATGCATTCTCACAATGACGTGGCATGCGCAAGTGCAACGTCTCAAGACCCTGTAAAAACAAGAACGCAGCAAACGGGCTCATCGCCGCGCCGGTGTCCCGCAGCCAGTGCGTCCGGATGTGAAGCAAATACGCGATGTTGCCCATCGGACGAAGATGCTCTTCAAAGACGGCGCCGTGGTAAGACGGTGACGGTCCGCAGAACTCCGGCCACTTTTCAGGTTGATCGGCCCATTTGAAGTTACCACTGTCGACGATCGCACCACCGATGTGGATGCCGTGCCCTCCAATGAACTTCGTCGTGCTGTAGATCACGATGTCGATCCCATGATCGATCGGCCTCAGCAAGAGCGGCGTCATGACCGTATTATCGCAAAGCACCGGTAGGGCTCCATGAGGAGCCGAGTGCGCGGCGTCAGCGATGGCTTTGAAATCCGGCACGTCGTTTTTCGGATTACCGATCGATTCCATGTAGACAAGCCGAGTATTCTCATCGACCAACTCGTGAATCTGCTCCGGATGATCGGGATCAAAGAAGCGTACTTCGATGCCGAGATTCTTGAGCGTTTGCGTGAACAGCGTCCACGTCCCGCCGTAAAGCGATGTGCTGCTGACGATATTCTGTCCGCTGTGCGCGATCGTCAAAACGGCGGCGGTAATGGCGGCCTGACCGGACGCAAAGCAAAGCCCGGTGACGCCTCCATCGAGTGCCGCCAACCGTTTTTCCAGAACATCGACCGTCGGGTTCATCAGTCGGCTGTAGATGTTTCCAAACTCCGCCAAGCCGAACAGGGCTGCGGCATGGTCAGTGTCATTGAACGTATAGCTGGTCGTGGCATAGATCGGTACGGCGCGGCTGTTGGTCGCCGGATCTGGAGCCTGCCCGGCATGCAAAGCCTTGGTCCCCGGTCGAAACTGCTCACTCATCTTGCTTCATTCCAGTCGAAGTTATGGATCAAAAATCGGACCAAGAATTTACCGCAGCCGCCCATACCGGACTACCGCCGACAGACAAGCCGACAACGTGCTCAGCAACGGCCAGTGTTTAAGAAGTGGATGAGGCGACGAATCTCCGGACCTCGGGACTCGGCGCCTCGTTCGAAACCACTTTGGTCACAGCAAAATCCCTTGAGTGACTGACGTAAAGGTCTACCGATTCGAACCATCGTCGTTCCCTAACTTCTCTTTTGAATACGCCGATTGAATGGTCTCAAGATACTCTTCGATCGTTCCGAGCCCCAGTTCATTCCTGCGCTTGTTGAGGTTGACAGGGTCCTCGACTGGATTGACGACTGTTTTGCCGTTGATCCCCGAGCACTGCGTGCCGTATCGCTGAAGCTTCCCGTCCGCCACCAGAGTTCGATCGGTGAGGTAAGCAATATCAACTGCGGCGACTTCACCCTTTGGCATCGCAGTCATCAATCGCAAACACTCTTTTTGAAACGCGGGATCCAGATCGGCATGCTGTACGAGCAACCACGCATCATGAGCGCCATCCTCACCAACCAACGATCGCCCAAGCCACCCATGCTGCTTGATTAAAGCTTTAAGCCAAGTTGTGTTTGACTTATCGGTTTCTGCCATCTTGGTGATCAGGTCAGTCGGGACATTCATCGCCCCATTCTTCTTGGGGCGGGACGCTTCGATCAGCTTGCGTCTGATCTCTTGGTCCACCTTGACCCGCTCTGCAAGTTGATTCCGAACGGCTGGCAAATCACACTTTTCTTCACTATTCGGGGATTGCATCGAAACGAACATCAACGCAATGATTTGAAAAACTCTCACGGCAGTTCCTACCCATCAAAAAAGGTCTCGCGCGAATATCTGTTGGCGTGTCGAGCGAGACAACACATCGGACAATTCATTCCAAGGGTCCTACGCCAATATTGAACGATTTCTTTCAAATTGTACGGAAATGGATTTCATTTTCAGCTTCAGTTGAATGAGAAACGTTCTTCCATGATGGCGTAAAGGGTGAATTGGCCAAGAAGACTGATCGTCCCGACCAGCTATGACACGGCAGTGCGACGGCCTACACGATCGCCGCGGATGTGCACGAATTACGTCACGCGGATGTTTGACTTTCAAGACGGCAGCAAGGATCGCCCTCCATTCGGACTTTCATGGGTGAATGCCAACTTTCGGGGTTCGTCGCCATTGGTCCTTCGCGTTCGCTGGTGAGGACTCAGAGTTGAAGGCGTCGTTACATACGCAACAAGAGTTGCGATCTGTTCTCAGCGTCTTGTGATCAGTGCGCACCGGGACGCGGCGGCGATTCATTGCTGTTAAAGTAATTGCTCCCTCAGCGATTCCGGCGGTGGCAACTTCCCTGCCCGGCCGGACGTCTCCCACCGGATCTCCTCCATGAACCCGCTATCCACCGCCGCTATGCGGCATTGGTCAATCGTATTCTCCTTGGTCCTTGCGACCGGTGTCTCGTCGGCTGGTATCTCGTCAGCCGATGACCATCCAAACATCGTGTTTGTCATCGCGGATGACTGCACGTTTCGCGACATCGGCTGTTACGGCGGTCAAGCGTACACGCCCCACATCGACAAGCTCGCCGCAGAGGGCATGAAGTTCACCAGGTGCTTCCAGGCCGCGCCGATGTGTTCGCCGACCCGGCATAACATTTACACCGGCCAATATCCGGTGAAGAGTGGTGCTTATCCCAATCACACCTTCGTCGATGCGAAAACAAAGAGCGTCGTCCAGTACCTTCGTCCGCTCGGCTACCGAGTCGCTCAAAGCGGAAAGACGCACGTCTCGCCGAAGTCCGTCTTCGATTGGGAGTCTTTGGGGAAAAACAAAAACCCAGATTTTGCCGCAGTTGATACTTTCATCGGTGATTGCAAATCGGCGAAGCAGCCTTTTTGCTTGCTGCTCTGCTCCAACGAGCCTCACACGCCTTGGAACAAAGGCGATGCGTCACGCTATCCGCCGCAAGAGCTCAAACTTCCCAGCTACTTTGTCGATACGCCCGAGACTCGCGAGGGCTTCTCACGTTATCTCGCAGAAGTCACGTACTACGATTCGCAAGTCGGCGAAGCACTCGAGTTGCTCGAGAAACATGAGCTGTCCGATGACACACTGGTTGTCGTCGTCAGTGAACAAGGCAACTCGTTTCCGTTCGCGAAGTGGACGTGCTACGACAACGGACTTCAGTCTGCTTGTATCGCCCGCTGGCCTGCGAAGATCAAAGCTGGCAGCGTTAACCCGGCCATGATCGAATACGTCGACTTCCTGCCGACCTTTATCGAAGTCGCCGGCGGAGCACCCAACGGCGAAATCCTTGACGGAAAGAGCTTGCTGCCGGTCTTCTCGGGAAAGCAAACGCACAAGGAGTACGTCTTTGGCGAAATGACGACCCGGGGCATCAACAACGGGTCGGATTACTACGGCATTCGCTCCGTCCGTTCGGATCGATTCAAGTACATCTGGAATTTCACACCGCAGGTTGAGTTCAAGAACGCGTGTATTAAGTCTCCTGAGTTTCAAAGCTGGGTAAAGGAAGCGAACGCAGGAAACGAACGCGCGAAACAACTGGTTGCCCGTTATCAATCTCGTCCCGAAATCGAACTCTACGATATGCTTGCGGATCCGCTGGAGGAAACCAACTTGGCGACACAACCCGAGTACGCCGAAGTCATGGTCGAGCTTCGTCGTCAGCTCGACGATTGGATGCTTCGATGTGGCGACTTAGGCCAAGACACCGAGCTGAATGCTCTCCAGCGACAGGGACGAGCCAGACAAGCAGCCGCAACGAAGAAAAAGAAGAAACAGTCTGGGAAGAAGCAATCCGGCAAACAATAGTCGGCCAGACATCACTTCGTGATGCATCAACAGTTGGGCTTCCAACTCCTTCGCTCACCACACCCGCCCGCCAGAAAGACATCGTCAACATGCTTCGACTGCCAGTTGCCATTGCATTCGCGTTCTGTTTCCTCAGCTTTAACGCTATCGCGGAAGATCGCCCCAACGTCGTGCTGATCATGGCCGACGACATGGGGTACTCGGACATCGGCTGCTTCGGCGGCGAGATCGAAACCCCGAACATCGACCGGCTTGCCGCGGGTGGCTTAAGGTTCACGCAGTTCTACAACACGGCCAGATGTTGCCCGACGAGAGCCGCACTCCTGACCGGCCTGCATCAGCACCAAACGGGGATCGGTCAGATGACCGAAACGCCACGCGGGCCCCGCAAGGACGACCGCCCCGCCTACCAGGGTTTCCTCAACAAGCAATGCGTCACGCTGGCTGAAGTGTTGAAACAGTCCGGCTATCACACGTACATGGCTGGCAAATGGCACTTGGGTTACCACGGCAAGGAGAAGTGGCCACGACAACGTGGCTTTGATCATTTCTACGGTGCGATCGCCGGCGCGACCAGCTTCTTCAAGCCGCGGGGACAGCGCGGAATCACGCTGGAGAACACGCCACTCGATCCGCCGACGGATCCGGACTACTACACGACTGACGCTTTCACCGATTACGCAATCAAGTTTGTTGAAGAACAGAAAGACGACGCACCGTTCTTCCTTTACCTCGCCTACACCGCGCCGCACTGGCCGCTGCACGCTCGTGAACCAGACATTAAGAAGTACGTCGGCAAATATCGGGACATCGGTTGGGATAGACTCAGACAGCAGAGACTCGCTCGACAGAAGGAACTTGGCATCGTGGCGTCCGATGTTGAGCTTCCCGTTCGCGATGAAGGCGCGAGAGCTTGGGATAAGCTGAACGACAAACAAAAGACTCAGCTCGACTATCGAATGGCCGTGTACGCTGCGATGGTCGATCGCATGGACCAAAACATCGGTCGCGTCGTGGAACTTCTCGAGAAGCAGGGCAAGCTCGAAAACACGCTCCTTTTTTTCTTGAGTGACAACGGCGGATGTGCGGAGCCCTACAAGGATTTGGGCGGCGGCAAGTTTGAGGACATCAATAACCCGAACCAGTCCGGTGCGATCAGCTATGGCCAGGGCTGGGCCAACGCGAGCAACACGCCGTTTCGAAAATTCAAGGTCTTCAGTCACGAAGGCGGCATCTCCACGCCACTGATCGTGCATTGGCCCGCCGGTCTCGACGTCGACGCCGGTTCCATCACCAGTGTTCCGGCACAATTGATCGACCTGATGCCAACAGTTGTCGACGTGACGGGCGCGTCGTATCCAAATACCTACAACGAACATGACATTCTTCCGATGGAAGGCGTCAGTCTCGTGAACACACTGAAGGGCAAAGATCGCGCGGCGGCTCCATGGATGTACTGGGAACATGCCGGACATTCGGCTGTGAGAAACGGTGATTACAAGGCGCTGCTACCGAAAGGCGCTTCGCAGTGGCAACTATTCAATCTCACGACGGACCGCCAGGAATCGGTCGACCTCGCTTCCAAGATGCCCGAACGCACACAGAGCATGGCCGCGCAGTGGATGAAGTGGGCCAAGCGGGTCGGCGTGGATGTCAAACCCTGAAACCTCTCCCCACAAACCCTCTCCGCTCGATGTTTCTTCCTCCTAGTTTCCGACAAAGCCTCGCCTGTTCGTGCGCGGCCGTCATTGGCCTCTCGCTGGTCTTCCAGCACGCGGTTGCGGACAACGATTCCGAGCGACCAAATTTTTTGTTTGTCGCCGTCGATGATCTCAATGACTTTTCCGGCTACTCGGCAAACGAGCCAGGGAACTTTCTGCAAACGATTTATCCCGATGCGGACGTTCGCGCCGCAGTCACGCGGCGGCTGACGCCAAATCTGAATCAGCTCGCAAAGCAAAGCGCGCCATTCGTCCGGGCGTACTGCCCGAGTGCTTTATGCGGTCCGTCTCGCACTTCGTTGATGACCGGCGTCGCGCCGTTTCGATCCGGCTACTACACGCACAGTCGGCACTTTCGAACGTACGACTCGCTCAAGGATGCCGTCACGCTACCTCAACAGTTGAAGCGCCACGGCTATTTCACGACCGGCTTGGGGAAGCTCTTTCACAAGCCGGTTGGCAACGCGAAGGGGCCGCTCAAAGATGACTGGGCCGACGCCCGTCATTCTTGGTCGGTGTGGATCAATCATGCCACCGGTTGCAACGGCGGCAAACCGGGGAAGTACTCGCCTCCGGATGGCGGCAACATGGTCTTTGGGCCATCGCGACTTTCTCTACGGCAGTCGGGCGATTGGTTGGCGGCTGATTTCGCGGCGCGTCTTCTTGAGACGGGCACGGCAACCGTTTCCAAAGGCGGCGCCAGAGGAAAGGTCGGTCCAACGAGTACAAGTTTGCCGGACGATCAACCTTTCTTTTTGGGTTGTGGACTCTTCAGGCCGCATTTGCCGTTTCATGCCCCTCAGCGATTTTTTGACCTGTTTCCGACAGAGAAGATGTCGGGGCTAAATCGCGAATCGATGGATGAAATCTACGAAGACCTCAAGGACCTTCCGGAGGGTGCGAAGCGATTCACCGATATTCGCAACGGCAAGTTTCGAGTCATCATCGATCACGCCCGCTCCCTCGGGGATTCCGAAGAGGAGATTGCCGCTTGGCGATCGATGGTGCAGTCTTACTTGGCCTGCGTCGCCTACGCCGATGCATGCCTGGGACGACTCTTTGAGGGCTATAAGAGTTCTCCGAAGTACGACAACACTGTTTTAGTGCTATGGAGCGACCATGGTTATCACATGGGATCAAAGTTTCATGTTGCGAAACAAGCGTTGTGGGAGGAAGCCAATCGAGTTCAACTGATCATCCATGACCCGCGCGCGAAAACGGGTATGGATGGACGACCGCGAAGACAGATCGTCAGTCTCAATGATCTCTATCCAACGATCTGTGAATTGGCGGGCGTGGACGTTGCAGACCAATGCGAAGTCGGTCGCAGCCTGACCCCCGCGATGAAAGACCCACAAGCGACAATCCATGAGCATCTTTTGATGACGTACATGGAAGGAAACCATAGCTTGCGGACCCAGACCCATCGATTGAACCGCTACCGTGACGGAAGCATCGAACTCTATGACATGGTGAACGATCCTCGTCAGCTCAAGAATCTTGCTACGAATGATCAGTCTGCCCGCATTCGTGAACGCATGCTTTCCACTCTCGCCTCTGTCCTCGGAGATGATGAAACGCTGACCAGCGAATCGTTTTCACCAGAGCAACAAAAGCAGACGGTCAGCAAGCGGCCAAATGTGCTGTTGATCATCACCGATGATCAGAACGACTATTACGCCGCAGCGAGCGGTGTACACGCAAAAACCCCTGCGCTGGCCCGACTGAAATCACAGTCGATTGAGTTCACTCGTGCCTACTGCGCGTCACCGGTTTGCGGACCATCGAGGGCAGCCCTTTTTTCAGGCCTGTACCCGCATCGCACCGGGGCCTACCTCAATGGTGCCGACCCTTGGCGCACTTCCGAAGAGCTCTTAGCTGCGGAGACACTTCCGGAACTCTTTCAGCGCGGCGGCTACGAAACCTGGGGCATGGGCAAACTCTTCCACGCCAAGCTTCCCGATTCTCGAACGGATAAACAATGGAACAATCGCGCAAGCGCGAACGGAGGTTTTGGTCCATTCGGTGATGCCGAACATCAACTCTCCGGCAAGTTCTTCTCGGTGCAAGAATGGGACGGCCCCGACACGGACTTTCCCGACGTGAAGAGTGCGAACGCAGCGATCGAATTTCTGTCCAACCGTCAATCCGATCAGCCTTTCTTGATGGTCTACGGGCTGTGGCGTCCGCATAACCCATGGACGGCACCACGCAGATTCTTCGATCAGTACGACGTCGAAACCTTACCGTTTCCTCCGCCCGGATACTCCGCATCCGACCTGGATGATGTCCCCGAAGGCGGACAAAGGTTGGCGGACATTTATAAAGAGCGCTGGAAAAAGCACGGTGACCAGAATCAGGAAGACTGGCGAAGAGTCTTTCACGGGTACCTGGCGTGCACGTCCTTCGCAGATTGGAATCTCGGTCGCGTCATCGACGCTTTGGATAAGACGGCGTTCTCGAAGGACACCTACGTGATCGTGACGGCGGACAACGGCTACCACGTCGGTGAGAAGAGTCACTACGGAAAGTCGACGCTCTGGGAGAAGTCGGCTCGGGTTCCATTGTTTATTCGAGTTCCCGACCGCCTCAACGGGAACAAGAGGTGCGAGGCGACTGTTGGACTGCTCGATCTCTATCCGACGCTTCGATCGCTATGCAAGCTGCCGCCGCCCAAACAAGCACTCGATGGTCGCGACATCACTCGCCTTTTCAGAGCTCCATCCATCGCGTGGCCACACTCCGTCATGACGACTTATGGAGAAGGAAAATTCTCGCTCCGATTTGAGAACTATCGCTACATTCGATATCCGAACGGTTCGGAGGAATTGTACGACCACGATACCGATCCACATGAGTTCCACAACTTGGCCGACGAACCTTCAACGCTGCCATTGAGAAAAAGTTTTCGTGCGAAGATCCCGAAGGTCTGGGCGCGGTCTATCGGCGGTCGTAACGGTTAGGGAGTGTGCGATCGATGATTGATAGAGGTAAGGAAGCCTGATTGGTTTCAGGCTCCCTCCCCTCCGAACCTGAACACGCCAGCTCTTGATGGGCCGTTCCCTAGCTTAGGTCGAGGCGGCAATCGGATGGATAAGTAGCGACCGGACGACGTCGGCGAAACAATACGAACGCCCCCATTCCCATCATCAAGAGTGAGCTCGGCTCTGGGACAACACTTGGGCCACGACCAGGCGTTCCGATGCCGACAGCACTCGCTTCGGGATCGCCGGGCGATGCGTTGAGCCCACCCGCAAGTTCCCAATTGTCTTCATTCGACCCGTCGGCGTTCAGGCTGGTGAGGAAGTACGAGTAGTTGCCGAAGCCTTGAGTGAATTGCGGCGTTCCCGTGACAAACGAATCGTCACTTTTTCGTGTCAGTGCGAAGTCAGGAGTCAATAACCCATCGGACCATGATCCGCTTCCGACACCAACAGTCTCTGCACTGGTTGGTATGTTCCAGAACGATCTCAATTCCATTGCGTTTGACGCGTTCTGATCGAATAGAACGACGAACTCACCGCGATCAAGGAGGTGGGAACTGAGCGCGAACTCTAACGGAGCTCCGCCAAGGAGGCCGCTACCACCGGGATTTACGATGAGGTTGTAATCACCGAGCTGTTCTTCAGTATTTCCAGCATTGTAGATTTCGACCCATGCGGAGCCGGGATCCGTAGTATTGACACCCGGAGAGAACATCACCTCCGAAATGATCAGACCTGAGTACGCCGAAGACGGCGTAACTGCGGTCAGCAGTGCGCAAAATCCCAGGCTGATCCAGTGAAAAATGCCGCGGCCGTGCATTTGAAATCCTTTTCTCAGTGATTGTGATTTCCAAACCAAACGAAAGTGTCTAGCAATCGTCCTTCAGCAACAAGTGCAACCTACAACCTGCGGGAATGGGTTACTTTTAGATCCACCAGTCGTGTTATGCCAGCAAATTTACCTTCCATACAGAGGCTTGATCATGAAAGAGAATAGGCCGCAATTCACCGTTCGAACGCTTCTTTTGTTTGCGACCCTGATGGGACCACTGATCGGCTGGTATGGGCCAGCAGTCTGCAATTACATCGCTTCGAAGTTTGGACAGGAGACGATCGTGCAGGGCGTGCCGGCGCCTGCTGCCTCATCCAAGACGAAGAGCAGGTTGTCGCGTTACCGCCTGAGGGTCGCAAATCCCAGCCTAGGCCCAGCGCCACTCACTTGGCAGAGCATTTCCAACACCAGTGAGAATCGCACACGTTGGCAACCACATCCGGGCGTCGGCGAATCGACCGAACGAGGCATGCAAGCTGATGCCTGGCAACGCCGCGTGGCCGACTGAGGAATTGCCCGCATTTGCACGAGGCAGGCTCAATCTCCAAGCTCATTTGTAAGTATGAAGTCCGGATTTGGAACTGCACTTTTCTGCCCGTAGGGCGTCATCATTGCCTGATAGACGTGGTACTCGATTGTCTCAGCAACCGTCTTGGTTGCACCGTCAGCCATGACGGCATGGACGATCCCTCGATGAAATGAAGAAGGACGTGCCAAAAACCGGCAATTATCAAAACTCATGTCGAGTACGTTGATGGCGTCAGAGGCGACGTTACTCGCGGCGCCATTGATCTTAACGGCCGGCAACGTCGACGAATTTGGAAATGGTGACGAGTTTTGGTCATCCAGAAAGTGCCACGACATTCCAGTCGTGAACTTTGCTCGCAACAAAGCGCGATATCTAGGAATCCCTGTCATGACGGGATCGTCCCAATCATTCATCCAATTGAGGCTGGTTCCGGTAAAGTCCGTCAAGTCCTCGCCATGGAGGAACCCGGGGCGAAACCACGAAAGTGCTTGCACGTTTTCACTGTACAAGACCGTTTGCGCCTGACCATCGCGAATATCTTCCAGGGTCATGTTGGAGTCGACCGAGTAACCGTTCGTCGGTGCACCGACGTATCCCAACTTGAAGACACCGTTGTTTTTGTTTTCCGATCGTTCCAAGATGGGGCCTGCAGCAGGCGGAATTGGATTCTCGTCGATCACATTCGTGAGAAACGATCCAGTTCCCGTAACGATGCCCGAGTCGACCGAACCGGTATTGCAGACGTACGAATTCCATCCGCTAGCACCCGATCGAACGACGTTACTGGGACAGAGAAAAACCTCAACTGTGGCGCCTGAATTCGTGTTAAATCCAAGCCCAGCCGCGCCGCCACCAAGCCCAAAGGATGACGAGATCACCGGGAATTTGTTTGTCGACCAACGCTCGTAAAGCGGTTGATTGTCAAGAAATGGAAGAAGCGGAACACCGTAACCGGCGATCTTCAGGTGCGGCGCAATCGCGGCGGGACTCCCCGAAACTTCCGCTGGATCGAACCCACCAGCGAAGAAACCGTAGTAGGTCGTGTAATTTGGTAGGCGGTTTTTATTGGCGTGAAAGCTCTGGGCAGCGATTCCCAACTGTCGCAGATTGTTCGCGCACTGCGTCGCACGCATTGTTTCTCGGACGGCTCCGATCGCGGGCAGTAGCAATCCAACCAGGATGCCAATGATCGCGATCACCACCAACAGTTCGACGAGGGTAAAACCCCGATTCTGACGTTTCATTTGTTCGCACTCCGGACGGAATAGAAAAGAAGAGACCGGTAATCCTCGAATCGGATCTGTATCCCTGCGCACTCTGCAATCAGTCGGAATTTAGGCCACGCACACAAAACTTTATTATCGCCGTATCTCACGCAGAGTGCAAATGCATTCATCACTAAGTTCGCGTGAATCTTGATCTCACCCCGCACAACTTCCTTGGAATTATCTCTTCAGACCCCGCCGGCATTGGTGTCTACAAAAGTCCGACGATGCAATTCACCCTCCCTTGGAAGGGTCGTTGAGGAGCTTGAGAGGTCCCGCCGATTGTGGACTGTGCCGTCCAGTTGTGTCGAATCGGGGACGTCGGGCAAGTCGAACGCCTGGTGATTCGGCGGCACGGCACTGCTTTTTTTCGAAGAGCTGACTATTTTGTGGAGCTTTCGCACGGCCGAAAGAGGTGCGTCGGCTCCCCAAATCGTCCCCACCGCCAACGAATCCGCCGTTTCGGTTTCCCGTCCGTTTGAGAACTTCGTGTCGCTGCTCTATCTCGATTTCAACCGAACGACACCGCTCGCACCCTCGGTGCTGGAATCGATGCAGCCCTACTGGGCAACCCACTATCTGCTGCCGGGCCAAGAACACGCCCATGCTCATGCCGTCGGTGAGGCGCTAGAGCGAGCCCGCGAGTCCATCGCATCCATGGCGGGCTGCGAATCCTTCGAGATCGTATTCACGAGCGGAGGAACCGAAGCGAATAACCTCGGGATCTTGGGCCTGCTCGGCTCATGTGAACCCGGACATGTCTTGGTCAGTCAACTCGAACACGAGTCGGTTTTGGGGCCACTTCGTGGTCTTCGAGACCCGAACTGGGATATCGAGACCATTCCTTGCGATTCGGACGGCACCGTCAATCCACTCGTCGTCGAATCAATGCTGCGTGAAGACACGCGCTTGGTTTGCTTGCAGGGTGCAAACGCGATCGTCGGGACGATCCAGCCCGTCCGTGAAGTCGCCGACCGATGTCACAATCGTGGCGTCTGTTTGCATTGCGATGCAACGCAGATGTTCGGAAAAATACCCGTCGACGTTCGTGCGCTCCGAGCCGACACGGTCGCGATCAGCGGACACAAGTTCTATGGTCCGAAAGGTTCCGGTGCGATCTACATTCGCCGCGGTCTAAAACTCGATCCGATCACGTTTGGCGAACCGCGGGAAATGGGATTGCGGCCCGGCGCCGAAAACATTCCGGGGTGCATCGGGTTGGGCACGGCAGCCGATCTCGCCCACCGCTACTGCAGCGAAGCAAATGACCAACTTGGGGAACTACGGGATGAGTTTGTGAAGCAACTGGCTGAACAATTGTCTTCGCCACCAAAGCTCGTCTGCGAGAACTCTCTCCGCTTGCCCAACACGGTCGCGCTGGAGTTGCCCGGTGACGCAAAGCGGGTGCAAC
>JBCCOI010000159.1:0-13013 GCA_039025515.1 Planctomycetota bacterium
GACCGAAGAGCAAGGTCGGGCCGGTTTTCTCTTGGGAGACGAAGGGGCATCGCGTCAGTTCGCCGGAATGCGTCAGGAGGCGTACTTCGTCGAACATCCGACGTGTCACTATGACCTTGAGTTTGTATTTGAGTTTACGAGGACACATCTCCGGGGAATGGTTTGCTACTGCCGCGACCTGTTCGTGCCGTCAACGATCGAGACTTTGATCCAGCAGTTTGAATCGCTGGTGACGGAAGCCTTGGCTCGTCCGGAAACGCCACTTCACCAACTTCCGTGGAGTCTGTCCCAACTGCCGGAGCCACCGACCGCGGTTCAAGCCGAAACGATCCCGCGTCATCTGGCAAAGGTCGACGGCAAGTTCTTGGCTGACGCGCGAGCCTTTGCTTGCAGATTGCTCGAGAGAGGAGTGGAACGCGGACACTTCGTACCGGTCATTTTTCCGCGTGGGCGGGACGCTTGGATCGCAATCCTCGGGCTGCAATGGATCGGCGCGATCCCCATTCCGATCGATGCCGATGGACCGGCGGTGAAGTTGGAGACGATTTTGGCGGATACCGGTTTTCGGAAGATCGTTGCGGAAGAGCAGCCACCGAATTGGGTCCGCGAATGCGATCAGCCATTGATTTCGCTGGCGGACAGCCAGGTCGGAGTCGTTTCTGAATTGGACGCTACGGGGCCAGTGCCAACGGACGCTGCGTATGTCATCTACACGTCAGGATCAACTGGCCAGCCAAAAGGTGTACGCGTATCGCATGCTGCAATCTGCAATACGCTCGCTTGGCGCCGTCGTTCGGTGCAGCTTTCTTCAAACGATCGCGTCTTGATTCTGCTTTCGCATCAGTTCGATGCGTCGATGGCAGTGGTGCTGACGACGATCGGACAAGGCGCCCGGCCGATTTGGTACCGGAAGGATTCATCGGGTTTCGATCTCGATCAACTGGTCGAACAAATCATCGAGGACCAGATCACAGTGCTTCCGGCGGTTCCGAGCTTGCTGAAAGCTGTTGCGTCGCATCGTCGATTCGAAGAATGCACTTCGCTTCGTGAGATCTGGAGCGGCGGTGAATCGATCACCCATGATCTCATCGAAAAGTATCGCGAGACGCTCGGCTGCTCGATTTGGAACTTCTACGGGCCCACCGAAGCAGCCGTGGAAGCGACCGCAATCCATGCAACGCATTGCGATACGTCGTATGCCGTTCCGATCGGGTATCCCATCGACAACGTCCAAGTGCTCGTCGTTGACGAACTCTATCGTCCCGTACCCAACGGCGTTCCCGGACAGCTTGCGATTGCGGGAGCGGGACTCGCGGATGGCTACCAGAATCGAAGCGACCTGACAGCGAGTGCTTTCGTGACCCTCAACGATGGGCACGCACGGAGAAGGATTTATTTGACAGGCGACCGGGGGCGAATTCGAACGGACGGCGCGATTGAGTTTCTCGGTCGTCTTGATGATCAAGTCAAAGTGAATGGCTACCGTATCGAGCTAGATGAGATTGATGCCATCCTGCAGCAGTTTCCCGAAGTCGCCCGGGGTGCTGTCGCGCTGCGAAATGAGACCCTTGTCGCGTTCGTCGAGTTTGATGAAGGGATTCAAGCGAAGGATCGTAGTGTACGGCTACGGCGATTTTTGGCGGACAAGCTGCCGACCTACAAACGACCTTCGAGAGTCGTTTTCGTTGATCGGTTGCCGCTTAGCTCTAGCGGAAAAGTTCAACGGTCAAAACTCGCATCGTTCGCCATTGAGGATGCCCCAACCAATGTCGATCGCTCACCGCTGGAGCAGTATGTTCATGAGGCATTCGTGAAACACTTGGATGTGGACCACTTAAGTGACGACGAAAACTTCTTCGAAGCCGGTGGGACATCCCTGCAAGCCGCCATCTTAACCAGTGACCTATCGCAAGACCTCGGGTTTTCAGTTCCGAGTTCGATGCTGTTTGATCTTGGGGACGTCCAGGCCGTTTCGGCAAGACTAGCCGAACTGCATCCGCAAGCCATTACGGGTCGTTTCGGTGACGAATCATTGATCGTGTCGCGGCAACGACGATCGGAATTGAGGATGGATTCGCTCCTGGCGGATTTTTCGAGGGAAGCTCCCGATCACACATCAAAAAACCATGTCTTTATGATTCACCCGCCGGGTGGCATCGTGATTTGCTATCGAGAACTGGCAAGGGAGCTCCGCCCGGATCGCAGTCTCGTTGCCGTGAGGTCTCGAGGGCTTCATGGAGATGAGCCGCTTCCGCTTTCGCTTGCGGAAATGGCACGTGAATACGTCGATGCGATACGCAGTCGCCAGCCAGAAGGCCCATACCTCGTCGGCGGTTGGTCGCTCGGCGGTGTGATCGCCTACGAAGTTGCTCGGCAAATTTGCGAGTCAAAGGCGGTCGTGGATCAATTGATCTTGATCGATTCGACCGTGCCAGAGGAGAGCGACCCGGATTCCGCGAAGGTCGGCCAGGAGTACGGCCTCGATTTCTCTCTCAAGCAGCTCGCGGCCATGTCGCCGGAAGAACAGCTACCGTTCCTCTACGAGCACGCCGAGCGAATCGGAGTCTTGGAGGACGGCGCGCCTGAGGTTGTGATCAACAAGTTTCTGCAGGACCTGCGACGGCTTTTTTCCTGCCACGTTGATTTGTGTCGCAACTACCAGCTCGAAACCTTGGATGTTCCGGTCACGCTCTTTCGTCCAAACGAAGTCTCGGGCATCGCAGATGCACGTCTGGATCGAGGCTGGGGAAAGTGGGTTCGTTCGGTCGACGTCCACTACGTAAGCGGCCACCACCACAGCATGGTCCAGGCGCAAGGTGCGGCAGAGATGTCGCATCAGCTGCGGCGAAGCAGTCTAATCAAAGGTCCAACTCAAACGCTTTGATTTGCACTGCGAGCTTCTCCGCCCACCGTTTTTCGCGGATCTGAATCCTTACGAGCCAGCACGGCGGTGTCTCCCTTCGTTCCGTCCGCAGGTTTTGAATCCTCATCGCTAAAGTCCAAATCCTTGACGTAGGGACCGTCGAACACTTCTCTCCACCAAAGTGCTGCATCCTGCTGACTCCAATGGTCAGTCACCTCGCACTTGGATAGTTCGGTAGCGAGCGCATGGACGGATTCAGGACGCAACGAAGGGTCGCGTCGCAGGCAACGCATCAAAACGGACTGCAGGTCGTAAGCCAGTGTTTGAGAGATCTTTTCTTCCGGCCACTCCGGCTCGCCGTGAAGCTTGAGCGCGCACACATCGGCACTTGTGGGACCGTCGAACGGCGGCTGTCCACAGAGGAGCGTGTAACCAACTGCGCCGATGGAATAGATGTCGCTCAATCGATCCGAAGACGAAGCATCACGTATCGATTCTGGAGACATGAACAACGGCGTACCCGTGAGTGAGTCCGTTCGCGTGATTTGCAGCGAATCATGGTCCAGTTGCTTTGCCAGACCGAAGTCCAGCACTTTGACCAAATCGTGAATCCCGCTGCGTGATGTCAACAGCACATTCGCGGGCTTAATGTCTCGGTGGACCATCCCCGCATCGTGAGCCTCCGCGATTGAACTGCAGAGCTGCATCATTAGGTAGATGACACGTTCACCGGGCTGACGCCCGTAATGGTCAACGAGTTGTTCGAGCGAAACACCGTCGACAAATTCCATGACATAGAAGAACGTTCCGTCGTCTGTACGCCCGAAATCGTAGATTTCGATGGTGTTTGGATGCATCAACCTGGCAGACAATTGCACTTCACGTTGAAACCTCGCCAACGATCTTTCCGTTGCTTCGGCGTTGCCCAGGACTTTTATCGCAACCTTCCGATTAAGAAGACCGTGCGTTCCGAGATAAACTGACCCCATGCCCCCGCGACCAATTTGCTGATGAAGCTCGTACTGGCCAAGTCGCCGGTTGAGGTTCTTGAGACGCGATGCGGCGGTCTTCTTTGGCCGAGTCAGCCACGAAACAGCAATGAGCGTGACTCCGGTGAGCAGGACGGCGGCGACGAGAGTGAAGAAGGCATTTCGAAGAATTCGAAGCGGCGCGTAGGCTTCTTCGACTTCCAGTTCCGTTGTGATTCCGAGTTGGTGATCGGCCAGCCATGTCCACGCTCCAACGACCGAAACACCTCGATAATCTTGATACCCGGCAACGTTGACGCCCGTTCCTCCCCGGGTCGCGGCGTCCGCCATCAGTGTCATTGGCCATGAAAGCGGAAGCGACTGACCGACATTTTTCTTTCGAGTGTCGTGGCCGGGGTTTCTGACGTGCACATTCAATAAACTCGATTGATTCGGCTTCAACATGCCGCAAGCAATCAGGTCGGGTTCGAATCGACTCGTCGAAATCAATCTGGCCTCCTTGTCAAACGCATAGGTCTCGCCGCTGCTACCGATGCCGGCGACGGTCAGAATGTCACTGAATTGCCTAGCCGGATCGATCAGAATTGCGACAGAACCCAGCAGTTGAAGGTCGGATCGTATCGGAGAAACCGCACACATCACGGCGGGCGGAAACGAGTCGTTTACCGGATGCGATACGTTCGCCGCTTCATTCGTTGCAGGATCGATTCGTGCATCCAGCTGCCATCGAAACGGCAGGACAATGGCCGCCTCGCCGGAAACCAAGTTGCCGATCACTTCATTGGTGAGCGGGACGTCGAGTCGTTCTGTTCCCGGGATACTGCTTCGCAGGACGCGACCGGATGGATCCAGGATTGCCCAGCCCAGCAAGTCTCTTTGAAGCAGCAAACGTGATCGAGAAGAGAGGTACGAATCAGACTCTGAGTTGCGTTCGTTTTCGTATTGCTTGAAGACCTCGACCGCAAAACGGCTGAATCTCGGGTCCGAGGACAGCTCGCGTGCACGATCGCATTGGTCGTCGAGCCAAAGCTCGAGTGCACTGACGTTCGCAGCGAGAACCGTTTGCAGTGAATCTTGAATGCCGCCCTGAATGCTCCGACGCACGAGAATGGCCACGTAAGCCGTAGCGGCGACCAGGACGATTACCACGGCGCTGGCAATGATTGGCGAAAGCGGCCCGACGCGAGCACCACGCACCAAGCTCATGATGGTCGACTCGCCGAGTTCGCGGTTCACGCCATCCGAGTTCGCTTGGCCCGGCCACCGCAAGCGCGTCGTTTGTTCGGAAGGCAACTCGTTCATTTCAATCAGTATAGGCAGGCAGCGTGCTGTCCTGTCGGCGACGCGGTGAATTCTTTCTGTCGTTGAACATGTTCAATCGGCGGCCAACTAGACTCATGTCTTTCGCTTCGTGCCTCCATCTGCTCGACTTGTTGTGAAACACTCATTCCCTCTGCTCCTGGTTTTCGCTTTTTCGTTTCTCTTGGCCCGAGAGATCAAAGCGGCGAAGCCAAACGTCCTGCTGATTCTGATGGATGATATGGGGGCGGTAGACTTGTCTGTCGAAGGAAGCAGGTTCTACCAGTCGCCAAGGATCGACGCATTGGCACGGTCGGGAATGCGTTTCACCCAAGGTTACGCGACCTGCTGCGTTTGCAGCCCCTCGAGGGCGAGTATTCAGCTGGGGACGTTTCCCGCCCGGCATGGAATCACCGATTGGATCGGGGCCGCTTCGGGTATGCAATGGAAACGCCCCAATCGGCTTCTTCCCGCCGAGTACGTTCATCAGTTGCCCGCTGACGAAACAACAATTGCCGAAGCTTTCCTCGAGGCGGGGTACTCCACATTCTTCGCCGGGAAATGGCACTTGGGCGGCGAGGGATCGTGGCCCGAAGACCACGGGTATCAAGTCAATGTGGGTGGCCATCACCGCGGAAGTCCGCCGGGCGGATACTTCTCACCCTACAGCAATCCTGCGATGAAAAGCGGCCCAGATGGAGAGTCGCTTCCCATTCGACTTGCGGACGAGACCGCGGCCTACATCGAGGCCAACAAGTCAAAGCCTTTCTTTGCGATGCTTTCGTTCTATAGCGTTCACGGACCCGTCCAGACGACCAAACCGCTTTGGGATAAATACCGTGCGATCGCGTCACAGATTGCTTGGAAAGAAGATCGCTTCTCCATCGATCGAACGATGCCGGTTCGGCAAGTCCAAGATCATCCCATCTATGCGGGAATGGTTGAAATCGTTGATACCGCGATCGGACGTGTTCTTGATCGACTTGAATCGCTCGGACTGACGGACAACACGATTGTTGTCTTTACAAGTGATAACGGCGGTGTCTCGTCCGGTGACGCCTACAGCACGTGCAACCTGCCGTTCCGTGGTGGAAAGGGGAGGCAATGGGAAGGTGGCATTCGTGAGCCCTTCTACATCTCCTTTCCGAAACGCATTCCCGCGGGCTCGACAAGCGATGTTCCCGTGACCGGTGCGGATCTCTACCCGACACTTCTTGACCTGTGTGGGCTTCCGCTACGCAACGAACAACATCTCGATGGCGTCAGTTTGGTGCCGCTGCTGGACGGCAAACCGTTAGCCGATCGATCGCTTTATTGGCATTACCCGCACTACGGAAACCAAGGCGGCGAGCCACATGCAGTGATACGAAAGGGCGATTGGAAGTTGATCCACTATTACGAAGATGGCCGAGACGAACTCTACAACTTGGCACAAGACGTTGGCGAACAGAGCAACCTCGCATTGACTCGTCCAGCCAAGTCGGCGGAACTCTGGTCCGAGCTCGATCGATACCTTACCTCCGTGGGCGCGGAGCGGCCTTCAGCGGACCCGCGTTACGACGCTTCCGCAACGGATAAGTACTATGAGGGCTTGCAAACAAAGACCAAACAACGACTGGAGGCGTTTCACGCCAAGATTCTGGAATCCGATTGGAAGCCCAACGACGATTGGTGGGGATCAATGATCACCGATGACTGAGAAGCTCTTTGCGTAGTTTCAGTGCCGAGTCGAGGTCGGTTTGGAAAATCGGACTGCCACCTTCAATCGCGGATTGAAGGTAACTGATCGCTTTCTCGACGGCTTCCCTTCGTTGGTCCATTCGGTCGGTCGAAAACGCCTTGATGCTGAAGAGCGTCCCGATTCTTCCTTGCGTGGATGCGGCCAATGGCTGATCGCGTTGCATCTCTGCGGAGAGTTCGATCCCATCGTTAGCGGCTTCGATGGCTTTCGATCTCTGGTCGGCACCGTAGTGTGCTGACCCCAAAATCCAGTATGCCTCCAGCAACTTGCTGTCCCAAAGGGGCTTAAGCTCGCCGAATCTTGCCCGCAAGGACTTGAGTCGATCAATTTGCTTGTTAGCGGATGCGATGGAGGCCCCGTGATCGCCCGCGACGTTCTGAACTTGTGCAATCCGCTGATAGCTGTTTGCCGCGTTTGCATAGAGCCACGCCATTTCCGGATGTCGCTTGATTAGCTCCTCTCGGAGCGAGAGTCCCTCGCGAAATTTCTTCAACGCCTGGTCATAATCCTTGTGGTGATCCGCCGACACGACCCCAAGTGAGTTATGGAATGTCGGTAAAGAGTCCAATGCCAGATCGACATACTTCGGATTCTCACGCAAAGCTTCATATTGCTTGATGCCAATCGGGGCGAGCTCCAATAATTCATCATACTGCTTGAGATTCTCGATAACTTCACATCGCGTCCGAATCAACCTTGCCCAAGTCCGATGGACGGGCCAATCCTGGATTTCGCAGTCCTCAAAATCAGTGACGAGTTGCTGTGCGTCATCGAGAACCAGATTTGCACCGATGCTGTCGCCATTGCCTTTTAGCGCGACAGCAGCGGCCGTAAGGACATGAACGAGCTGTGCTGTGACCTTTCGTTTTTCCAATGCCGATTCATCGAGCCCCCGGAGTTCCGCAACGATCTCTCTGGAAAGTGCGACCGCTTCATCTGTTTTTTGAAGGTGCGTGTAGTCTTCAACTAATTTGCCGGACAGGGCGGCCCATTCGAGGACTTCATCTGGAAACTCAGATTGCAAGACGTCAGCGGCTTCCTTCCATATCCGTGAAGACGTCTGCATGTCTCCCAGCAACTCAAGCTGATAGGCCATTGGACGCAGCATATCGACGTACTCACGCAATACCTCGGGGGCATTAGGTCGCTGCGCGAGAACGAATTGATAGTGTTCACGGGTTGCATCAACTAACTTTCGCTTTAGCTCCTGGGTGTCGTTGTCGTTTCCTTTGATGTCGTCTCGAATCACTTCGCGAAAAGACTCGTAGGTTCGTTGGAAGAGCTGCGCGAGCGCCACTGCTTCTGTGTAACGACGATCAGCCTCTTCGGCACTCTTTTCCGCATCCCCGGCGGAGGCTTTTGCTGCTGCCGCGTAGCGAAGTGAAAACCCAAGCCCTCCCGAAAGCGCGAGAAAGGTAACTAGGACGGATGTAGCGATGACGGGATTTCTCGAACACCAACGCACCAGCTTTGTCGCCATGCCCACGGGACGTGCCTGTACCGGTTCATTGTTCAGAAAACGGTGCAAGTCCGATTCCAGTTCCTGGGCAGATTCGTACCGGTCTGACGTCGACTTCTGAAGGCATTTGCTGACGATCGCGGAAAGGTCCTTCGGTACATTGGCCGATAACCGCTGTATCGAAATGGGCTCTGTTTCCTCAACGGCACGCAGCGTCGCCAAATCGGTTTGTCGCTTGAAGGGTTGTGTACCCGTCAGCATTTCGTAGAGCATGATTCCGAGCGAAAAAATGTCGGAGGCGGCTCCGATGTCCGCGTCGCCACGAGCTTGTTCAGGCGACATGTAGGCGGGAGTTCCGAGCGGCGATCCGGTGCGAGTGAGATCTGCCTCGCCGGTGGAAGCAGTGGCTAATCCGAAGTCCGCGATTCGCAACGCGTCCAGTAGAGTCTTGGCTGTCGCATCGGGACTGCATTCTTCCGACAGCATCACATTTGTCGGCTTCAAGTCGCGATGAATGATGCCGCGTGAATGCGCGTGTTGGACTGCGGTGGCGAGCCTTGCAACAATCTGCGCGGCCAGGTGTGGAGTAACTCGTTGGTTGTCTCTCTTGATCCAATCTGCCAACGTGGGACCCTTGCAGTAACCAAACGAAATGTAAGGAACGACGTTGACCATTCCTGATTCGTAGAGAGGCACGATGTTCGGATGGGAAAGGATCGTTGCCGCACGTGCTTCGCGTAAAAGTCGTTGGCGAGCTTCCGAGGAAAGAATCAACTCACTTCGTGGGATTTTCAGTGCGACGTGTTCATCGAGTTTCGGGTCGCGGGCAAGCCAAACGACGCCGAATCCGCCTCTCCCAAGAATCGACTGGACTTCGAATCGACCTAGTCGACGCGGCTGCGTTGGTAGCGAAGGATCGTTCCATTCGATCGCTTCGATTGACGATTGAGTGAACATCGGTGTTCGAGCCGCATGTGTGTCGGACTGTTCCTCGATGCTGGCGACTCGCGGCGTCGACTCCTGTGGCTGCGGGAAGTCTGCCGGTCCAAGTTTTTCCAAACGTGTGAGGGCACGTCTCGCCTTGTTGAGCTGCAGCAGCTCTTCGTCGGAGAAGTGTGAATGCGAAGTCGCGTCGGTCTCACGTTCCATCGCGTCGAGCAACTTCACAAGTTGTGCAGCCCTCGATGGAGATTCATCATTCATGTGGCTCACCGAGGGTTTCTTCCAATTTGACCAACGCGCGAATCCACAATTTGGTGACGGCGTTTTCAGAACGTCCCAGCCGGCGACCAATCTCCGCGAAGCTCAATTTCTCCCAGCTACGTAGTTGGATGATTCGGCGATAGTCGTCCGGAAGTCGCTGAAGGGCTTTTTTGACCGCATCCGCTTCTTCACGGGCGAGTGCCTCCGATTGCGGTGTGAGAAATTGATCGCGTGGGTCCAGGTTGGCGGCATTGCTGTTGTCGCTCACCATCGAGACTTCACGACACATATCCCGTTTCTCAGACTTGTAGCTGCGCCGAAGTTGTTTGACTTCGTTACTGAGGATCTCACGCGCCCAGACGAGCAATTGCGCTTGGTTCGATCCTCGGAATTCGGGCAGTTTTTGACTGATTCGAAACATCGTCTGCTGAACCGCATCGGAGGGACCGGCCTTCGGTCGGAGCTGCGTTTCCACCTGTTGGTCCGCCACCAAGGCGAGATACTCACGCAGTCCGTTCAAGAGTCGATTTTGAGAATCGACACATCCATTGCGGGCGTTGTTGATCAGTTCCTGAATCACTTCGTCATCCAAATTGTCAGTCGTCATGGACCTTCGTTTTGAGGATGCAAGTCTGTGTCAAATCTGCCCATTGAATTGGAAATTTTATCAGGATCGCTGATGAAGCGTGTCGGCGATCGATCTCGCATCCCGACAGCAACCGTTCAAAGAGAATTTTGAGTTCCTCAGGGCAGATCTGCGCCGTGGATGCATCTCTCGCCACAGAGGGGATCGAAATCGTTCGTGTCCTCCGTCACGGTGCCACAAATGCTGGGTGGATCAGATGCTGCGTTTCTCATCGCGAAAGAGGAAACAAACACGGGCTCGTTTGGCAAACAAGCTCCGCAAACGCAATCGAACTCGCTTTGAGTCCTTGGAGAGCCGGCATTTGCTAGCCGCGGTGACCTGGGACGGCGGTGGTGATGGAGAGACTTGGCACGATCCGTTGAACTGGAACACGGATGTCGTGCCGGGAGAGTTTGATGATGTCGTCATTGACGTCCCCGATCGACTGGTTGAGATCGAAGTCGAGACCGGTGAGTTGGCGTCCGTGAATAGCTTGGACGTCGAGGAGAGGCTGTTCTTGCGAGGTCCCCTGGAGTTTCAGGAAGCTTCGCGTTTTCGGCAGCTTCGCGTCCAAGGAGCTGATCCCAATATGCTGCGCGGTGCCGGTGATATGCAGATCGACGAGTCGCTTGAGTTTCGAGGAGGCTCCGTCAGCGGGTCTGGGCAAATCACGATTGGTGAGGACGCAACCTTCAGTGTGACTGTTCCGACTTCGCTTGACGAGAAGTCACTCGAATTGTTCGGCACGGCGAATATCAGTCATGGGCTACGTGGATCCGCCCCAATCGAAATCCATCCCTCAGCGACGCTCAATCTTTTTGCGTCAGGTAGCTCGACTAGCGTCAGCGGGTTTACCGGAACTCAAGAGGTGACGAATAACGGTCGCATCGTGCAGCGTGGATTCGGAAGCGGTCGGGTAGGCTTCCAGAACGGTGCTCGCTTCATCAACAACGGAGAGATCGATCTGCAAGGTAGCGGGCTAGAAATTTCCGGCGGCGGTTTTACGACCACCGACATTCAAATCCCAAGTGGATCAAAACTACGCTTCCAAACGAGCGATTTCCGTTTCGGACCAGGGACTCTGGTTTTCGGAGATGGGTTACTGGAACTAGCGGGCGGCGGGTCATACGACTTCACAGAAAGCCAGCTTCTGGTGACGGGCACGCTCGATATTACCGGCGGCGACATCCGAGTCGCAAATACGCTACCTCCACAGTTGTTCGTCAATCAAATACGCGGCACCAACATCTTCTTTGACGCAGATCAAGTCTTTGACTCCGCTCGTGTCGAGTTTAGTGTCGTTGCCGGAGCTGGTCAGTTGCAGTTTCGCGGCAACACCTTCTTCCAATCCGTCACATTTTTGAACGAGGGCGGAATCCTGATCCCCGAAGACGCAACGGTTAGCTTCGGAAGCTTTGCGACAGCTCAATTTGCTACTAACGTTGAGAATTTTGGAAGGGTGCTGGCTGGATCCAGGGGCTTGGTGCTGAATGGAACTTTTACGAACCATGTCGGAGGAGAGGTCTTCATCGGTGCTGCATCTGGTTCTAATCGTATCAGTGTGAATGGGAACGGAGTTCTGATCAACAAAGGTCTGTTTACTAAATCCGGAGATGGGCTTTCAAAAATCACATCGACCGTCACCGTGGAGAACTCCGGCACGATCCGCGTCGAAGATGGCCCACTCCAATTCACTGAACGCAATCGAACGTTATCCGGGCGCATTGAAGTCTTGGGCGACGGTGTATTGGAAACCAACCTCACACTTGCAGACTCCGACACGGTGCTGACGGGTGACGGAACCATCGATGGCGATTTGGTCAATCGAGGCATCGTCAAACCTGGCAATTCTGTTTCCGGTAACGGCATCGGAACCCTCTTTGTTTCTGGGGAATATAGCCAGACTGCCACTGGAACTCTGGAACTGGACGTTTCCGGTTTGACGCCAGATTCAGAGCACGACCAGCTTCGCGTCAGCCAGTCAGCTTCGTTCGCCGGCAATTTGACTCTGCAAGTGACTGGGGAATTCGAGCCTGAGAATGATGACGAACTGATCGCGGTGACCTACTCCAGCGGATCGGGTGAATTTTCAAACGTCAATGTATTCGGCGTGCCCAATACCGCTTCTTCGCAAATCGAGCCTGCCGAAGCCAAAGTCACCTTTAGTTCTCAAGCTGGTGGTGTCCAACCAACGTTTAGCGGAACTGCCGAACCGGGCAGCACAGTTCAACTGACAAGCGATAAAGCGGGCGATCTGGGCTCCACGACGGCGGACCCGGAAACGGGTGCGTGGCAAATTCAAGTCCTGACCACGCTCAGCAACGAACGACATATCATCACCGCAACGGACCCCAACGACCCCGATGCGGAAACGAACATAAACGTCTTCGCGGATCTAAACGCAAGCGCTGGCGAAGTTGATGTCGCCGATGACATCTCCCTGCGAACGGGTTCGATTCAATTTGCCCCTTTCGGCCTTGATTTAGATGGCGTCCTGGAAGACGACGACATCATCATCGACGTTGAGAACGGTGCGCTCACGTTTGATGTACTCGAGTCCCAACCGCAAGGAACCGTCAACCAAGCAAAGCGAAAATTTAATGGATCGATCGAGTTTGTCGATCAGGATACGATCCAGCTTAGCGGCGACTTCGCCGAAAGCGAGTTACTTGCCGGTTCGCTCCCTTTCACCATCACTCGCTTCACCTATCGGCTCTCCGCGGATGATGGAACGATTGTCAACGAGCTCACCGCGTTCGGGCGTTTTCGCAACCCGGATCTGGATGACAAAGCCGAGCTTGCAGAAAAGACAGCGATCGAGGCACTTCAAGGAC
>JBCCOI010000160.1:0-13000 GCA_039025515.1 Planctomycetota bacterium
GCCTGTTACAACGATGGTGAACCGACCTGTCACGCAACAAGTCATGCGCCCCTTTGAAGAGGTGGTTTCGGTTCCGAGGCAGATCATGCAACGCGTTCCGGTTGACTATTACGACCCGTTCGGATCGGCAATTACGATCGGCCATTCCACATTCCGGCAGCCATCTTCGTTGCCCGCACCTTCAAGCGCGATCATTGAACAGCCGAACTCGGATCAAATCCGGCTCAACAGGCCGGAGATTTTCGATTCCGAACCACAAACCGGATTGAAGGGTTTTCAAAGTTCACCCAGCGACGACAGCACCAATCGCGAACTGGAACTAAGCAATCCGCAAGGTGATACCGAAGAGATCGTGACGCCGGATGCCGACATCCTCGATGCCGGTTACCGAATAAAATGGACTCCAAGGCTCGCCCGCTCCATTTAAGGCGAAGCAGCGTTGAAACTGTAGCTGGCCTCTGTGAGGCCGGACGGCGACGCGGTTCCGGGCTCGAAGAGCCCGTCTACAGAATTGCCCGAACTGTAGCTGGCCTCTGTGAGGCCGGCCGGCAAATGGATTCCGGGATCGAAGACCCGGCTACATCAGTCGATAACGAACGGTCAATTTGACTTCTACCGCACTTGATGAGCCGACGGCGATAGCCGCGGGTGTTTGATGTGACCTTTCTGGCGTTCGGGCCCGCGGCTAGCGCCGTCGGCTCACCTGAAATCGACATTTCACACCATCGCTGGCGTGAAGAACCCGCTACAGAAGTGCCCACGGCGTCGCTATCGATTGATCTCGGCAGCAAGTTGTTCACGGAAGATCTTGCTGTTGTGCCGGATATCCACTGGCAGGGACTCCATTCGAATTCGGATATCTTCAATTCTTCGCGTCAAAGGATTACGCAGCGCCAAGTCTCTGAGCTCCGATTGCAGTCGTTCTGCTTCATCACTGCTTGCGAACGTCGCCCGTTCCCAGGGTTCGACCAAGATCACTGGTTCTTGATTGCCCTTGGGTCCCAGTCCAACGAGAGCGCTGCGATAGACTTCGGGATGAGAATTGAAAATCGCTTCACAGGGCACCGAGTACCACGTTCGTTTTTCGTGCACGACGCGATGCGCTTTCCGTCCACAGAACCAAAATCGGTCACGTAAATCGAGATAACCTACATCGCCCATTCGATGCCAGACTCGATCGCCGTCCCGTACTTTGTGCATACTGTTCTGGTCTTCGCGAACGACGTATCGCTTAGTGACCATGGGGCCGGTCACCATCAGTTCGCCGATCTTACCCATCGGAACGGATTTCGCTTCATCGAACGTTTCAATGGGTCCGTCGGTTATCTCGATGATTTTCCACTCCACGTTCGCGAAACGATTGCCGACACAAACGCCCTTACCCTTGGATGCAGCGGGGCCCGTTTCGGCGATCACTTGGCGAGACTCGATCGAGGCAATCGGTAATGCCTCCGTTGCACCATAGGGCGTGAAAATCTCTCCCTCTTCATCGATGAGCGACCGCAGTGCTTGGAGCGTTCGTGCAGGTACTGGGGCACCGGCGGAGAGCACGCGTCGGAGCGAAGGAAATGGCTTCTCAACCCGGTTTGCATCACACCATGTGACGACCGTGTTCCAAAGCGCAGGAGAGCCGAACGCTTGATCGACTTCCCATTGTTTGGCCGCTTCGATCAATCGTTGCGGATTTACATCGGCGGGACGCGTCGGATCCATATCGGGGATGATGGTGGTTACACCCATGACTGCATCAAAGAGCCCAAACAACGGAAAGCACGCAAGGTCTCTAGATCCTCGGTGGATGTCGTAACGCTCTCTAATGAGATCGATCTGCGCGTGGAATGTCCCGTGCGTGTAGAGGACGCCTTTCGGTGGACCCGTGCTACCCGTCGTGAAGATGATCGCGGCGGGGTCCGAGCGATCGATTCGTGGTAGCTCATCCTTTGAATGATCGTCAATTCCTCCCAAGCGCTCAATCTGCGCTAGAGTCTTGCCACCCCAGAACCAGCGTCTGCCGACGGTGACGTTCCAACACGCCTGCGGAAACTCTCGTTTCAAAAGGAGTCGCACCGCCTGCGCTTTCGGGATTCCGACAAAGCCATCGGGTCGCGCATCCGAGAGGCAGCGTACCAAGTGTTTTCGTCCGATGCCGGGGTCAATCAAAATGATGGTGGCGCCCGACTTTAAGAGTGCAAACACCAGTTCGATAAACTGAGCACTGAAGGGCACCAGCATGGCCAACCGCATCCTCGGACGAATGCCCCACCGCATTAAACCGCGTGCGACTGCGTCGGTCCGTTGTTCCAGATTCTCATACGTGATGAGCTTGTAATCGCGATGGCCGTCGGGAGAGACGGGACCGCGTGGTTCAGCGATTGCCACACCTCCAGGCGTCAACGAAGCGATCACATTCAAACGCGAGGCTACATTACCGTCCCGAACCGTGCTTGCCATCAACAAGATTCCTCGATTCGTGCGACCAGTGTCTCGATCAAACAACCGGCGATACTTTTCTTCACCACGGATTGCGCTGCTTTCCAACCGGGCACCGCGTTGACTTCCAAAAAATAGGGTGGGTCGTCTTCCGCCTCGATCAAGTCGATCGCGCCGAATGTTAGATCCAGTTGATCGGAGATGCTTCGGGCATCATTCAAGATCTGTTCATCCGGTGACACGATCTCGACGCGACTACCGGCGGCAACGTTGGTTCGAAACGAGTTTGCGTTCCGGCGTCGCATCGCGAAACAGCGCTCGCCAATAAAGAGCAAACGCAAATCAATCCCACCGGGCGGGATGAATGCTTGAATCTGAATGACGGCGTCCAACTGATCGAGTACTCCAGTCGCATACCATGCCAGTTCTGGATCTTGCACACGCATTACCCCTCGCCCTTCACCTCCGAAAACCGGTTTCAGAATGCAATCTCCGCCCAACTCTCGGAATGCGTCCATCGCTTCTCGTCGTGATTGCACAAAGCGGGTGGGAGGCGTACGAAAACCGGCTGCCGCAATTCGCGTCGTCGCAGCCGACTTATCAATGCACCATTCTAGGCATCGTGGCGAGTTGACAAGAATGGGCGGCCGAGCGAACAAGCCGTCGGCAATCAAATGGAGCATACTCAGACGGAAGGTAAGCCTCTCCATGGAGGCTGCCGGCATGGTGCGAGTAAGAATCGCGTCCTGTTCAAGCAGGTTACCAGCTTCGCTCAACAATGAAACTTCGCCTGTGCGAGACGCTGAACTGAGTGATTCGTAGGTTGCAAAGCGAAGGCACGCCTCGTGACGTTTGGCAGCATCAGAGAGCTGGCTCGCATGCCAACCTTTTTCCGGACCCAGCACGAAAACACGGTGTCTCATGTGCCGAACGAATCACGCAAGATGCTAGTTTCGAAACGTCCCGCAGAAAACGTCTTGCCGCTTCGAAGGTTGTGAAATCGTATAACGGCCGGACTAAAAAGTGCCGTATCCACTTTGTAGAAGTCGAAGTCGTAGCCGGCAAAGATTTCTTTGAAGGGACGCCCATGGTCGGTCGACGACGAGCTGGGAACTTGTTGCAAGATCGATTCGATGGAATCGTCATCGCAATCGACCCAGAGTGTGACGTCCGCCCCATACAGCATTGCATCATTTGTACGGCCGATACCACCCACGATGTCTCCATCCTTCGCGGGTGGCGGCAAAGGCGCAAAACCGCTGGCGGAGATCACTGTATTGACGGGGAATTCCAATTCGTGAAGTTTGTGCATTGCCGTCTCGGCACTGCGGGCGACGATCTGGATGCATCCCGCAATCGACGTGGAAGGAGCGATTCCGAGCACGATGGATTCAGCTGCGACGCCGCAGTCCGACGCAATGGACTGAATCGCCGATTCGCTGGGGAGTTTGTCGCTCTCCAGCAATCCACAGACCTTTTGAGGCGTTTTCTCATCAAGGCTGTATTCCTCAAGCACGGACTCAAGGCCACGCACCAATCGCATCGGACCACTACCCATGGCGAAGTAGTCGTCGGTTTGAACCGGCCAACCGGCATATTGGCAGCCCAAGCAGCTCAACAACGGCTGGTCGGTGGTGACGAAAATGCCCTGCGAGACCGCAAACTGTGATTCGTCGCAGGGCACCAGCGAGACCTTGGACATGGCACCCATGCAGGCTTCCGCCATCAGCAAGCCTGCCCGAATCGAGCCCGAGGTCGCTACTCCGAAATCGAAGACGGTAGCGCCTTCGAAACTCGTGCGGTTCACCCGGAGCCCGACATCAACGCCGATTCGATTCCAGAGTTCCGATGCGTTGGCGTTTGGTGAAGACATTGCGCAGACCGTGGAGCAAACTTGCTGACTCCGCACGATCCTCACCCAATAAAAGGCCGTTGTCGAGAGGGGCTACGGCAATGACAAATCCAACCGAATACGTCATCCTACGGGTTTGTGTAGAGAAAAACTCATCCTTTTCCGTCCCACGTGCCATGTCTTTGGAAGTCATCAAATACCCGCACCCGACGCTTCGGTACAACAGCAAAAACGTGATGAAGGTCGACGCCGAGTTGCGTCGGCTGGCAAGCGAGATGCTGGATTTGATGTACGAGAAGAAGGGAGTCGGACTTGCCGCGAATCAAGTCGACTTGCCGTTGCGGATGTTTGTCGCCAATCCGATGGGCGAGAAAGGTGCGGGCGAAGAGTACGTGTTACTCAATCCCGAAGTTCAGCTGCCCAAGGGAAGCGAAATTGGCGAAGAGGGCTGCCTCAGCTTACCCGGGCTGGTCGGAAAGGTCGCTCGCCCCAATTCGATCAAGATCAGTGCCTACGACATTAAAGGCAACCAGATCGAAACGCGGATTGAGGGGTTTTTGGCTCGCGTTTTCCTCCATGAAATCGACCACCTCGATGGCAAAATGTTTTTCGACCGAATGGACGACGCTGGCCTCGCAGAGATTTCCGAGGGGATCGAAGACTTCGTCGACGATTTTCGATCCCAACAGGAGGACGGATCGCTTCCCAACGATGACGAGCTGATCGCGCGATTGAAGAATTGGACCGATAAGTATTGCTAGGCGGAGTCTGAAATTGCTTCGATTGATTCTGATGGGGACGGGTCCGTTCGCGGTGCCGTCATTTGAGGCTCTTCTGCGGTCCGAACACGAAGTGTGTGCGGTCGTCACCAAGCCTGAGCCGCCGGTCAAAAGTCGCAAAGGCCCGCCGCCGGCGCCTGTGCGCAAGTGGGCCGAATCCAACGGTTTTGTGTGCCTCGACCCGATCAGCATCAACGCAACCGAGGCTGTGAAGGTGCTGGCCGAACTCGGTGGCGACTTGCTGGTCGTTTGCGACTACGGACAGATCCTGAAGCCCGAGCCCTTGGCCGCCACCAAGCTGGGCGGCATCAACCTACATGGTTCGCTGCTGCCGAAGTTTCGCGGAGCCGCGCCCGTGCAACGAGCCCTTTTGGAGGGCGAATCCGAGACCGGTGTGACGGTGATTCACATGACTCCGAAACTGGATGGCGGACCGGTTTTGGGGGCGCGATCGATAGCGATTACTGATTTGGAAACTGCCGGAGAGTTGGAAGAGCGTCTCAGTCGGCTGGGTGTGGAATTGGTGCTTGAATGCGTCGGCCGATTGGCGAACTGGGACGGCAATGAAGCGCTGGGCGAGCTGCAGGATTCGTCAGCGGCCACCCGCGCTCCGCGACTTTCAAAATCGGAGGCCGAAATCGATTTCACTCGCACGTTTCGCGAGATCAGCTGCCACGTGCGGGGAATGCAACCGTGGCCGATCGCTTTCTCTCATCTAAAAACACATCCACGTCGACCGCCGCTGCGTGTGGCCGTTTTGGAAGTTTCGCCGGCCGATCCAGTCGCAGAGCTGGTCGAGCCGGGGCAGATCGCCGGCGGAAAGAGGCTCATTGTCTCGATCGGCGATGGGGCGATGGAGATACGCCGTATTCGGCCAGCAGGCAAACGAGAGATGACCGGCGAAGAATTTGCGCGTGGGTATCAACTGGCCGCCGGAACGTGTTTTCAGTCAGCGTAGTCATTCAGACCTGCTGCGTCCTGCTATTCGCTTGCGGCCGGATTAACCGCATCCTCAAACGCAAAAACCAATTTTTTGGCAGAGACTGGACCTCCAAAGTCATTTCCATTCCGCTTAGACTTTGCGGATTGAGGATCCGGATTCACTTCGTTGGTTGCCGATGTCAGAGCCCACCCCGGAAAAGTTTCTCGCACTTGTTGAAAAGAGCAAGCTGGTCGACCCGACCAAGGCCGAGCGTCTGATCGAGAAAGTTCGAGAGCACTTTGAAGGTTTACCGCCCGACGCCAAGTCCCTGGCAAAGATATTTAAGAAACGCGGGCTGCTCACTGACTGGCACATCGAAAAACTGCTCACGGGAAAATACAAGGGATTTTTCCTCGGCAAGTACAAGCTGCTCGGCCACATCGGCACCGGAGGAATGAGCAGCGTCTACCTCGCGGAGCACACGAAGCTCCACGATCGTCGTGCGATCAAGGTCCTGCCGAAGAAACGCGTCGCGGATTCGTCTTATTTGGCTCGCTTTCAGCTGGAAGCCAAAGCGATTGCCTCGCTCAATCATCCAAACATCGTTTTGGCTTACGACATCGATAATGAGGGCGACGTCCACTACATCGTGATGGAGTACGTCGACGGGCTTGATCTCCAGGCGCTCGTCAAACGTGACGGTCCTCTCGATCCGTCGACCGCGGCCGACGTCATCGCCCAGGCCGCTCGGGGACTACAGCACGCACACGACAACGGCGTGATTCATCGTGACGTTAAGCCCGCAAACTTGCTGCTGGACTCCAAGCACGTCATTCGGCTGCTCGATATGGGGCTCGCCTTGATGGGGGCCGATGACGACGACGAGTCCTTGACCGTTGCGAACAACGAAAACGTTCTGGGAACTGCGGACTACCTGGCACCCGAGCAAGCACTCAATAGCCATTCCGTCGATCATCGTGCGGATATTTACGGGCTCGGCTGCACCATGTATTTCCTGCTCACCGGTCAGCCTCCGTTCAATCAGGGGACGCTCGCCCAGCGAATCGCGATGCATCAAAAGGAGATGCCTAAACCGATCCGAGATCTCCGAAGCGACATTCCGGGCGAGCTGGAGGGAATCTGCGTCAAGATGATTCAGAAAGAGCCGGAGTACCGCTACCAAACGGCGGGGGACATCGCAGAGATTCTCGAGCGATTTGTTGCGAAGGTACCGCGTGGAGCAAAAGTGACGATCGGACTCGGCGAAAAGCCCGAATACGACCCCGCCGACGGGTCCTCGTCGATCTCACTCGATGATTCTGATCTGTCTCCGGGAGGCGGCGACACGGTCAGTAACAAGAATGATGACACGCTCGCTAGCAGTCGGAGTCGGCTGATCCGCAACGAGGGCCTCAGTGCCAGCGACAGCGGCAAGATGGTCAATGTGAAACGGTCGTCCATCGATTTTGCCGATGGCAGCTTTTTGGATCTACAAGCCGAATCCGGTTACGCCGGCGCCACTCGACCCGAACCCGTTTCGCAAGAGGCGAAGTCGAAATCCAGTCTGAATATCGGCGACGAATCAGACGTGGATCGCGGCCACAGTGCCAAAAACAATGTGCAACCCAAGGGTCCCGACAAACTTCTTATCGCGGCACTCTTGTTTGCATTTTTCGTCGTCGCGGTTGGGCTCGGTTTCTTTTTGGCACGCGTCACCGGCAGCTGAGACGTCATCTTTTTCCTCGCAGTCGTGTCGTGCAGCATCGCGCATCTCTCGTATGATTTGGGCTCCTTCATGACAGGAGCTGGCGCATCGTCGGCGAACGGCCAATCTGGCCATCTCATATTGACTGTGGAATAACAATGACCGTCGTTTTTGAACGACCCTACGAATTTGTGCCGCCTATCAAATCGACTTGGTGGCCTTGGCTGATCCAGCGATTGCGTCTTTATGACTTGCATCTCAAACGCAAAGAAGGCGTTGTCGGTTACGAGCTACGCGAGCTGGCGAATCTGAAGGCATCGCTCGATCAAGGCCATGGTATCTTGCTCGCACCCAACCACTGTCGGTATGCAGACCCGATGGTGATGGGCTGGCCGGCACGCGAATTGGGAATACACGTCCACGCGATGGCTTCTTGGCATCTCTTTAATGAGAGCTGGTTCGACGGATTTGCGATTCAGCGGATGGGAGGGTTCAGCATCTTTCGGGAAGGAAATGACCGTCAATCGCTGGAAGCCGCGATCGAGATTCTCGTCGAAGCTGATCGACCATTGATCGTTTTTCCAGAAGGGACGACGAATCGCACGAACGATGAATTGAAACCGTTGCTGGATGGTGTTGCATTCATGGCCAGGACGGCCGCAAAGCGTCGAAAGAAGCAGCTTGACGCCGGTGAACCACGCGGCAGCGGCAAGGTTGTCGTTCATCCGGTCGCCATCAAATACCTCTGCGTCGGTGATTTTCGGGAGTGGGCACTCCGCCAGCTCGATGTCTTTGAGAGGCAACTCGGTTGGCATCGCATGCCAGAACGAGACTTGCTCGGTCGTACGTTGCAGTTGGTGGAGGCGCAGCTCGCTTTGAAGGAAACACAATACCTTGGTTGCTCCCGAGGAGGACCTCTGCCGGAACGCAGAGACTTTTTGATTCGAGAAATCTTGGAGCAGACCGAGAAGGAGATGAAACTGTCGTCGGACTCCGATTGCGTCCGAGCCAGGGTCCGGCAAATTCGCTCTACGGCATCGAGCCGATTCTTTGAGGGTCCACGCGATTCGGCGTTGGAAGCACAGCTTCGGCGAAACGTTGCTGCAGCCGACTTGACTCAGGACTTATCGTCTTTTCCGAATTCCTATCTGCGCGAAGAGGATGTTACGGATACTCGGCTGATTGAGACGATCCAGCGTTTGCAGGAATCGATCAACGGGAAGTCGGATAACACGATCGAATTGAAAGCGGTCGTCGAGTTCGCTCCTGCCATTGAAGTGGATACCAGTAGGCCGCCACGCGGCGCGCAAGATCCTATGATGACGGAGCTGGAAGATAACTTGCAATCGATGGTTCGGCGTTTGGCGGGTGAAGCCAATCGATTTGTGACCTAGAGATCTGTTCGGAAAGAACTTCGGCATTTGCATCGTAGCCGGCACGCTCCGCCGTGCTGATCCGCAAAAACACGGCGAAGTTGTTTCCGGCCAGTTCCCAACGTCGCTTCATTATTGAGCGCGTTTATTCGAATCCTTTTCTTGGTACTTCTATGATCACCGTCTGGTCCTCTATCTGGAACAAGAGGGAGGCCCCGGCACAGATGACAAGAGCTGTACCGATGAAAACAACAAAACCAAGTTGCATGTATCGCTTTCTCTTGGTCAGCGGCTTCGCCACACGTTTCTTCTCGGGCCGATCAATTTTCTTCGCGTGGGCCATATCATACGGCGAATCCCCCTTCTTCCCGGCATCCCGCAGGATTTCTTCCGCTCGCTCGGACGCGTTTTCCTGGACGTTCTTGCAGGAGGGCTGTGCACTTGAGCCGACCGGTCGACTCAGTCGCTCGTCGATCGCGATTCTCAACTCCGGTAGAATCCAAGGCATCGATAATGACTTGTTCACGGAGACTGCGTAGCAACGCATATCAACCAGGATTTCGACCAACCGATCAGGTGCACCCCGAACGCCACGCAGATCGAGTGGTATAAGTCGCTCGTGAGAATCGATTTCCTTCTTCAGCATCTTTCGAATCGCCCCGGTGTCGACTACATCGTCGTTGGGCCATTCAATTCGAACGGCTTTCTCGCCGGAAGCACTTGCAATTTGCTTTTCGAGTCTAGACATCTGAGGATCGCTCTCATGGCAAGGACCGCAGATGGTTGTAGCGGAACACCCCAAGGTGAGAACGACCAATGCACACATCAATTGACAATCTTCAATTCTTGATCGCTTTACGCTCATAGAACGCTAACAAATGAGGCCCGTGATACGCACCGCTTCGATTCGGGCGATTAGAAAGCGGGTTCCTCGATCTGATTGTGCCGAGTCCCCACCTCTGATGCTTTTGAAGTAAGTGGCTAAGAAACGAGCGATCAATGATTGTCGCCGATCGGCTCCGTTCGATCGATTCTGAAACGGTTCCATCGGGCGGTAGACAACGAAGGGCGGAGCCGATGGGCGACTCTCAAAAACAGACACGCTTTTGATGTGCCGTTCCAAGGTCCGCGATCGCAGATAACTTTACACAGAGACGCATAAGCATTGGGCACTCCTTAGCAATCAGGATATGCTGTGTCGAAACGGGGAGCGGACTTTCCGGGATGAACTAGCAGATGAGGCACACCTCCGGCAATGAGATGGGTTGCGATTAAGTCGGTTGAAGAGTTCCCACCTGACAGCGCGGATGAATTCGTCATCGGCACGCTAGTCATCGCCGTCTTTCGCGTCGGCGACCATTTTTATGCGTTGGACGGCATCTGTGCCCATCAAGGCGGTCCGATTGGCAAGGGAGAAATATCAAAGACCGACGCCGGTCGATACTGCGTGACTTGCCCCTGGCATGGATGGCAATACGAACTAAAGACGGGCATTCAAACCGTCAATGGACTCCCGCTCCAGGCAACCTACGAGACTCGCGTCAACGAACAGCAAGTCGAGGTGAGGGTCCCGGTCGGATAGGGAACATGCCAACCGGCGAGTTCTTCGCTTGCGCCGATCGCATGGATGCTCAAAACTCTGCGTTGCCCGGTGTTCTGGGAAAGGGAATGACATCGCGGATGTTGGTCATGCCGGTCACGTACTGAACGGCCCGCTCAAGTCCCAGTCCGAATCCGGCGTGGGGTACCGTTCCGAACCGACGCAAGTCCAAATACCACCAGTATTCTTCCTCCGATAGCTCCTGATCTGCCATTCGCTTTTGAAGGACATCAAGACGCTCTTCACGCTGACTTCCGCCGATGATTTCTCCCACACCTGGGACAAGGACGTCCATGGCCGCGACTGTTTTTTCATCGTCCGCGACTCGCATGTAGAACGGCTTAATCGACGCAGGATAGTCCGTGAGGATCAGGGGACCGCCAACATGCTTTTCTGTCAGAAATCGCTCGTGTTCGGCTTGCAGGTCACTTCCCCATTGGACGTCGTAGTCGAATTTCTCTCCGGAGTTCTGTAGCACTTCAACCGCCTTGGTGTAGCTCATGTGCTCAAAAGGTCTCTCGATCACTTGCCGGATTTGCGTGATCTTTCCTTTCTCGATACGCAGATCGAAGAATTCCATATCTTCGCCACAGTGCTCCAGGCAGTCCTGAAAGACTGCTTTCAAGAAATCTTCGGCCAACCTCATGTTGTCCGCCAGGTCGAAGAATGCCGCCTCCGGTTCAACCATCCAGAACTCCGCGAGGTGCCGACTCGTGTTGCTATTCTCCGCGCGAAACGTCGGGCCAAAAGTGTAAACGCGACTCAGTGCCGTCGCGAAGGTTTCGGCCTCAAGCTGGCCGCTGACCGTCAGAAATGTCGGTTTGTCGAAGAAATCGAAATCGAAGTTGACGGGGCCTCCCGATTTTGCCAACCGATCAAGATCCAAAGTCGTGACGCGGAACATCTCGCCGGCGCCTTCGCAGTCACTCGCCGTGATGACCGGCGTGTTGACGTAGAAGAATCCGTTGTCCGAGAAGAATCGGTGGATCGACTGGCTGATTCGATCACGGACGCGCATGACCGCGCCGAGAGTGTTGGTGCGTGTTCGCAAATGAGACCACTCGCGCAGCTTCTCAAACGTGTGACGTTTCTTTTGCAGCGGATAGGTCTCAGGATCGGCCCATCCGATGACTCTTAAGTCATCCGCATGAAGTTCCGTTTCTTGGCCTTTTGCCGGCGACTCAATGAGATTTCCGCGAACAATGACGCTGCATCCTGCGGCCAATTTTTGAACTTCACTTTCGTAGTTGGACAGTTCGGCGGGGGCGACCACCTGCAAGTTTCCCAAGCAGGTCCCGTCGTTGACTTCGAGGAAACTGAAGCCCCCCTTGCTGTCGCGGCGTGTTCGCACCCACCCCCGGACTTCTCGTGACTCGCCAACGGAGTCTTTCGAACGAGCTTCTTTGACGGGGATCCAAGCAGACATTTCGGTTCGTTTTCGTGAGAAAGAAATTTTGGGTGAGCGGCGAGCACGAGAGTCTACGAAATCGAGCATTCCGCGTCTTCGGGTGGCCACAATTGGTGTCAGCGAAGCCAAAAAAAACCGGCCAAGTGAACCTTTCGGAAATTCTCAGCGTCCGCTACTCTACCGGCACGCCGAAACGGGGCGTAGCTCAGCCTGGCAGAGCGTCTGGTTTGGGACCAGAAGGTCGCACGTTCAAATCGTGTCGCCCCGACTAAAACCACCGTGTTTTACGGGTTCAAATCGATCGGCTTTGGTCTAAAAAGGATACTTTGAGTCCGAAATTAGACCAAGAATCCGACCAAGCCGATGGCGAGATACAAGCTCAGCTTCCGCCCGAAGGAAAAGCGGTGGAGGAAGTTTCGGAAGGGGAAGGTGCACAACTTCCCTCTGCTCGACGGTGAGACCAAAGCCTCCAGTTACCAGCGAGTTCTGCGTGAGTGGCTCACCCTGAAAGCTCAGCTAGAAGCTGAGGAGCGTGGTGAAGCAATCATCAACGTTCGTCAAAGCTGGAGACACGTGATCCGAGGAGTTCGTGAAGCCCAGCAAGGCGTCATCGATACTTATGGTGACACCGAGGGCACACGCGAAATCTGGCAGAAGCTTGAACGAATCGTTGTGCAAGTGATCAACCCGGCGATCGATAAAGGAGAAACGCCAGACCACAGGGAACATCGAGGGATCGAAGACTACATCACCATGAGGACTGAGGACCTCGTCAATGCTTCCGAGGATCTCCCAGTTCGATTTGCTAAGTTGAAGCCAACCTTGGCGACTGGCCCTCCTCCCTGGGAGCTCCCGCCAGTTATAGGTGACAGCCCGCCTCAGCTTGCAAAGGCATTCATCGCAAGCGTTGAGAGGCAAGCGAGTGCCAGGA
>JBCCOI010000161.1:0-12897 GCA_039025515.1 Planctomycetota bacterium
GTGAACGCGACCGGCGTGAATGGTGGCACGCTTTGCTGGGAGTGGTATGCCGAACCATTCACGATGGGGCGGATTTTGCGGGAAGTGTTTGAGTACGACCGGCAAGGCAACGTCGACATTCTTGCTCTACTGGAACGGCAAGGTTTCGACGTCATCGAGGCGATCGGCGGCATGGGTATGGTGGCAACCGAGTCGTTCGATGTTCTGCACCGCGGCGTGGTGCTAGCGCCCGGGAACCTGAAGAAGGCGTCAAGAATGCTGCAGTCGATCAACGCTTCACTTGCCGACATCCCAAACTGGCCGACCAAGGATTGTGGAGCTTTTTACCTCGTGAATTGGCGGATAGAGGAGGCTTTTTGGTATGCAGAATCGCTAGTGAATGATGCGCTTGGTGATGACATCTTTCGACCGATGCTGAACGAGATTCGTGACGATGTGACCGGACCGCAGATCGATATTGCGAAGGACTTGCTGCCGAACCTGGATGATGAAGTCATCCTGGTTACGGACAACACACTACCGGCCAGTACAGATTCCGACCGAATGTTGGCGGCGATTCGCGTCAAAGATGCCGATCTGGTCGCCGACCTTATTCGTCGTGCGATGGAAGTCGATGCAGATGCGACAAAGATCGAGTTTGAACCCTTCGACCTGTGGAAAGTGGAACCCGGCCAGGGTGAAATCGACTTGGACGACTTGGACGACGAAGACTTGAAGATCCTCGGGTTCGGCGAAGATGAGGACGAAGAGGAATACCTGCTCTCCCGTTGGGCGATCGCGGTTGTTCGCAGCCCCACAGCCGGCGGCAAGTCTTACGTGATGTTCTCCAGCCACCCCGATCTTCTGAAAGAACTCGGTGTTCGCTTCCAGAAAGGCACGAAGATGGACTCCATGGCGGAGAGCGACGACACCAAGACCATCCTCAAGACGATGCGAGAAATCGGCGGTGAGGAGGTCACGATGCAGGGCATCTACCATCCGAGACTATCGCTGAGAGCCCGCTATGAACTTCTTCGCCAAGGAAAGCTGAAGCAGAGCGATTCGGTCATCTCGAGCCTCCTTCACCGCTTGGTGGAAGAAGACGAAGACGGCGCGCCGAACAAGTTTCAGGCTGGCAAACTCCCTCCGTTTGAAAAGATTGAGACGTACCTGAACAGCGGGGGTTCTTTCTGGCAGAAGACGGAGACCGGTTGGATGATGACTGGTTTCATTTTGCGTTAGACCACCACAACGCGGCAACTGTATCAGGCTTCTGTAAGGCCGGATTGGTTTCCTGGCTCCGGTCCGGAGCTCACAGAGAATGGCTACACGCGAACCGGCCTCTCAGAGACCGGCTACAGATGGGACGGCCAGGCAGAGACCGGCTAGCAGTGGGCGACATATGAAGACCCGTCGCTGCAGTTGACGCTTAGTGCCGACCGATGATCACGACTGAGTTGATGCCCAACATCCCGAACGAATTGTTGAGGATGTAGTCCACGCGTCCGCGTTCTTGGACTTCGTTGAGCACCAATCCGTCGAGTTGACAGTCTTCGTCGAGCGTATCCACGTTGATGGTCGGGTGGACGGCTTGATCCTTGAATGCCGGCAAGTTGCCCGCCAGTTCTAACGCGCCGGCGGCGCCCATCGCGTGGCCGATGTAGCTCTTGGTATTGTTGACTCTGACGTTTTCGCAACCATTGAAGACTTCTCGCAAAGCCGCACACTCTTGCGAGTCCCCGCTGGAAGTTCCGGTTGCGTGAGTGCTGACGATGTCGATGTGATCGGCATCCAACCCCGCTCGGTCCAACGCCATTCGCACGCATTGTGCCTGCCTTTCGGGATTGGGCAAAACAAAGTCTGTCGCGTCTGTATTCATCGCGTATCCGACGATCTCACCGTAGATCTCCGCCCCGCGTCGCTTGGCATCACTCAGTCGTTCAAGTGTGTAAAGACACCCGCCTTCCGCGACCACGATTCCGCTTCGATCAACATCAAAAGGACGCGACGCGCGCGTGGGGTCGTCGTGTGATGCGAGCGCGTTTTGGCTGTTAAAGCTGGCAAAAATTCCGAACGTGTGGATGCTCTCACTCGTTCCGCCTGCTAGGGCCAAGTCACACTCGTGCAGCCGAAGCATCTGCACGCCTTGGATGATGCCCGCATTCCCCGCGGCGCAGGCCGCTCCGATCGTGTAGTGCGGACCCGTGATGCCCAGGTTGAGCGCGATTTCTCCGGCCGGATTGTTTGCTACGGTTCTCGGGTTGTGGTGATGCGACCAACAGCTGGTATCGTAGTCGAATCCCTTGATCACGAAAATCTCATTCTCGGTTTCGACATTCCCGTGCTCGGTCACTCCGACATAAATGCCGACGCGAGACTTATCGAGGTTCTCCAGCTCGATGCCCGAATGCTTGATTGCTTCGTTGGCGGCGTAAACACCCACGCTACCCGCCCGTGTGCCCCGGCGAAGGTCTTTTTTGGTTTGATAACGGCGCGTGTCAAAATCACAGATTCCGGCAAGGGTTTCGCCAAAATAGCGAATCTCATACGGCTGCACGCCGCTCCTCTTTTCCAGAAGTGCTTCGCGATAGGACTGCCAGTCATTACCGTTAGGGGCGGTCAGTCCAACGCCGGTGATAACAATTCGCTGGTCGTCCGGCAATTCGGAGGCTCGGTTGGGAGCGATCACAGCTGGTTCTTACTCGGTAGGGGATGGTACGAAATGTCCGTTAATAGCACGCCGGAGCGTACCAGCGCCGAAATCGCGCATCAATGGTCCTCTGCTCGTGACGGAGCCCGCCGCGTGCTGAATCGGCTCCGTACGGAACTGATTCAATCCCGCTCCAAAGACGGGTATTGGACCGGTGAATTAGCGGCAAGTTCACTCAGCACGGCAACGGCCGTCAGTGCGCTGGCAGCCGTACCGGTTCATGCGGATGAATGCCTGGATGGCCGACAGAGAGCAACGATCGAATCGCTCGTGGTTCGTGGCAGTGACTATTTGTGCGGTCAGCAAAATCACGACGGAGGCTTTGGTGACACCGACCGAAGTCACAGCAACATCGCGACGAGTTACTTGGTTTTGTCTGCGAGTACTCTGGCGGCACGAATCGGTGTGAATTGTCTGAGCGATCAACAGCTTTCAAGACTTGAGCGATACATCGATCGGGCGGGGGCACTGGATGGCCTGAGAGCTCGCTACGGAAAGGATAAAACCTTCGTCGTTCCGATCATGAACAACATGGCGATTGCGGGTTTGATCTCTTGGGACGAAGTTGCTGCCCTGCCTTTCGAAGCCGCCGTTTTTCCGCAATCGATGTATCGATTTTTGCGGATGCCGGTTGTTAGCTACGCCATCCCGGCGCTGGTGGCGATCGGGCAAGCGAGGCATTTTCTGGGACGCAAAGCCTTTTGGCCCGTCCGTTTGTTTCGCGCGCTCTCTGTGAAACGCACACTTGACGTCTTACTCCGAATGCAACCGGAGAGTGGCGGCTATCTCGAAGCAACGCCGTTGACCGCCTTTGTCGTCATGAGTCTTGCCGCGACGGGCCGATGCAATCTTCAAGTTGTACGCAACGGCATTCGATTCTTAGAAGATTCGGTTCGCGACGACGGAAGCTGGCCGATCGACACCAATTTGGCAACTTGGGTCACCTCGTTATCGATTCACGCCTTGAGCTGCGATCCGGAAGACAGCGGAGAGTGGTATTCGCCATCGCTCTTGGACTGGCATTTGGGATGCCAACATCGCCGACGACATCCTTTCACTGGAGCCGAGTCTGGTGGTTGGGGATGGACCAACTTGAGCGGCGCCGTGCCGGACGGCGATGACACGCCTGCAGCGATGCTCGCGCTGGACTGCATGAAGCGTCATGCCGATCCATCGCGACGGGAGGCAATCGAAAGGGCGATGCGTTTGGGCGCGATTTGGCTACAAAAGCTACAGAATCGTGATGGCGGTTGGCCCACGTTTTGTCGCGGTTGGGGAAAGCTACCGTTTGACCGCAGCAGCACGGACCTTACGGCACACGCGATGCGCGCGTTTCGGCGATACCCTCCATTGGGGCCGCGTCCGGAGATACCTACACGTCGAGGCATGCAGTTTTTGCGGCGGCAACAGCTCCCCGATGGCTCTTGGCTACCGCTCTGGTTCGGAAACCAAGATCGCGAAACGGAAGATAATCCTGTCTACGGGACGGCGAAGGTTCTGATTTCCGGTCTTGTCGAGACTGACCAGAGGCGACGCGCCGTTGAATTCCTCTTGGAGTGTCAGAATGAAGAAGATGGCGGATGGGGCGGGGGACCTTCATTAACGCGCAAACTTCGTGAGTTCGCGGAACTTCAGCGGGGCGACGGCGGTTCAATGACTTCGAACTCCATTCCGACTTCTGAGGATGACGAGGTTCCGCGCAGTAGCATCGAGGAGACAGGTTTGGCTGTCGAGGCACTTTGTCGGCATTGGCTGGACCAAGAAAGTGGCAAACCGCTCGGCGCTGATGTGGGGGAACAGAGCAACGGCCGGCTCGCGGCGGCTATACTGGGCGGTGTGGAGTTCTTGGTTCAGGGCATCGATCGCGGGCGACATCATTTTGCTTGGCCGATCGGGTTTTATTTCGCAAAGCTCTGGTACCACGAGAGACTCTACCCACCGATCTTCGCCACCGCCGCACTTGGGACTTTTCTGAGCGCGACGATGGATAGCCCATCTCGGCATCTGCCCGGTTAACGGACGAGACGCCAAAACGATATTTTTTTGAGGTAAACGGTTTGTCGACCGGACTAAGCCCCACAGATACCACCGCAGACGAAGCCGTCCAATCGAATACCAATCCGCCAGCGGCCGCACCGAAAAGTCGCCGCCGAAAAACGAGCCACTTAAAAGAGGTTCCCGAGACGCAAGAACTCCGGGATTCTTTGAAAGCTCGCTGTGAAGCCGTCGCCGATCGTATCGATCGCAGCGTTCCGATGACCAAGGACGAGCTTGAGCAAATCGCGCGACGTACACTCGAGGAAGCAGATCTTCCGGAAGCTTATGTCGGCTGGATGATGGTGATGATCAGTTCGGCCTTTTGGCGTCACGCACTCGAGTCTGTTCCGCCCGAGCGTCGGCTCTTCTTGTTGCCGCACTGCTTGAAGCATGCCGAAGGTTGTCCTGCGGAGTACGACGAGTTCGGCATGAACTGCAAGGAGTGCGGTGCGTGCAGTATCGCCGACTTCCGAGGCTTGGCGGAGGAAATGGGATACCGCGTGCTTGTCGCCGAAGGCTCGCCGGTGGTGATGAAGATTATCGTCGGGGGCTACGTCGATGCGGTCGTCGGTGTTGCTTGCCTGAATGTTTTGGAAAAGGCGATCGATAAAGTGCTGCTGGCGGGTATTCCGTGCATGGCTGTTCCGCTCTTGAGTGGAGACTGTCGAAACACCAAAGTCGACGAGCCGTGGGTCGACCAGATGATTCGTACGCCCTACACGCCGGCGAAGCAGCAGACCCGAAGCTACGTGCACTTGATGCGTGCCGCAGAAGATCTGTGCAAACCCGAGTCTTTAGAAGAGGTGATTCCACGGACGAGAGGAACGGAGGCTTTTGGCCAGTGTGAAATTGAACCGTCAACGATTCAAAGGTTGGATGCTATCGAAGCCACCGAATTGTTGGCTTACGACTTCTTGACTCGCGGCGGTAAACATTCGCGGCCTTTCATCACGCTTGCCGCTTACGACGCAATGAGAGGCGGAGACTGCACTGGTCATGAAGCCGAAAAAGCGATCACGGACTTGCCGTTTGCGGTGAGACGTTCGGCTTTGAGCATCGAAACATTTCACAAAGCGAGCCTGGTCCATGACGATATCGAGGACGATGACGCGTTCCGATACGGACAACCGTCGCTCCATCGTGCTTATGGCGTACCAACCGCGATCAATGTGGGTGATTATTTGGTCGGGATGGGCTATCGCTTGCTGAGTGATCGACAAGCGATGTCCGATGCGACCGTTTCTGCACAGGTGGACGTACTCGACTGTCTCGCTGCAGCGCACATGAGGCTTGGGGAAGGACAGGGCGCCGAGTTGCTGTGGCGGGACCGCGAAGATCGCAGCTTGACTCCGCTGGATGCGTTGAAGGTTTATTCGTTGAAGACTTCACCAGCGTTTGAAGCAGCCTTATTCAGCGGAGTTCGACTGGGCTGCAGAGACGAGGACGATGCATCAAAGTATCGCGATTCGATTCGAACGTTCAGCCGAAACCTGGGTGTCGCTTTTCAAATCCTGAATGACCTGGGTGATTTCGCAGGTGATGACAACAACAAACTTTCCGCCGGTGGCGATACGTTTGGTGGCAGACCGACGTTGCTTTGGGCACTCGCACTTGAAAGTCTTCAAGGTGAAAAACGTGAAGAATTGCTTCGTGTAAGCGACGAGTCCTGTGGCTTATCTGAGTTCGAGCGGTTGCTGAAGGTCCGGAGGCTGTACGAGTCGGCCGGCGTTTTTGAGACGGCGTTTCGTCTCGTCGATAAGCACCAACAGCGAGCCGAAGCGATCGCCGATTCCATCGAGCCGGAGTCCTTGCGGCGCTTGCTTTACTATCTCGTTGATACCGTGTTGGAACGACCGGAATTTCAAACGCCGAAAGTCGTTTCGCTCAGCATCGTTGCTCCCACCGCGTGACGCAAAGTGACGAGTCTTCCCAACGCTGACGTCGATCTTCAATCGTTGATCCGTGAGTTCTTCACGGAGGACGACGCGGTCGTTCAGCTGGGGGCCTATGATCAGATACACGTGCCACCCGAGCCGTACAACTCGCTGCTCAATCACCACGCGCACATGACCGTGACGGTGGAATCACATCACGAGCAGGCCGTCAACGTGGTCGTCCATCGGCTGCGACGGAACGAGGCTGGTGGCAATTGGTACTCGCGTGAGATCACGTTGCGGACAACCGAGAGCGACCGAGTCGTGCAGTACGGCATCGTGCGTTTGGATGTCGATGCATTGCAGCCTGAGGTGTGGCAAGAGATCGAATCCCAAAGGATCCCGCTGGGACGTGTGCTGATCAACCATCGCGTGATGCGTGATGTTCAGCTTTGCCGGCTTTGGAGGTTTCACTCCGGCGTTCACTTGGCGTCAATGTTGGAAACCCAGCACGCGACCATTGTCTACGGCCGAACAGCACTCATCTATTGCGACGGCCATCCCGCGATTGAACTTCTTGAGGTCGTTTCGCCTTAGTATTGCAGTCGTCCGGGTGTAGCGGCATTGAGCCGATGGTACTAGCTGCGGGCCTAGCGGCGTTGTCAAGGTTGGCGGTAATGCCTGACGCTACTGGATCCGTCGGCTCTTTTTTCCTTGCTCCAGAGTCGGGGCTATCCCGAAGTTTCCTGCGTCGATTCGTCGTCGAGTTGAATGTTTCGATAGATCTCGCCAACGGCGATACTGACTCCGACCGATGACAACCAAGCGGTTTGATCGATTGCGTCAAACTCCGTCAGACGCCAACTGCTGTCCTCTGAACGGCAAAAGACTTCGATGCTCAGTCGATCTTGGGCGATGAGAACGACTTCTTTCAGCGACGAGATTCGCCGGTATTGGGCAAACTTAGCACCCCGGTCGTACGACTCTGTCGAATCCGAAAGGACTTCGGCGATCAGCGTGGGATTCAACAATGTGTCGAAAACATCGTCTTCAAATTCGGGTGGACCACACGCCACGCTGACATCCGCATAGGTGTACAAAGTCGTTGCGTTGATTTTGACACGCATATCGCTTGGATAGACTTCGCACGGACGGTCTTTGAGCGAATTGCCAAGTTCGCGTACCAGATTTCCGACGATCAAGTTGTGTTCGCGCGATGCACCGGCCATCGCGAATAGCTCGCCACGATAAAACTCACTCTTGAACTCCGCGGAACGTTCGTGCCGCAGATACTCATCGGTGGTAAACAAGCGTTTGGGAACGGTTGACATCGGTGAGACGTTGAGTTGGCGGGGAAATGGAGGACATTACCTCGGTTATGGCTGACCATCCTTTGATATTAGCGGAAACACGCCGAACAATCATCTGACATTCATCGCTAGTCCAATTCGTAGCGGAACTCGCCAAGAGTTTCGGCCTCGAATCTTTCTGCCGACGCCTCGAACCGAATCTACTGGCAAGGTCCGCGGGCCAAGATTTTGATTTCTTTAACCCGCATTGGGTGCATCCGGCTAGCGAGTGTCTGCCCGAAAGTGCCTCGAATGCTGATATCGCAGCCGGTGATGGAACAGCGGATACGTGGCAGTCATTGCGCAGGAATGGGTTCCTGCGAGTTCGGATCTTTGGGCTCTCGCAACGCGCCGATGAGTTCTTTGGTATCGCATGGTTTGGCAAGAATCCGTTCGACGCCAATTTCGGAGGCCCAGTTTTCCGCCACATCAAGTCCGGCCACGAGTCCGCTGAGCATGAAACAACGAATTTTTCGGGATAGTGTCGTCGAACCTCGGTCAAATTCGAGCCCCGTCTCTCCCGGCATGTTTTGATCACACAGAATCACGGAATAGGAAAACCGCTTCGTCATCGATGATCAGTATTTCGGGCTTGCACATGATCTTGAACTCTTCCATGCGCGAGAGGGTCTGACGGTGGGGCTGAATGCACCGAGCGTGGAAGTGCGTCGGCGCGGCCTGCCCGCACCGCTAGACTAACGGATGAAGCCCGGGATGCCATGGAAAGAGGCCACGCGTTCCGACAACGGTAACCGGTTCGCCTCGGTCTTTAGAATTACCAACACACTGAATGTCATCGACCGAAATCAAGGTCAAGGGTGCCAGAGAGCACAACCTTCGCAATGTCAATTTGACGCTTCCGCGAGGCGAGCTGATTTGTTTTTCGGGGGTTTCGGGCAGCGGAAAGTCCTCGCTCGCATTTGACACGCTTTACGCGGAAGGACAGCGAAGGTACGTCGAATCGTTGTCGAATTACGCCCGGCAGTTCATGGGCCAGATGCCCAAGCCCGACGTCGACTTGGTCAGCGGTCTCAGCCCTTCCATTTCGATCGCGCAAAAATCAAGCGGCAACAATCCGCGCAGCACGGTCGGCACGATCACGGAAATCTACGACTTTTTGCGTGTTCTCTTCGCACGCGTCGGTACGGCGAATTGTCCCAGCTGCAAGGTTCCGATTGCGGCACAAACAAGTGATGCGATTGCGACGCGGATCATCAACCTTGACCCCGAACACGACGTCTGGTTGCTCGCACCTCTGGCGCGGAATCAAAAAGGTGAGTTTCGCGACCTTTTTGAAGATCTTCGAAAGCAGGGCTTCACCCGTGCGAGAGTTGATGGCGAAACTTATCGACTGAGTCAGCCACCGACGTTGGACCGAAGTCGTCGACACGACGTCGAAGTCGTCGTTGACATGATTCCATCTTGCAAGGAATCCGTCCGCCGCGATCGCGCGCGAGTTCAAGACGCCGTTGAGTTGGCGCTGCGTTTGGGCGGCGGTTCGATGATGGTTTCGCCGACGCCCGCAGGACAGCCGGGCGCCGCGGCCGCAAAATCGGACGTCCTTTATTCGTCCAAGTACTCGTGCGCTTCTTGCGGCGAGAGTTTTCGTGCCCCCACGCCACAGCTGTTTTCGTTCAACAGCCCGCAAGGAATGTGCGAGACCTGCGATGGTCTCGGGCATCTCTATACCTTCGTTCCGGATCGCATTATCCCCGACGAAACGCTTTCCGTTCGCAAGGGCGCGAACACGCTGATCGGGAAGTGGATGGATATCGGACGTTACCGCCGGCACATTTACAAAAGCTTCGGCGAAGCGATGGATGAGCATCTGGAGCTCGACAAGGGAACGATGCTGGGCGCGAAATGGAGAGACCTGCCAACGGAAGCAAAGGAGTGTTGGCTTTGGGGCACCGAAGTGACTTACTCGGTCACATGGCGTGGCGGAAGGAAACGTCGAAAGTACTCGGGCAACTTCAGTGGCTTTATCCCAGAACTGCTCGAACGGTACCGGACGACGAAGAACAAGATGCAGCTTCGGCATCTTGAAAAGTTCATGGACACGATCGATTGCGTCGACTGTGGAACGCAACGTCTCAATCCGCAGGCGCGAGCCGCCACGATCGAATCCGGTGCGGAACGATTTCGCGAACGACCCGCCCGTTCGCTTCCCGAGTTGTGTGAACTTTCGATCGACGAACTTGCAACGTTCTTTTCTGAAGTTCGTCTTGGTGAGACGGAGGCAAAGATCGCTGTCGAGGCACTCAAAGAAATCCGAGCACGCATCGGCTTCCTGCTGGGCGTCGGGCTCAACTATTTGACGTTGGGGCGTACCGCTCCGACGCTTTCCGGCGGCGAGTCTCAGCGGATCCGGTTGGCGGGTCAAATCGGCTCGGCGCTGGTGGGCGTCCTTTACATCTTGGATGAGCCATCGATAGGGCTGCACGCCCGCGACAACGATCGTCTGATTGAGACGTTGCTGCGTCTTCGCGACGCAGGCAATACGCTGATTGTGGTCGAACACGACGAAGACACGATGCGGGCCGCCGACCGCATCGTTGATTTTGGACCCGGGCCGGGCGTCAAGGGCGGCAAGATCGTTGGCATTGGAAACACGGATGATCTTGCAAAGGCAAGCAACAGCGTTACCGGGAAGTTTCTTTCGGGGGAGCGTGAAATCGCAATCCCAGAGACGCTGCGTCCCGTTGACGATGTGAATCAAATCACCATTCACGGTGCCCGATTCCACAATTTGAAAAACGTCGATGTGTCCATCCCGCTCGGAACAGTGACGTGCGTCACGGGTGTTTCGGGAAGTGGAAAGAGCTCGCTGATAGGTGGAATCCTCGAACCGGCGCTGCGGCGGGACTTAAACGGCGCCGAATCGGTGCCGGGCGAACACGATTCGATCAGTGGCCTGGAGCACCTGGACAAGACGATCGCGATCGACCAATCCCCGATCGGACGGACGCCACGGAGTAATCCCGCAACGTACGTCAAAGTTTTCGATGAAATCCGCAATCTGTTTGCGAAACTTCCAGAAGCAAAAGCGCGTGGTTACACCGCAAGTCGATTCAGTTTCAACGTTGACGGTGGAAGATGTTCCGCGTGTGACGGCAATGGTGCGACGCGATTGGAAATGGATTTTCTGGCGGATATCTGGGTGACGTGCCCGGTCTGCCAAGGCAGTCGCTACAACCGCGAAACGCTGTCGGTCAAGTTCAAGGGTGCATCGATCGCGGATGTCCTTGAGATGGACATTTCGCAAGCGGTCAAGCTTTTTGCGAACGTTCCGAAGATTCACGACAAGCTTCAAACACTCGTCGATGTCGGGCTGGAGTATTTGAAACTCGGCCAACCTTCGCCGACACTTTCCGGCGGCGAAGCACAACGAATCAAGCTTTCGCGGGAGCTGAGCAAGAAGGAGACGGGAAGCACGCTTTATGTGCTTGATGAACCGACGACTGGGCTTCACTTTGCCGACATTGAATTGCTGCTGCGGGTGATTCATGGTTTGGCGGATCGGGGCAATACCGTCGTGATCGTCGAGCACAACATGGATGTCATCAAGACGGCAGACTACGTTATCGACCTTGGCCCCGACGGTGGCGCGGGCGGTGGAACCTTGGTCGTTGCCGGGCGACCGGCGGAGGTCGCCAAGCATCCCAAGAGTCACACCGGTGCGGCGCTCGCCAAGTCGATGGGTATCAAGCGGAGGCGTTCCAAGTTCACCGAGGTGATTCCCGCCGCCAACGTTGCCGCACCACCTGAGAAAGCACGGACGCACGTCGTCGTCGACGCCGCGGGCGAGCACAATTTGAAGTCGGTTTCGGCTGAGATTCCAAGAGACGCGATGACGGTTTTCTGCGGCCCGAGCGGAAGCGGCAAGAGCTCGCTCGCGATGGATACGATTTATGCCGAAGGCCAAAGGCGTTATGTCGAGTCGCTTTCTTCGTATGCCCGTCAGTTCATCGGTCAAGTCCAGAAACCGAAGGTCGAGCGGATCGAAGGTCTTTCGCCGGCGGTCGCGCTGGAGCAAAAGAATCTCGGGCATTCGCCCCGGAGTACGGTCGGAACCGTCACCGAAGTCTTCGACTATTTGCGTCTCTTGATGGCCCGGCTCGGGACACGCTACTGCCCGGATTGCGACATCGAAGTTGGAACGCAAACGCCGGATGAGATTACCGACAAGTTCATGTCAATCGGCGAGGGCACTCGGGCGCTGCTGCTCGCGCCCATCGACGTCGCAGCCGGTGACGCATCAAAGGACACTTGGCAGTCGCTGCGTAGCCAGGGTTACCAGCGAGTGCGAATCGACGGCCGAACGCACGAGTTGGACGAAGCGCCGGTGCTGGATCCGCGTCGCAAGCAAGACGTCCAAGTTGTTGTTGACCGTTTGACGATTCGGCAAGAAGAACGATCGCGTATCAGTGATAGTGTTGAGCAGGCGTTATCGCTGGGCGTGGGCGTCATCCAGCTGGCGATCGCGGTTCCCGATCGAGAGGAGAAGTACTGGGAGACGACGACGCACAGCCAGCATTTGGTCTGTGCCAAGTGTGGCCGCTCGTTCCCGACGCTGACGCCTCACCATTTTTCATTCAACACTTCCGTCGGCTGGTGTTCGCAATGCGAGGGCTTGGGAGTCCAAACGGGAACAAATCCGGCCGCCTTGATTCAGTCGCCCAAGTTGACGCTAAGAGAAGGCGCAGCATTGCTTTGGCCCGAAGTTTCGCATGACATTTCGGTTGTCATGCTGCGCGCGCTCGAGCGGGAAACGGGAATACCGATCGATATCCCCTACGTTGATTTAAGCTCGAAGCATCGCAGGATTCTTTTTCACGGACTGGGTGAACGCTGGATCGAAGTCCGGAGCTCGGATGCCGGCGCGAAACAGACGCCGGCAATCAAGCTGTTTCGGTTTCAATTCAAGGGTTTCTATCCCGCTCTCGAA
>JBCCOI010000162.1:0-12869 GCA_039025515.1 Planctomycetota bacterium
TAGACGGTGGGCTCGAGTCCTTTGAGCGTCTGCTTGCCGCTTGAGAATTCGGAGAGTGACAGGCCGGTTTGTTGCAGAATAGATAGATAGAGATTGGCGAGGGGCTCGTTGTTCTCCTTGTCGAAGGCAAGGTGCCCCGCATGACGGAATCCGCCGCCGCCGAACAGAACCGGCAAGTTGCGATTGTCGTGGCTCGACGCATTCCCGAGGTTGCTCGTCAACAAAACCGAGGTGTGATCAAGAAGGCTGGCGTCAGACTCCTCACGTTCCTTAAGGCTGCGGAGAAAATCGCCATACGCCGCCACAATTTGATCTTCGATCAATGCCAGTTGATCCAACTTTTGATCGTCGCGCCCGTGATGGCTTAGCGTATGGTAGCCCTCGTCGACACCTTGGATCGGCGGCCGCGCGTTACCCGCCGGTAGATGCAAGGTCATAAAGCGTGTCGAATCCGTTTCCAGTGCCAACTTCATCAAGCTGAGCATCATCGCTTGGCATCCGACCAGATCGTTTGGGTCGGGCGGCGTAGGAGGGGTCATGTCGACCTTTGGCTTGGGCAGTTTCGCCCATTGCTCATTCATTGCCATTCTTTTTTCGAGCTCGCGCACGCTGGTAAAGTACGCATCGAGCCGGTTTCGATCGGAGGCTCCCACCTGCCGCTGTAGTCTTCTGGCATCTTCACCGATCAAGTCCATTACGCTGCGGCCACTGCGAATGCGATCGGCTTGCTTGAGTTGCTCTTTCTCTGATTGATCAACAAACAGTCTGGCAAACAATCGCGCCGGAGAGCTCTCCGCCGGAATCATCGCCCCCGTATCGGTATAAGACGGACTTTGCGTTTGCGCGGTGCTGAGCACGAGCGACGGAAAACGCGTTTCATTCCCCAAATGCTTTGCCAGCAGTTGATCCACGGAGATCGTGTTTGTCGCGCTACCGGTGCTTCCGATCGGGGTCGCCGTCAGGATGCTCGCCTCCGCACGGTGACCATTGTTGACGTCGGGATGGCTGGTACCCGAGATAACGCTGAAGTCGTCACGGATGTCTTGCAAGGGCTGCAAGTAGCGTGATGACGTGTACGATTTCCCCGCGTCGGTCGGAACCAAATTGTCGCCCAGGAGACCAAGGCCGATAGAGACCGAAACGAAACGGCGAATCGGAGCGTTTGGAGTTTGTCCCGCACGCGTTTTTTCCATCGCGGTGAGCCATGGTACGGCCATCGCGACACCACTTCCGCGCAGAATCGTTCGTCGCGCCAAAGGTTTCTGATCACGAGTCATCGGGCACCTATTTGTTGAGGAATGTCTCTGAAGTCACGACAGCTTCGATGATCGACCGAAGACCATAGTTCTTTTCCTGAACTTGCCGCGCGATTTTGTCCAACACTTGTCGGTCCGCGAAAGTCACCTCTCGTCCCGTACCGTAGGCCAGCAACTTGGCCGCGAAATTCTTGGCGATCGCTTCATCACTAGTCGCCGCCAAGGCTCTGAACTCTTGAAACGATTCGAATGATCGGCCGTCCGCGAGTTCATAAGCGGCATCGATCTTTGCGGCGGGAACGTACTTGCCTTTCTGACGTTTTAGGTACGAGTCACGGTAACGACCAGCCGCATCAAAATGCTCGAGTGCGAATCCCGGCGGGTCAATACGAGCATGACAGGACGCGCATTCCGTCTGACTGCGATGCTTCTCCAAGATCTGGCGAACGGTTTTTGCGCCACGGATGTCCGGTTCGATCGCCGGAACGTTTTCCGGCGGTTCGGGAATCGCGATTCCCAGCAAACGATCACAGACCCAAACGCCTCGCACGACCGGCGAAGTATTGGTGCCATTGGCGGTGACTTTCAACACCGAACCGTGAGTCAGCAAACCGCCACGGTGAGGATGATCCGCGAGTGAGACGCGTTTCCACTCAGTCGGCTGCAGATCTGAATCAATGCCATAGTAAGCAGCCAACCGACCGTTGAGCCAAGTGAAGTCGGCATCGACAAGCTGGCTTGCCGGCGAATTCTCTCGGATCAAGGTTCCCACGAAACGACGCGTTTCTTCTACGAAAGCATTTTGCACAATCAAGTCGAAGTCGGAGAACATACGCGAATCTGGCTCGGTGAAACTAATGTCAGCTAGTTCCAGCCACTGGTCGCAAAAGTCAGCCACAAAGGCTTCAAAGTGTGCGTCATCGCCGAGAAGCCGACGGGTTTCGGCAACCAACACCGATGGCTTCGAAAGCTCTCCCCGGTCCGCGATTGCACGGAGTCGACGATCGGCGGCGCGGCCCGTCAGCAAATAGCTGAGTCGACTTGCAATCGCGTGATCACTCAGCTTCCCCGGCTGCTCACTGAAGTAAATGAATCGTGGCGAGCAAAGGATCGCACGATAGACCTGCCTGAGTAATTCAAGCGAATCTTTTTGGTCCAACTCTCGGGCGGCCGACTTCGATTCAGAAACTTGTTCGTCGATCCACCGGAAGTAAGGCTCGAGTTCCGCTTCGGATGCAGGTGAGCGAAACGCTCGCGAAGCGAACCGGCTGACCGCACGCTTGAGTTCGTCTTTGTCAACAGTGGAATCAAGCATGGTCCTGCCGCGGCGTGCTGAGACGGCAAGGTCACCGAATAATCGTTCACGTACTTCGGATTCATCCCCGCCGGGAAAGACCCGTTTCAGCTTTAGCGAGTGCATCGCAATGCCGGGAACATTTTGAGGTTCGCCTTCGCCGAATCCAACTTGTCCGCCTCGAAATCTCGCCTTGCGGAGTGTCCGATCCGCAGGCTGAACTTCAAGCAGATGTCCCTCATCCAGCCAAGCGCGAAATTCAAACGTTTGCGGTTCCTCCGTCACTTCAAACGAATCAATCCAATACATCAGGGGCGCGCGAGAGACGCATTCGCCATTTCGAATGCTGCACCAAACGGTACCACTCTTTGGAGGCTTAACCGCGGATGCCTCCAACGTGATGTCGTACCAGCCGGACTCTCGGATGCGGCTATTCGAGATTCGTCCGTAGTAGGGCATCGTGCAGGACCAGACTACCGCAGCGCCCTCACGCATCTCTGGATCACGATTTCGTTGCCCTCGTCGCTTGTTGGCGATTCGGTTGGCAGGAAACGAGATCACGTCTGCATCAATGGCCCCGCTTGCCCGCTGCCAGGCATAATCCAACGCATGGTCGACGACTCGAAGATGATCCTCCAAGTGATAGTGCGAAATCGACTGCGCAGACGCAATGTTCCGGAATCCATTGACGCGAGTTTCCTCAGGAATCATTCTCGCAAGCGGAAGTCGAACGCCGAGCAACTGGCATAGTGAACTCTCCAGTTGTGCGTTGGTGAGGCGGCGTGCAACAACGCGTCCGTTTTCCGCATGAGCTTGCTCAAGAGTTGATTCGATTACTTCGCGGGTCTGGGAAAGAAAACGCGTTCTATCCACTTCATCAACTTCACCGTAATCCGTCGGTGGCATCTCGCCGTCATGCACGCGGTCGAAGATCCTCACCCACTGATGCAGTGCTTTCGAATCAGCGTGAACAGGTTGATCCAGCAGCGTCGAAGCGTCAAAGTCACCTTCGCCCTCTTCACCATCGTGGCAATCGATACAGTTACTCTGTAAGAACTGGTGCGCGTCTTTTGGAAGTCTGTGCAGCCGGTGGGAGTTGGATGAGGCCCCCGGATCTGCTGCGGGTGAAGCGATTGGCAGCAGAACCACACAAACCAGTGCAGCAACAGAAACGACTGCAGGACGGTGATCCAGCGATCGAACGCGGGCTCGGAGTGCTCCGTGAAACGTCATCGGCAAAGCTTTGAGGGCGGGATATCGCAGGTGGGTGTGCTGTTGCTAAAAGCCACAACGCTCGGCGAAAAAGGCGAGAACGAACGTTTCAACAGCTGACATTACACAGTTTAGACAAATGTTTGAGAGATCGCGAGCGAATCCCAAGTGGGCAACTGTGCCCGAGCGCACAATAATCACATGCCCACAAGAGTCGCAAACACACAGAAGTCTCGGCCGCACGAAAATCCGGCCAGCACAAGAATTCGGTCCCATCGGACAAAATTCTATCGTGCAGCCCAATTATCGACAGTCTTGCCGCTTATCCGCCAAGAAATCACTCGACGAGTCCCGTCATCATGCTTACTGAACCTCCCGAATCACCCTACGATCTACGGTTTGATCTGCTTGGCTTTCCCGTGCGAATCTCGTGGACGTTCTGGCTTGGCGCGATCGTTCTGGGACATGGGTTTTGTCAGCTCGTTGTAGTCATGCCCGGCAATCCAGCCGGTGAGATCCCACGATTCGGGATCGGGCCCCTGCTTTTGATTTGGACGTTGTGTGTCTTCGTTTCGATTTTGATTCACGAACTCGGACACGCACTGGCGTTTCGAAGATACGGGCTCAATGCTTCCATCGTGCTGTATCACTTCGGTGGTCTCGCCATCCCGAACAGTTCTTACTCACCGGGTCGTTCCATCCGAAGGATCGGAGAGAGAGAAGACATCATCATTTCGGCTGCGGGACCGGCGCTTCAATTGCTTTCGGCTGCGTTGCTGATCCTGCTTGTCAAACTGGCAGGATTCGAAGTCGCGGTCTTCAAATACTACGTCGGTCCGATCCCTTGGTTGACGGAAGGTAAGATCATCGACAGCGAAGGACTTTTTGCCCTCGTTACGCTTTACCTTGTCCCCAGCATTCTTTGGGCGTTGCTGAACCTTGTTCCGGTGTGGCCGCTTGACGGTGGGCACATCGCAAGAAGCCTGATCGTCATGGGCGGTGGAACGATTGCGCAATCACTTTGGGTGAGCGTGATTGCCGGAGGTGTGCTTGCCGCATTCGCGATCAACAGTGGCCGTCCGATCATGGCAATCTTCTTCGTGATGTTTGCCATTGGCAGTTATCAACAGCTCAACCCAATGAACAACAGCTGGCGTTAGAGCGCGTTTGATTACGTGAATCGTGCGAATGACACGTTCACGCGAAAGTTTTTTTCAAAAAGTTTTGCACGACTTTGGACGTACTTCATCGCGTTGTGGAAAAGCAGGATCCAAGCGATCCGTCACGCATCAAGTACGATCGCGCGTTGTAGTTGAGTCACGTGTTTGCGTTGTCGTTGGTAGTCAGCGCAACTTAACTCGATGCGCACAACGCGTTGTCATACCGATGTTTGCGTCAAAGTGATTTAGAACGATGCTGCATCAACGTCTTGCACATCTGGTTGGTCAAACAAGAAACGAATCAACGTTGACGTGATCTGACGAATCACTTCACATCCTTCCAACGCTTGGAATCCGTAACAAAATCAACACTTCATGCAAGCATAAATTTCGCGAAAACATGTTGCGGAATTTGACGCAGCGCGTACAAATACCGCAGGTTTACGTCGATGAGGTATTGACTGGACAGTTGGATGACTGACTTCGGTATCTCGCGACACACGAACGTATGGTGAGCCGTGGCCGGTGGCTTGTCCCAAAGCGTTGCTTTGCAAGTCACAATGACTCGCCATCGTTTTCCAATTCCGCGGAGGAAAAACGTGGCCAAGAAGAAATCAAGCAAGAAGAAGTCTTCGAAGAAGAAGTCTAGCAAGAAGAAGGCGACTAAGAAGCGATCAGCTAAGAAGAAGTCGTCGAAGAAGAAGTCAAGCAAGAAGAAGTCTTCGAAGAAGAAATCTTCCAAGAAGAAGTCCAGCAAGAAGAAGTCGTCGAAGAAGAAAGCCGCTAAGAAGCGTCGCTAGACCGATTCATGCTCTTCTGCCGGATAAAGTTCCTCCGGCCAACAGAATCATCGCCAACCGCCCGTCGAGATCCCGTCGGGCGGTTTCTTTTTTCATCCGAGATGATCGATGAAGTCCTCGACGTAGGGCATCAGGCCGACTTCTTTCAATTCGTCCCGTAGAGATCTTGAGTCTCCGGTTTCGAGCGTGTCGGCTACATCTCCAACGATTTGGGCCGCAAACGCCCGCCGGGCCCTGCTCAATTGCTTCCGGAACGCAGTCGCAGACATCGCTTGCCGAGTTTGAAGCGTCATCGCTGCCGCAAGTTTGGTGGAGTTGTCTTTCGGATGGTCCGTCGCGAGCTTCAAAACGCTGTGGAAAAAGCACGCGGGCTGCGTTTCTTCCTGGGTGAGCAACGCCTGCCAGGCGCGATCAATCAGGTTTGCACGCCATTCCTGATTCCAGAATGCTCGATCACTTGACGTCACCTCGACTGATTGCAACGCGTTGGTGGATTCCAGTGAAACTGCACCCCGCCGCGTTCGTTCTCGTTGCCACGTAACCACTTCGTTTCGCACCGAACGAATCAGATAGTGCCGGAAGCGGCCTCGATCCGGATCCACATTTCCAAATCCGCTTTCGAGCATGCGGACCAGCAAGCGTTGAAGCACTTCGTCTACGTCGTCTGGGTAATCTAGCAAACGTTGCAAATACGTTCGGATGGGCTCGACGTAGCAAAGAACGAACCCGTGCACATTCTCAATCTGTGACCATCGGGTCGATACACGACGAAGGTCGAAGCCGTCAGAAGAATCGTGATGTTCCGACATCAAATCGCTACAGTCTCCAACTCGATCGTGGGGCGTAACTCTTGCTTTTCAAGATCCGCGTGCAGCTGGGTTTGACCGTTGGAGCGATCGGAGCGTTCAACCATCAAAACCAAGTCTCGTTTGGACATTTGCCGGATGAACTCCACGAACGCACTCGATGAAAAGGTCAGCGCCCCCGCGCGATCATTGAAGCGATAGCCTCGGTTGTCGACGACCCATTGTCCCAGATCGACGGCAATACGTTTCGTTTTCAACTCCTGCCACTTTGCGAAAGTCATCGGCGAGGGCTCGTCCGCGCTACGCTCCACTGCAAACACGCGAAGGGTACGCTTACCGTTGGATGAGGCTCCACCCTTAAGCGTCATCCGCAAAGCGACGTCGACACACGCTGGCGGCTGAGCATCGCCGATTTCGAAACGCATCACGGCTATGCTTCTGACGTGAGCGACACCGGGTTGGTTCCGGATACTGACAACGGTTGCCTGGGCGTCGGTGACTTCTGAGGTCGATCCCACCTCGAAGAATCCATTTTCAACCGCGACGGGCACTATTCGTCGTTCACGTGGACGCGTCAAGAACGGCTCGACGGGCCGGTCTCGTTCCGGCATAGCAAAAGACGTGAATTCCTCACCTAGCGCAACGACGGAGTCGGCTGGCAAGATCCACGACGTCACAATCGTGAAGCTCATAGTGAGCAGAACCAAAGTGATCGATGCGGCCAACCACGTTGGAAAATGCACGCGATTGCCGCCCTGCGAAGTATCTGTCCGCTCCTCCTTCGTCTCGGATCGTTCCTCCTTATGAACGCTAATTTGCGGTCCGCGAAGCTTCGGCGATTCGAACTGGCTGATGCCCGGACTGCCCTGGAGTGCATCACGGTAGTCGGTCAAGCGACGTGCAACTGTGATCGCCGAATCGGGCCGATCTGCGGGACGTTTCGCAAGCAGACCATCAACGAGTTCATGGAGAGCGGCCGGCAACCCGGGGACTCTTTCACTAATCGGAATGGGTCGCTTAACGACGATCGCCGCCAATTGAGCCGCCCGCGTCGATTCGTCATGCGGTAGTTGACCGGAAAGCAACTGATAGAACGTGACTCCGACGGAGTAGAGGTCCGACCGAAACGAGACCGCTTCACCGCGTGCTTGTTCCGGCGAGAGGTAGTGTGGTGTTCCCGCCAGCAGCCCCGCCCGCGCAATTTCAGACGCTTTCAAGTCGCGGGCCAAACCAAAATCAAGAATCTTGATCGATTGATCAGCTTCATCGATCCAAAGGTTGCTCGGCTTGACATCGCGATGAACGATCCCGACATCGTGTGCTGCCTGGAGACCTTCGCAGACTTCGGCGATCCACCGCAAAGACTCTTCGGTCGAGATTCCCACACCGCTGCTCATCCGATCCGCCAACGTCTCTCCTTTCAGACGCTCCATCGCTAGAAACGAGTATCGACCTGCGGAGCCGACGTCATAAATGGTCACCACGTTACGGTGGCTTACCGAAGCCATCGAACGCGCTTCGGTCAGAAACTGGTCGAGGTGACTTTGCTTTTTCGCGACGTGAGGCTTGATGACTTTCAACGCGACAACGCGTCTGAGCCGGACATCTAATGCCTCGAAGACGTAGCCCATGCCACCCTCACCCAGGAGTCGCGAAACCTCGAAATGACCAATCTTGCCCAGTGAAGCGGGCTGAGATGATGCTTCGAGAAACGGGAATTCGGAGTGCTGTGACATCCTGAGTCTTTTCAATTTCTTACGGACCTGGCGTCCGTCGGTTATCATCGCTCATCCACTTGCTTCGCGACAGAAGACGATTTTCCATGCGGTTCACAATCCCGCAACGCATGTCACCACCCCAAATCTTGGGACTCTCTTTCGTCGCGATTGTTCTTGGGGCGGGTGCCGCAACCACTCGGGTTTGGCTGGCTCGTGGTGTCCTCGAAATCGAGTGGGCCGCTGCCGACCGCACGGAGGGGAGTGAACTTTCGATCAACGGAAGCAAGCGGCTCTTGGTTGACGAAGAAACGCTTAGGTATGAAGTACCAAGCGGTGAAACCAGCATCTCGATCATCCGTCCTGGATTTCGAACGATCGATCGGGTGGTCGACGTCTCTGGACGGAGCACCTTCGATCCAAAGTTCCGCGCCGCTGGCGAAACAAGGGTTCGCCTGCTGGTAGATCAACTCCGCAAGCGATGGAACGCAATCCAAGGACAGCCTGCTTTCTCGCCTGAGATGCGTCGCCTTCGGACCGAGTTGACCGCCGTCGCCGCATTCACACAAGATCCAACGACAAGGGAAGTCATCCGAGAGCTTCGTTTCAAACTGCCATCGGAACTTGCCGGTCGACTGGTGAGTGACACATGGACGCTTGGCGAGAACTGGCTCCGACATTCGGGAACAATCACCGCAGCCCAACTCGTTGGACGAGGCTCAACTCTTCTCTCTGCATCAACCGATGGCATCATTAAATGCTGGGACTTGCGCCGAGGAAACCTCCTTCAATCACTGCCCGTTCGACCCGGCTGCACAAATGTCGTGGATGTTTCCGCCGACGGGAATTGGGTGGCAGCGGGCGGAGATGACGGAGTCGTACGGCTGTGGAAACGCGATGATGATGAATTGACTGAACTCGATTGGCGACATGGGAAAGTCGCAACGCTCGCTTTCTCGCCAGATTCGAAGTGGCTTCTAAGTGGCGGCGCTGACAACAAGGCCAGAATTTGGGAGGTGGAGACGGCTGAGCTTACGGAGACTTTTCAAATGGCGCACTACGTCCGCGGCGCGACTTGGACGCAAAGCGGATCTCACGTTGCGATGGGTGACTCGGCCGGCACCGTTCTGATTCACTCCATCAGCGATGGTGAACAACGACGCTTGCGTGGCGGTCCGCCGGTTGCAAAAGTCCACCTGGACATCGAACGGGGCTATTTGGAAGTAATCGGCGCGAACGGACGAAGGGGTGTCTGGGATCTGAGCTCCGATTCTGCGGAACCGGCGCGGATGACAAACGCAAAACGGACCTATCAACTTGAACCCGACGGATCGCGATTGGAAGCTGATGGGCAGTTGCTGCAATGGACTTCACGTTCGTCACTCGATCAAGCAGCACGACCGGATGTGAAAATTGAGCCCGATCGCTTCAGTGTGGCGACAGCCAATGCAATTTCGACAGCCAACTTCGATCCGTCACGTCGCTGGTGTGTGCTGGGTACAAACCTGGGTGAACTGGCAATCGTGGCCGCAGATTCTGGGAACGTTGAGTATCAGTGTGGCCCCACAAATTCGGCACTCTCTTGCATGGGTGTCAGTTTCGACGGCTCGACACTGATTACTGGCAGCAAAGATGGCTCGGTTTCCCTTTGGGACGTGTTTGATCGAACGGAGACTTTAAGTGTCGATCTCCATCAAAGCCCCGTGCAACACGTCGCGATTTCCAGAGACCATCGACATGCCCTTTCGTTCGACGGATCGCTGCTGGTGATCACGGATCTTTCGCAGCCCGAATCTCGGATTACGAAACGGGCTGGCCTGCCATTGCGAACAACCTGTGTCCCCGTCTTGAATGATTCGACCACCGGGCTTGACGACATCGATTACCAGAACCACCTGATCTTCCGCGAGGGTGACGCGTTGGAGTGGCGAACTTGGCCGCAAGACGAGAATCCAACCACCTTGGCAGAGAACGCGGATGACGTACTCGACGTACAATTTCACTCGCTATTTGGCCGCGTCGCGTTGCTGCGGCAAATCAAAGATTTACTCTACCTGCAGTACTGGGACCGCGAGAAGCTGATCCGTCAAACGGAGGTTCCGCTCAGTACGAACAGTCGTCTCACGTGGATCGACGAGCAAGCCTTACTGATTTACGATCAGCGCCATGCCTGTGTCTTTGTCCCCGATTCGGAACTTCAAGCACTATTGGTTCCGATCGAGCTAAAACGAATCGCAGAGGATCCCGTAGTCGGCGAGATGCTTCGAGCCCACTCTGGACGCGTTCCATTTTCATGGCTGAAGTCATGGGGCGTGTCGCCGGGTTTGAGCCGAATTCGGCTCGGTACGGATACGCACTTGCTGGAGCGAAGCATGCCCATGCATCACAGGTTACTGGGCGTGGTCGACGGCTCTGGTGCCATCACCATCACGCCGGACAATTTAGGCTCGGTCAATTGATCCGTAGCCAGTGCCTTTCAACAGCCAGTGCCTTTCAGAAGCCCGGAAGTACGACACCGTCATTTCTGATTTTGGAGAACGAACTCTATGTCCTGCCATTGTTCGGATGCGAGCAGCGCATTCTCTCGACGTTCGGTTTTGTCTTTTGCGCTACTTTCTTCGCTGATCGCCGTCGCCGACGCAAGAACACTCGCCGCAGCGGATCGGGCAAACGGTGAACTTGGAAAGAAGGTCGTCGAACGGATCGACATGATAACGAAGACGCTCGGATTCTCCGGAACCGTGTTGGTCGCAAAGGATAACGAGTTGGTCGCAGTGTTAGCGCGGGGCATGGCGAACGTCGAAGCTGAACTCAACAATGAACATGAAACTCTGTTTGAAATCGCATCCTGCACAAAACCATTCACAGCCATCGCCGTCTTGCAGCTGATTGAAAAGGGAAGACTCTCTCTTGACGATTCGATCGCTTCTTTACTTCCCAACGTTCCCGATCATTGCAAAGCAATCACGGTCCGTCATCTGCTGCAACACACCAGCGGGATTCCCGGCACCAACACTTCTGGGCGTGGAACACGAATCGAAGACGTCGTTCCGTCGTTTCTTGACGGAGGCCCCAAACAGGAACCAGGAAAACATCACCAGTATTGGAATCAGGGGTATGCATTGCTGAGCGAGATCGTTGCTCGCCGATGCGGCATGAGCTACACGGACGCGATCAAGCAAAACATCTTCAAGCCCGCTGGAATGAACTCATCTTGTTTCACCGGAGATGAGGTTGATGCGGACGCATCCGTAGCAATCGGAACGGGCAACCAAGCGCCTCGCTCCGCACTCGATCATCCTTATGGGAGCTACGGTTTTCAGTACCGCGGCATGGGCGGCTTGGTGACGAACGTCCTGGACCTGTGGAAGTTCCACAAGGCGCTTCTTGGTGGGCAACTGCTTCAATCGGAATCGATGGACGAGATGTGGAAGCCTGGCCCTGGCGACTACGGACTTGGATGGCAAACACGGACGGCGCCCGACGGCGAACTTTACTTCGCTCATGGTGGCAGCGTGAGAGGATTCGTGTCGAACATCGCGTGCTACCCATCCGTCGACGGTGCGATATTCGTTTTATCGAACACGAATGATTCGCTGGCTTTGTTCGCCGTACGTCTCCAACTCGAATCGCTGCTATTCGATCGCGAGTTCAACGGCACGCTTCCGCAACCTGCTCCCGACAGCTGGGGTGAACACTTAGCAGGTGGGTACCGAGACGCGAAGAATCGAAAACTCACGATTGATGATGGAGCTGGATTGCTTCGTATCGATATCAATTGGTTCGGCCCGGTCACCAGTGGTTACATCGGACTCGATGACGACGGTGACCCCATGCTGTTTTTACCCCTCGTAAAGAAAACGGGTTTGACATTTGTCGAAGACGGCAAGCTCTCATTCGGTAGCACATCATCGAAGAACAAACGGGTTACCCTTGAAGGCCTTGATCGACCTCTCGAATTTCGCCGATAACCTCGGTTGGTAAGCTTGAGATGAGGAACTCACGCCACGAAATGTCTGGACTTCAGCTTTTCATTCTTCGCCTTGCAAGAGCGGGCGTACTTGCGAGCGTCTTCGTTGCGTTGGTGATCTTGTTTGCCAAACATTTCTGGATCTCAGATCTGCTTGCAAACTTACGTGTCCAAGTCATTGCGGCAATGACCATCGCTTTGGCCATGACGATGCTCGCGCGAAGGAAGCATCTCGTCTTCGTGACGCTTGGATGTTTGGCGTTACAGCTGGTTCCCTTCGCTAGGTCCTATAGATCGATAGAATCTCACAAAGACGATCGCCGTTCGTTCACCGTGATGACCCTCAATGTCCTTACTTCGAATCAGAACACGGATGCAATCGTAGACGCCATACTCGCTTCGGATGCGGGTTTGGTCGCACTGCTCGAGGTCAGCGAGTGGCATTGTGATCAGATCATACCCGAGCTGGATCCTGAGTATCCCTATCGTCATCTCGAACTCGATCGGCAGGGTAATTTCGGCTTGGCACTCTTCAGTCGCGAACCGTTTGACGATATCCGGGTCTTTCAGGCGACACCCAACATCGATTCCATTGAGGTAACTTGGAACGGGATCCAGGTCATTGCAACCCATCCCCTGCCGCCGATGGGAGCGAA
>JBCCOI010000163.1:0-12803 GCA_039025515.1 Planctomycetota bacterium
CTATTGTGCAACGCCTCCAGTATCAGTTGTCCTTCTCCAAGGCTGATCGCATGCGGCGCGAGCTTCATCGGCTTCGAAACGACCTCTCGCCACCACGAATCTGGAATCACCTGCGGCAGTGCCGTTCTCTCGGTTAATTCGACGCTGGATTGTTGTGGCCGCAGATAGCGATCGAGCAACGCTAGTCCAGCGTTCGACTCTGGATTTGACCGAGCGATGGCGTCTTCCGGAGATGCGACCGGCTCGTTTCCATTCGGAATCCGACGCACCGACACAGACGGCTGATTCGCATCATGGCTCGAAATCTCGCTGTTCGTTTCCAAACTCACGTCCGCGAGTTGAGATTTGGCCGGTAGTGCAAAGTAGCCGCCGCTGGAACGCGTCTGCGCGCTTGCACCCGCGATCCACGTCAGCAACGTGAATAATGGCAGCAGTCTCGACGATGAGGCGAGGAGCGATTCCATCCGTGGAAGGATTTTTGGGGAGGTTAGAAAAGGTTGCCGACGAATGTGTTGCCATCCACCGAGCATTCTCCGTTGCGCGGGCAGTCCCGTAGGGCCGTAGGCCTCGAGTCTACAGGTAACTTATCGCATTCATCTATGTTCGGTTGGATTGATCAAGCATCCTTATCAGACAGCACCACTAAGGTGTCATGGCGAGCTTGCATCCACGGAAAGGTTGTATTGCCGATACGACGGTTACTCCCCGGTCAACCGTCATTGCCGCTAGGAGCGGGCCGACCGAAATGTCTGTCAGTGACGTTCATCTCGTTTGATTCTGACGTAGGCTTACAGACCAGCGTGTGGTTGTGGTTAGGGATGGATCAGACACAACGAATAGCCTCCCTCCGAAAATAACGAACCGTGAAATCGTCTCGGCAACCCAACGGATATGCGCTTCAAGCGGTCGCCCTCGAGAGAAGACTACTTTTCAGTGCTTCTCCAATTCCCGGTGTGAATCCCGAGGTGTTGCTCTCCGGCGCGATTGACCTGGGAATCGATCAAGAGCAGCAGGCTTTCGTTGATTCTTCTCCGTTTCAATTACGGCAGGGCGGATCATCGCATGAATCGCTTGGTTCCATGGGCGATCCCGAGAACGCAAGCCGCATTGAGCTTGTATTTGTCGATGCAGCGGTCGATGACTATGAATCATTGGTGGATGAAATCAGGGCTGAGAACGCAGGCTCCGAGATTGAGATCTTTTTGTTAGAACCGGATCGTGATGGAGTGGATCAGATCTCAGAGCTCCTTGAGGGATATGATGCCATCTCTGCGATTCACCTTCTCTCGCACGGCAACGACGGGCGGATTCATCTTGGCGACGCAACGCTCCGCGAGTCGACGCTGAATTCCTACGCGGGGCAACTTGCTTCTTGGACGGATCACCTCTCCGAAAACGCGGACATTCTTATCTATGGATGTGAAGTAGCTGAAACGGATTCTGGGCAGTATCTGATTGATTCAATCTCGGCTTTGACGGGCGCAGATGTCGCAGCATCGGTTGACGACACCGGTGCCCAGTCTCTCGAAGGAAATTGGGAACTCGAGTACTCCACCGGTACGATTGAAACCTCGTCCGTGCTGCATCAGTCGGCATGGCAGGGTTTACTTGCAACAGCCGAGATTTTTGAAGTCGACGAACAACGAGTCAACGACTCCACTTCTGGGTCTCAGTCAACAGAACAGCCTCATCAGAGTGTCGCAGTCGATGATAACGGCAACACCGTAGTTGTGTGGACCGATGACGCGGAAGACGGCGATGGGGACGGGATTTTCGCGCGGCGCTATGATCGCGACGGGAATGCCCTTGGTGCAGCGTTTCAAGTGAATGTGGATGCTACCGGCGATCAATCTTTGGCGGTCGTTGACATGGATGCTTCAGGCCGTTTTGTTGTTGCTTGGATTGGCCAAGATGCCGACAATACCGGCGTCTTCGCGAGACGTTTTGCCGCCGACGGATCAGCGATCGACTCGAGCGACATTCTTGTAAACTCATTACAAGAGCTCGGGGAGCAAACCAACGTTTCTGTAAGTGTCAACGACAACAACCAGATCGTTTTTGCATGGGAAAGCAACGGTTTTTCTGAGGGCATCTATTCGAGGACTTTCGACTTTACATCGACACCGGCTGGAGGGCAGTTGGCGACAGCATTGATAACCGTCGACAACAACTCGACGGCGTCGGATGTTTCGGTCGATATCAATCAGACTGGACGCTACAGCATCGTCTGGGACGATTCTTCCAGCATGTGGGGGCGGCAGTACAACTTCGGTAGCAACTCGGCGGTCGATACCCGAAGAGACATCAATCTTGGCGGCGGAAATGAGGGAAGCTTGGCCGTCGCGACGTTGTCGAACAACGATTACGTCATCGCCTATCGATCGGACGTCTTGTTCTTTCGTGGTGTCTGGATTCGCTTGATTCCCGAGTCTGGCTCTGCTCCTATAGCGACTGCTGTTTCGTTGACGAATGCTGCTGTTGATCCATCGATCTCCGTGAACGAAAACGATGTGGTCGTTGTGACTTACACGCGGGATGATACGGACGGAGCGGGTGTTTATGCACGAGCTTACGATGATTCGCAGGATGCGATTGGGGGTGAGATCGCTGTCAATCAATCAACCGGGGGAAATCAGCGGTACTCGTCGGTCGCCGTTCACGATGATGACAACTTCGTTGTCGTCTGGAGCGGGCAGGGAAGTCAAACGGGAGAAGTCGATAGTGACGGCGTCTTTATGCGATATTTTGGCACGGCCAATACGGCCCCAGTGGCTGCCGCCGCATCGGAAACAATCACCGAAGGCGACTCGATCACGTTCGACGCTTCCGCTTCCACGGATGCCGATGGAGATCCATTGATTTATCGCTGGGATCTCGATAACGACGGTGACTTTTCCGAGGCGGGTGAACCGACGGGTGTTGCGCCCACCGTCGATTGGTCAACGCTTCAGTCGTTTGGAATCGATGACGACGGAACTTATACCGTCGGCCTTCAAGTAGATGATCAGAATGGCGGAATCGACACAACAACGATTACGGTTACGGTGACTCCGTTGTTGAACACAACGCCCGTGACCATCAACGAGAATCAGACGATCTTCTATACGGAAGGCGATACCAACGTGGCGATCGGCGATATTGTTGTTAGCGATCCCGATGCATCTGAAATCGTAACCGCTCGATTGACACTTGACCTGCCGTCGACGGGCGACCTGAGCACGGGGACTTTTGGTTCGACGACGAGTACATACAATTCGTTTACGGGCATTTGGCTTGCTGTCGGCACAGTAGCTGACGTGAACGCGGCGCTTGCCGATGTCGAATTCCTGCCTGAAACCGACAATGATCGTGACTCTTCAGTATCGGTTGTCATCCAAGACGCAGGAGGCAGTTCGGCACCAGGCGGACTCATTTCATTCGTGGTGACACCGGTCAACGATGCCCCGGCAATTGACTTGGATGCAGATGACTCGAGTGGGGCGACGGGTGGGGATTTTCAAACTGTCTTCAATGAAGGCGGGCCGTCGGTCAGCATCGCTGATGCCGATGCATCGGTTTCGGATATCGACAATGCGACGATTGATTCCATTGAAGTCACGATAACAAACCTGATCGATGGTGGATCGGAGCTATTGACCGCTGACACGACAGGGACATCAATTACCGCCGTGTATTCCGCGGGAACGCTCAACCTATCTGGTGCGGATAGCCTTGCAAATTATCAACAGGTCGTGCGATCCATTCAGTATCAAAATACGTCTTTCGATCCAGATACAACCGAAAGAAACATCACATTTGCGATTGATGACGGAACCTCGGTTTCAACTGCAACGTCGACGGTTTCTATCGCCGCTGTCAACGATGCCCCGGCAATTGACTTGGATGCCGATGACTCAAGTGGGGCGACGGGTTCGGGATTCTTGGGACAGTTTACAGAAGGTGGCGGCTCTGTTCTGGCTGTTGATGCTGATGCGACGCTGGCAGATGTTGATAGCAGCACCTTGGATTCGATTGAAGTGACGATCACCAACCTGCTCGACGGTGGTTTTGAGTTCTTATCGGCGGATACGACAGGGACGTCCATCTCAGCGATCTACTCATCAGGCGTGCTTACGCTCTCGGGAGCGGATAGTGTTTCCAACTACCAGCAAGTGCTTCGGAGTATTGAATATCAAAACACGTCCTTGAATCCGACAACGACGAGTAGGGTCATTACGTTTGCGGCTGATGACGGAGCGTCGGTCTCGAATGCAACGGCGACGTTGACCGTTGTTGCAACGAACGACCCACCAACGCTTGATTTGGATGCTGATGATTCGAGCGGCGCGTCCGGTTCTGGGTATCAAACTGTGTTCACCGAAGGAGGTCCAGCAGTAACGATCGTTGATGTCGATGCCTTGCTTGTCGATTCGGACGGTACAACGATGACGTCGATTGATGTTCGGATCACCAACCTGTTTGACGGTGCGGATGAGATTCTTTCCGCGGACACGACCGGAACAGCGATCTCGGCAAGTTTCAGCTCGGGTACGCTGACGCTTTCCGGAATCGATTCAATCGCGAACTACCAACAGGTCTTGCGCACCATCGCTTACCAGAACGTTTCCGTGTCTCCTGAGACGACGACTCGTGTGATCGAGTTTGTTGCCGATGATGGAACATCGGCCAGCAATGTCGCAAACTCGTCCGTGCAGATTGTGACCGTCGATAGCTCACCGTCAGTCACGGGGCCGACGAATCAGGGCACGCAAGAAGACGTTCCGATGGCAATTTCCGGACTGTCTGTAGCAGACGCGGACAGCGGAGTACTCCGTGTAAGGTTCAACGTGGACAACGGAAGTCTGTCGATTGACACCACAATATCAGGCGGAATCACGAACGCGGATGTTTTTTCGAATGGCACGCGTACCGTCATCGTTCGCGCAAGCGTCGACCAGATCAATGCGACGCTCGGTGCAGCAAACGGCCTCGTTTACTCGCCGAACCAAGATTTTAACGGCAACGATTCTCTAACGATTCGAGTGACCGACGGTACGAGCCAAGATTTTCATACAACCAGTTTGACGGTTGCGGCAGTCAATGACAGCCCCGTAGCTGCCAACGACATTTACAGTGTCGCCGCCGACACGACGCTCATTGTTCGCGGCGGAGGCCTTCTTGAGAATGACATCGATGTCGATGGTGACACCATCTCGGTGAGTCTTGTTCAGGGGCCATCGACAGGGACGTTGACGGTTCTACCAAATGGCAATTTTCGATTTGTGCCAGAAGAGTCGTTTACCGGTTTGGTGGTTTTTCGTTACCAAGTCACCGACGGTGTTGATCCAAGTAACGTTGCCACCGTTAGGATTTTCGTAAATCCGCTGGTGACGGACGTCGAGTTGCGTGATGACGTCCCCGATGAGATTCCGGACGAGAATACTGACGATAACGAGGACGAATCAGAGACATCTTCGGACGACGGTATCCGTCCTTTGATCGTCGAAGTCAACCGCGATGATAATTCTCCGACGAGAACGACTTCGCCGTCGCAAGGCATCTATTCGGCCGACCCCATGAGCCTTGGTTTGACGCGGCAATCGTTCGACATGGCCGCATCATTGTCATCTACATCGACGCAAGGCAGTTTTTCGTATGATTCAAGTTCGATCGCGAGTAGCCTATCCGTTCAGCCTCAACAGATCATCACGCCCAACGCAAAGCTAATCGGAATTGCGGATTTTAGCAGCAGCTTGCTGTGGGGAGACTTGCAAGAAGTCAACGAACAATTCTCGAGGACACTTTCTTCCCCACTTGTCGCGGCCGGAACGTTTGCAGGTTTCTCCGGTGCCCTTTCCGTCGGCTACGTACTGTGGACGATACGGGGCGGACTGCTCGCCACAAGTCTGTTGGTTCATTTGCCCGCTTGGAGTTTCGTCGACCCTCTCTTGGTCTTGAGCGATTTGGAGGATGAGGGAGAAGACAGCGACGACGACTCTCTTGAAGGAATGCTCGAACGTGAAAAGAACCCGGACGAGACAACATCAAGCCGCGAAGCAGCAGACGGGCACCGGGATTTGAGCGTCGAGGATAAAGAGGGGGAATGATCCGATGAACCGATTCTTTCGAATGGATGTAAAAACGCGAATCACGCTGGGACTCGTCTGCATCCTGCTGTCTGTTCTTTCGGCAGCGATGTTTGTCGGAATGTATCAGGGGCCGCAAGCGGCGATCCGTGACGGGCGAGCTCACCTCTGCGAAACACTGACGTTGATCAGTTCTGACTACATCACACAGGGAAGGTCCAGTCGCTTGGATGACCTGCTGCGTGCCGTCGTAGCAAGAAATGAAGATCTCAAGTCTGCCGGTGTTCGGCGAGAAGATGGTCGCCTGCTCTCTTCATTTGGAGCGCATGAAGAGAATTGGCCCGTCTCCGATTCAATGCGTTCAACGGAAACGCACGTCCGTGTGCCGATCCGAAAGGGACAAGTGAAGTGGGGTTCGGTCGAACTTTGCTTCCAGCCGCTTCAACGCGCGGAATGGTGGGGCGTCGTTCTGGAGTCCTCCACTCTCATGCTGCTTTTTGTTTCTTCCGGCTGCTTTCTGCTTTTCAATCTTTATCTCAAGAAGATGCTGGCGCATTTGGATCCGTCCAAAACCGTGCCAAAGCGAGTCAGAAACGCGCTTGACACACTTGCGGAAGGCTTGCTGCTAGTGGACCGTCAGCAACGAATTGTGCTCGCTAATCACGCATTCGCGGGTTGGATGGGGCAGAGTCCAGATCAATTGATGGGATTGAAGGCTGACCGCTTGCCTTGGTCGAGCGACAGTGGCGGCCAAGCACCCTGGTCAAAGGCTCTCGAAACGGAGAACGTCATCACCGGGCAGATGATTGAACTCCGGGTTGACGGTAAGCTCAGGGCGCTCAATGCCAACGCCTCCCCGGTGATGGGTTCCGGTGTCATTGGCTCGGGCGGGAAATGCTTGGGAGTGATTGTGAGTTTCGATGATGTAACGCAATTGGAAGAAACCAAAAGAGATCTTACCGTTGCGAAACGCGCGGCGGACGATGCGAATCAGGCGAAGAGTGAATTCCTGGCACGGATGAGCCACGAGATTCGTACTCCGATGAACGCGATTCTCGGATACACCGACGTCCTGCGACGTGGGTTTGATACGTCCATCGAAGATCGGCAGGAATACCTCGATACGATTCACGGAAGCGGAGAACATCTACTGGCCTTGATCAATGACATCCTTGATCTCTCGAAGGTTGAATCCGGTCAGCTTGAGCTCGAACAGGGGCCATGTTCGATTCATCAGATTATGAAGGAAGTTGTCGCGTTACTCCGAAGTAAGGCTGACGAGAAAGGAATCCGTCTTGAATTTCATGGCGATGGGTTGTTGCCGAGGGAATTCACCGGCGATTCTGTACGGCTTCGCCAAGCGATTATGAACTTGGCCGGAAACGCGATTAAATTCACGGATGAAGGCAGCGTCGATGTAACGGCTCGCGTGGAGAAAGAACGTGGACAAGCAGTGATGCTGGAAATCGATGTGAGCGATACGGGCATTGGAATTTCCAAAGAAGCTCAGCAAAAAGTCTTTGAGCCCTTCGCACAAGCCGACACTTCGATCACACGTCGTTTTGGTGGGACGGGACTTGGACTTGCAATCAGCAAGCAGCTCGCCGAAGCGATGGGTGGCGAGGTCGGCCTCGAAAGCGAGCAAGGCAAAGGGTCGACGTTCACCATTCGGTTTCCGGTCGGAATCGAAAGCGAGCTCGAGTTTTTCGACCCCAAGGAGCTATCCGGAGATAAGTCTCAAAAGCATCAACAAGTGGATGTTCAGACGCTGCCAAACTGCCGAATCCTCGTTGCCGATGACGGGTCTCCCAACCGCAAGTTGATGCGGGTTGTGTTGGGCAAGGCAGGTGCCGAAGTCGTCACCGTCGAGAACGGAAAACTGGCGGTCGAGGCGGCCTTGGACCAGGAGTTCGATATCATCCTGATGGATATGCAGATGCCAGTGATGGATGGTTATACCGCGACATCGACTCTCCGCGAATCCGGATATGAGCGGCCGATCTTTGCCCTGACCGCGAACGCGATGCAGGGTGACCAGGAGAATTGCTTGGCCGCCGGCTGCAGCGGTTTTCTTACGAAACCCATTCAAATCGATCGGTTACTGGAAACACTTGCGAAAGAGCTGCAATCGCGACCAACGAACAATCGGCCAACGTGGTCGACGCCCGTTCGGGTCGCACACGAAACCTCTCATCTGCAAAGAGAATCAGAACCTGATACGGCGGAAGTCAGCGTCACTTCAGATTCACAAAAGGTGATTCGGTGCAGCTATCCTCTGGACGATCCAGAGTTTCTGGAAATCGCGGAGGACTTCGTTCGTGTGCTTCGAGAGCGTCTCACGGTCGTTAAAGGTCTGATCGAAACCAGAGACTTCGATTCCATTGCGTCGCAAGCTCACTGGTTAAAGGGAGTCAGTGGAAGTGCCGGGTATCAGGATTTTGCGCAACCTTCAACAAGCCTGCAGCATGCCGCCGAGCATCAGGATTTCGAGGCTTGTGAGCGGCTGTTCCGATCGATTGAAACGCTTGCATCTAGAATTGACCTGGTAGCGCAGCTTGCCGATTCTCCAGCAAGTCGGCTGGATGATGTGAACAAGACTGCTGCTACGGCGGATGCCCTGGTGTCTTCGCTCCCAATGGATGACGACGATTTCCGCGATGTCGTTATCGATTTTGCGTCGAGGCTGGACGGAAAGTTTAATGCGATGGAGCTCGCGCTCGAGCGTGAAGACTGGCAAACACTCGGCCAACTTGCACATTGGCTGAAGGGTACCAGCGGTACCGTGGGATTTGCCGAGTTCACCGCTCCCACGGCTGCCTTGGAAAAGGTGTCACAAGCGAATAATGCCGAGGCCGCAAAGCTGGCCATCGGCGACCTTCGAAAGCTCGCTGGTCGAATCCAAGTACCTTGCTGACGGTTGGTGTGGACCAACAAGAAACGGCTGCCAAGCATGGCAGCCGTCGTGAGAATATTCTTGTGCAGTTTCTCCAACCGGAGAGCGACAACTAGCGTCTAGAACTCCATCTCGTATTTCTGAGTCATCGCACGTCGGACGGCAACGGTCCGCTTATCGATTTCATTGAGCGTCTGCTTGAAGTTCATGTATGCGTTTCCTCGATTGTAGGCTCCCGCGACGCGTTGGTAGTCGACGGTGGAGTTGTAATCGTAGCCGTATCCGTACCCGTAACCCGACGACAAGCTTTGGCCGGCCTGCGTCATTCCCGTTTTGATATTTCCTTCGCGTACCGTGAGCGCGTTGCCTCGAAGCAATTCGGCGACATCGGAACCGTACTGGACCATGGCGGGATCCACGTTGAGTGTTCCCATTTCGTCGATCTTCCTTGCTCGTGAATCATTCCATTTGGCAAGAGCACCGGTGGTTTGCGACTTGTGATCTCGAGTTCGTTCGATGATCGTTACGACTTCATCAAAGTACGCTTTTGATCGATACGCGATCTGGTCTTTCTCCGAAGACTGCTTCAACTGCGGCTTCAAACTACGGCTTGCAGCGTCGTTAAGACTAAAAACTCCGAGCAAGCCGCTCAGAGTAGCCTCAGTGATTGGGCCACGAAACGAAAGCGTATTTTTGTCGACCGAGGATTTCCAGGTCTGCACTTCGGGTGCGGCTGCACCTCCGCGTTCGAGGATCTCCGCGAGCAGGCTCGGTGCGATCAGCTTGAGCCCTGCCGGCGATTTATTGAATTCGAATTGTACGAGGCACTCGCTCAGTCCGCGGCGACCGATCAAGACGCTAAAGCCTTCGATGGACGATAGGACGCCGGCGGCCGTCTTTGCTGGAACAGCTTGCAGTGACTCCATGCCTTCCAGCTTTGCCGTCATTGGGACAGGTGAAAAGTGTCCGCTTAGTTCAACGCTTAGCATGACTGAAAGGAAATCCTCTGGCGGTTTGGTTCGCGCGGAAAGATACTCGGAGTAATTGTAGCTTCGCTCGTCGTTAATCCACCGAGTCAACAATGATCGGTTCGCCGGACGGAGGAGGCCCAGTCGGCCTTCTTCCATGGGGAGGAAGTAGGTTTGCTTCGGTGACCAGACCACCGTGCGGTCAGAAATGGATTCCGTGTATCCGTCGACGATGCTGGCAAGTTCGTCTGCTGTGATTGCTTTTTTCAGCGTTGAGTAGCCGGCTTCCCACTTGGGCTTCATCGCCCCCAAATCCAAATCGGCCACGAACCAGTAGTCTTTGACATTCTCCGCGACCTCGCGTTCGATTTGCGCGTTCTTCATCAGCTCGTTGAGCGACGCGACATTCACGTAACCCATCGCATTGACAGGTGCTGGCGACCGTTCGAGGATCAGGGCTAATTTCTCGTCCTGGGCATTTGCGGAGTTGCACAGCATGCCTACGACCATTGCGGCCAGGCAGAACACAGAATTTCGTTTTCGCTTTCTCATGAATGGAGTTCCTCGGGGTGTTTTTGCGAAGGAATGGAGGGAGTCCGCAATCCGGAATTCTGGATCTTCGGTGCGCCTCGGGCTGCTGCCCCTGTCTTCGATGGAGCGTGAGAGACGCATTATGCACAATGAAAGCCGCAGTTGTTGTGAGAGCGTTCCCGGGGCAACGTGATTTGTGAAGTTAGCTGCGTTTTTACGCAAAACCGCCATTTAGAATCGCAGTGTGTGGACTATCCAGCCGCCGCAGTTTGGCGCAGTAGAGATGTTCAAAGCACGATATAGTCATTCCTAATGACCGGCGGTCGTTCTGGGATCAGCCTCACTCACTCGCAGAGATGCGAATCATCATGAAGTTTCGCGCCACACCAATCCGCTTGCTGCCTGTTTGTTTGATAGCGACCTGCTTTCTTGGTTGCACTCCAAGCGAGTCGGAACCCGATGATTCTGAGGTTCTGGCGTCACGCTCATTAGAGAACTCCTCGATTCGCCCTGGAGCGGTCGAACCGACTGATCGAGATGAACGGCCCATCGAAAGACGAGTGGGGTCGATGGAAGATCTAGCCGCAACGCTCGACCAGTCGTCGACGAAGACGTTGGAGCCTCCTCCGCTTCCGCCAGCTTTTGAGATTTCGGGTTCCCCTCGAGCGTCAGCCGAACCAAAGCGTCAACTGCGTGATAATCTGTCGGGCCAAGAGTTGCTCGAACTATTGGAGAGTGCCGATGAAGACATGCGTTTGATTGCTTCCGGACGAGTTCCGTTGGACGACCCTCAAGAAAAGTTGAAGGAAATCGCCAAGCTGAAGCTTGAGGCTTCGCTCCTACTGCAGCAGTTGGATGGCGGTTCAAATGCAGAGAAATCAGCCGGCGTCAGGGGCCAGCTGCAGGCACTTTCCCACCTGACCGCGATGGGCGACGGGTCTTCCATCAAGGCGCTTCGGTCGTTGGCGGAAGATCATCTCGACTCGGAGGACTTAACGGTTTCAGGGGACAGCCGAATCGTGCTGATCGGGCTTGCAATGGATCGTTTTCGCACCGGTGAGGAGAAAGCCGCTGGCGAGATTGTTTCTTTGGTGGCGGGAATGACGCGTAGCCCCGAAACCGATGTTCCTGCCGTACTCGTAATGGCCGAAGCAAGACAATTCTTGAATAGCTATGGATTGATCAACGAGGCTGCAACTGTTCGCAAGACGATTCTGGGACTTTTTCAAGACGCGAGTGATCCGATGATCGCCAAGATTGCTGCCGATGCGGCTGGCACCGCGAAATTTGACATGGCCAGTCGCCTCTTGAAGCAGATCATTCAGAACGATGGCGTTGCAATCGAACGATGGAGTGTGGCTGCAGATGAGTTGATTGACCAAGCGCCAGACATCAACACGGTACAGTTTCTTTGCGGAGCGGCACTTCAGCTGGAAGCCGCCGGACGTAACCAGTTCGTTGAGGAGACCTTTAAGTTGCTCAGCGAGGGAATCAATGCAGAGGGCTCTGCGGCCGCCGATGAGGTTCGGACGGCAATGAGCGCGATGGAAGCGCGACGAGATATCGTGGGCACGAAGTTTGATTTTTCGCTGCTGCCTACCGTCGATGGTGAGTCCATCAGTGCATCCACCTACCGAGACAAGATCGTGTTAATGCCGTTCTGGGCCATTGCGATTCCGGAATCACTCGGCGTGGTCAAGGAACTGTTGGCAATTCAAGCAACGAACCCCGACCGAATTGCGGTTGTGGGAATGAACTTGGATTCGGAGTTGGCGCCCTTGGAAGAGTTCCTGGCTCAGACACCGCTCGGATTTCCGAGTTATCAAAGTGCGTCTTCCGTTGAAACGGGTGCGAATCCGGTTGCCGCAAGGTTCGGAACGGTTTCCCTGCCGTTTGTTGTTGTCTTCGATGCGACGGGGCGTGTGTCCGCATTGGATTTCACGGGCGGCCGTGTCGAATCGGCAGTCGCTGAGCTTTCACAAAGCGATGGTAACTAACCGGAGAACCCCAACTCCGTCGCCTCGCTCGAGATCAAACGTTGCATTTCGATAGCATTCTCCGTTTCCAAGTAGGGGATACAAATCGTGTGTTCGGCTGGACCCGCGCCGGCCGTGTCGATGACGAGTGACGCCATGCCCCATCGACGATCAAACGGAGACTGCTTTACCTCAGCAGTCTGAATTTTGTCCGCGAAGGAAACGCTACTTCGCCGAGTCCATAAGCCTTGTCGAAATGAGATTCGGCCGTCACCGCAGAAGACTCTCTGCGAATTGGCATAACGTTTCGCGCGGAACGCCAACAGCAAGAACGCAATGAGTCCCAGTGAGACGCCCCAGGGACGCCAGA
>JBCCOI010000164.1:0-12798 GCA_039025515.1 Planctomycetota bacterium
CGCCGCGATGAATCGCGAAACTCCAGAGGTAGTGGTCGCGCTCGCGAAGGCTCTCGAGAAGCTAAGCGTTCAAAACGAACGCGCGGCTCGGGTGATCGAGTTACGTAGCTATTTCGGTCTGACCATCGAAGAAATTGCTGAGACTTTGGATGTCTCGAAGCGAACGGTCCAAAGAGACTGGGAACACGCGAAAGGAGCGCTCTTCGAAGAAATCAAGCGGATGATGGACGAGGAGTGAAAAGGTCCCCGTGGATAGTGAGCAAGATCAGTTTGTCGAGATTGTCGAAATCCTCTTGGACTACCCGAAGCGTCAACGCCCGTTCGAGTTTGAGGAGCTTCGAAAGCGGATGTCCATACCTCAAGTGGTGGTCGATCGAATCGAATGCGCAATGAATTTTCCAGATGAACCTGATCCCGAGGATCGAATCGGACAAGCCATCGGCGAGTTTCAAGTTGAAAAGGTGCTTGGTCGTGGCGGAATGGGCGTCGTTTTTCGTGCCGTGGATCCGCAACTTCAGCGGCCAGTCGCGCTGAAAATGCTCCGTCACTCCAGCGGATGGTCGAACGAAAAGTTTATGGCGGAATTTCGAAAGCAAGCAAGCGTGCAGCACGATACGGTCGCACAGATCTACTCCGTAAGTTCTTGGTTTGACCCCGAGATGAGAGAAGAGATCCCTTATGCCGTAATGGAGTACATTGAAGGTGCGTCCGCGATCAATCGCTTCGCGGAAGGGAGAGCATTGCCGAAAGTCGTAGACTGCTTCCTTAGCGTTCTAAAAGGGATGCAACAGATGCACGAGAGATTGGTTTTGCACCTCGACCTGCAGCCCAACAACATTCTTGTGAATAACAGTACCGACCATCCAAAAATCATTGATTTCGGCATCGCTGAGCACCTCCACCCGCGTCTTGCGATTCGTCGCGGCTACATTGCCGGAACTCCACAGTACATGAGTCCAGAGGTCGTCAGCGATAACTTTGGCCCTCGCGGGCCGCGAAGTGATGTCTATTCGCTTGGGGTTTTACTTTTTCAGTTGATTTCGGGTTCCTTGCCCTACGTTGTTGAGGGAACGACCTATGCCGAGATCACTCGGTGTATTGTCGAGTCTCCCCGGGACGCTCTCAGCAAACTGAGGCCCGATCTTCCGCCGCAGCTAAACAATCTGGTCAGCAGCGCGACGAGCTTGGAACAGAGCAAACGTCCTGAGACCGTGGCAGAGTTAGCTAGTCAGCTCCGAGGGATCGCAATTCCCAATCGACCTGCGGGTGGTCTTGCGAACGTAGACACAAACAACGGGATCAATCCCACTGAATCAGATTACCGTACGGGCATCGATTTCGCGGTCGTCCCGTGCGGAAGCTTTCGTATGGGATCGAACTTCGGAGACCAATCACCCCCACACATCGTCAAAATTTCCAACGCGTTTCTTATCGGGAAATACCCTGTTACGAATCGGCAGTACGAAAAGTTCCTGAGGCAGAGTGATCGGTCACGGAAGCCCGACTTTTGGACGAACGATCGCTACAACGGCCCGGAACAACCGGTCGTAGGCGTCCGATGGGAGGATGCAATCGCCTATTGTGACTGGGCCGGGCCCGCGTTTCGACTCCCAACCGAAGCGGAGTGGGAGTACGCATGTGCGGCGACGTCGAATGGAAAGTTCTGCTTTGGCAATGGCGGTGAATCGAAGTTAGCAAACTATGCTTGGTTTCAACTAAATAGCAAACTTCAAACACACCCCGTAGGGGAGAAGAAAGAGAACAAATGGGGAATCCATGACATGCACGGAAACGTCTATGAGTGGTGCGAGGATTTGTACTCTCCCAGTTTTTACCAAGCTGGCATTGAACGAGACCCGAAAAACCTGCGTGACGGCCAGCATCGTGTGGCTCGTGGAGGCAGTTGGGTAAGCAAAGCCGTTCAACTTCGGTCGACATCGCGGTGTGCGTTTCCCCCTGGCGAGCGACGCTCAACGCTCGGCTTCCGAGTCGTCAAAGAGCTGACATCAGGGCTAAGTGTGCTGTCATAAGGATAGCTCGACACGGGCCGCCAGGAACTCTTCTCAATTGATCAGAATTGGTGGCGTTTAGAATTGCATGTTGGATCTACTGATCGCTACGGCAAGCTGTGAGCTTGGCAAGCTGGTTGCTTGTCGGATTCAATAGTACCTCCCGCCTGAACGGCTGGACTCGATCAGGGTATCACGCGCAGGCACCGGCACTCAATTTCTTGTGTCCGTCGACTTGTGAGGGAGACGGCTGCTCATCGTCGTGCTGCGGCATTTAGACCGCGTATTGGTCGGTGTACCTCTTTCGGGATCACGCGATCAATCGCGTTGAGTTTGGATTTCGCATGTTGCCCTTGCCGTGCGGTTACCCCTCACTATTCACTCTGCTATCGTCATCCGGTGAAAGGCTATCAAGACGATCGGCATCTGCCCTTTGATCTGGGAGCCGGATTGGTTCATCGATCCATCGAAGCGTTACGTTCCAAAGAGGCGTAGTGATCGATTGACTGGCCAATTGAGGCTCGTTACCAAGCGTCGGCCACGAGGCCCATTGAAGACGCTCTGGCTCGTCCCGAATCAATCTGTTTTCGGCAACAAAGTGAGCCCAAAGTGAGATCAGGCGATCCGACAGTTCGAAAGTACACTTCTGTATCATGCCATGAACGTCAGACATTTTGAGTGTTTCAGTGAAGCGTTGCCAATGCTTCTCGAGGGCGGCGTTTACCAATGATTCGAATTCTCGATCGCTTGAAAAACCGGAACCCTCGAACCAACCGTCATCCAGTGCCTTGGGAAACTCAAATTGGAATGCTCTCTCAAAAATGTCTTCATCATCAGCATCCATGGTTTTGATAGTGTCTGTGAAGTAATCCAGCCGTTCCACTGTCTTCCGCAGTAACGTCGCCAATGATCCATCTTCCGGATCGATTTGGCGGTTGAGTGCTCCGATCAACTGATTTCGCAAATTGGGAAGATCGCAGAATGAGGAACAGCATTCCCGAACGAATGCCATTAGCGTTTTCCTGGAGGGATTCGCCTCTAGGCGATTGGCCAGCTGACAGACGTGTCTTTGGGGTTCCTCGTTCGACCTCCTCATCGCCAAACGACAGTGGCGGCTAATGCACGCAGAAACGAACCGATTGGTGCTTGGGATAGGCGCCCATTTCGCGGAATACCCAAGGCTTGCTTTTTTTGATTGCATATGCTGGAGAACGGCACGCGACGATGGCACAAACGCCCGCGAACGAATGATTTCAGCCGCAAGATCCACGAGTTCAGCCGTGCGCAGAATGGCGTGACGGTAGCGACGGGCAAGAATCGTCCGCCCGCAATCAAACGGATATTTCTCCACTGGGACTCTGCCGATCGCGATTTCAAGCGTCGTCACCACGGGGGACAGTCCGTCTGACACGTGTTTGACGAGATGAATGACTCGCGCGCCCTCTCTCAGAATACTTTTCGGCGTGCCCGCAAAAACGATCTCAGGATATTCGGTTCGCCGTGACTCGCGATTGCCTGATAAGGCGGCACGGATTGCGGTGCGAGCCTTAGGTCCAGAAAACACAATCATATCCGAGGAAGGCGAGAGCCGGCTGGCGACGCGACGCCCGACCTGCCCGACCCCAACAACAATGGGATTGGCAATCTCGGCACGTCCCTTGCTGCCTTCTCCGATGAGATCGATGTGGCCATTCATCCCGTATCCTCTTTGTACTCGATCTCCAGAGTTGTCCTTTATCCGCCCTTCCGCAAGGACCCAGCCAAACGCAGCGCTAGTCAATCTTCACTCCCGGAAACGCCATCCTTAAACTCGTCTCCGTCGGTCCAGTCGGGCCCCAATCCATTTTCCTGCGCTGGACTCAAGATTTCGATATCAAGGGCCGCGCTCAGCGCGTTGTGGCTGTGGAGATGGTGCCAAATGTCCGTGGCTTCCTCGTGTTCATGTTTGAAACGTCGATAGGCGATGTCGATTTGACGCACGTTGGGAATTGCGGAGATCGGAATCCTCGCTCGCTCAATATGCACGATCATCTCAAATTGGTTTTCACTCTCTACAAACTCAAACTGAGCATTCCTCATGGCGCCCACGAGCTCCTGTGCCATGGCTCGAATCGATTCATCGCCAATGATAAACCCCCGGACCGGGGCGTTCGCACTTCCGCCCATGACTGCGAGATTGAACTTCGAGCCCAGCAACATGCTCACGCGATCTTCCAGCCATTGAGCCGCATCGAATGAGAGCCCATACTGCGAGCGAAAAGCATCGATATTCGGGAAACGCACCTTGAGTTCTCCTTCCACGGCGGATCGCAACTCACCGACTTTTTTCTGAAGAAATGACTTTACACGCTGCGGACGCCCATCCCGCACGAGTGTCAGTAGGCCCTGCGTATGGGAATCGCTATGCGCGACATCCGACAGGTCCTCGACAATTGCCCGAATCAACTTGGGACGCTCACTCTTTGAAATCATCTCAGTGAATTCGTCAGAGTTTTCTCCGATGAACATTTCCAGGCTTTTGACCTGGCGGCGGACCGTCTGCGTAATTCCCGGAAGAAACGCCTTCAGGTCGTTCACCTCATTGAGCCGTTTGCTGATCAGCTTGATGCTGGGTTCCAGGAATGACTTGATGATTGCCCGTCCAGCCTCCTGTTTGGACTCCATCACAAGGCACTCAAAGAACAAGGCACACACTTTGAGCTGCTGGTTTTCTTTTTCGACCACTGTCGGACGCTTGGCAAAGTAGCCTTGAGATTTGTTCATCTTATTCAGGTCTTTGAGCGCTCGCGTGTAAGCGCTGTCTGATCGTTTCAATTCCTCATTGTCGAGGAGTTCCTCAAGAGCCCGCTGCGCTGTGGTGAGTTCTTCGATCGCAAGTTCGTAGGCGCCCTGCAACTCGGCGATCGTCCGCGCTCGATCGGAGACGGCATCCACGAATTTCGCAACGTTTCCTTCCGCCTCGGACGCCAGCTTTTTGGAGAGCAGGTCGGCCTCCCGCAAGAGTTCTTTTCTTCCCTTTCGATCCCACTTATCCCGTCCGAGACGAATTAGTTGCTCCGCTTTTTTGCTATCCAAGCCATTGACTACCAGCCGGTAATCTGCCGGCCTGAGCTTTTCGTACAATTCGTTTCGAATTGCATCGATTCCAAGATTGCTTTTTCCGAGATCGAATAACGTTTGACTCCGGTTGTTGGCCGCTTGAGCCTTTGATGCATCCAGGATTTGCAACAACAGTTGTCCGGCGCATACTTCCGAGATCTTCTCGATTGGGAATCTGGCAATCGATGTCGCGTGGCTTGAGATGATGGAGGTGCCAACAAACCGGTAGGACGATCGACCTTTGATCTCAGCCGAGGGATTCGCCTGCCGTGAGCCCTGGGTCAGAAAAAGGGCACTGTTGGGAGAAGCTGCAACGTTTACCGCGATACGATTGTAAATCGTAGACAAAGCCTGGGCAGAATGCCCGCTATCAACAATGTCGTAATAGACAATTTCGGTAAAGAGCGGTTCATTGACGCCATATCGTGTGATGGCATTCAGATATCGATCGCAGGCATGTGGGTCTTGGCAATAGCACAACTCCCGGAGCGTCATAGCTGCGTTGGCCAGATTTCTGTCGCGTTCTCCAGGTGTGCCCAACAGACTCATGAAGACAGTCGGTGCGATGCAATGCCCGATGATATCGAGTTCTAGCGACTCCGAGATCACTTTTGCCTGGTCGCGAACGATTGCAGCAACAGGAATGGCTAGGGCAGAACCAGTTCCTCCGCCCGCCGAGAACAGCATGTGCACAACGATGCGTTTCTGCGCCTTCCCGGAGAACCTCTTTGCCGCGCTAAGTAGCGTCCGATAAATCCGGTCACGCACTTCATGGAGCCAGTATCCCAACAATACGGTTGCGCCGAAGCGAACCATGCCGACACCCTGTGCTGTTTGCCAAGGTTTGATCTCGTCGGGAAGCGCGTCATGCAAAAACTCGTACTGAGATTGGTTTTCTAGAATGGCGTCGAAGTTGCCGTCGCCGCTCAAGTGGATGCGATCGCGAAGTGACTCGAGATCCAGATCGAACTTTAGATCAGTGTCGATTGCCAACAACGAATCTGACATCCAGGGACAGTATTTGGTGACGTCGGCCAATGCCGTGCTCGAGCCGCCAAGCCCGATCGCGACAACTTCAATGTGTTCGCTCGCTTCACTATCGTTCGCACTGCTTCGATAGTTTTGATTGAAGTTTGATTCAAGATCGATTGGATTAAAACTACTCATTTATTTCTCCAATAACTGTGTGGTGAGGGAGATCAATTTGCGACGCGGGCTCGGCCGTTTCTTCGAACGTGTCGAATTCGGACGGTCCTTCAAAGATGGTGATCGTGCGCGCGGGATCATCAAGGTCACCGTCCGGGTTGAGGACTTCGATGGTGTCGTTGAACCAAACTAAAAACTCGGTTTGACTAGTGTTAGACGCTGAGCCAGCCCTTTGAATCAAAAAGCGTTTCGAACCCTCTTCGGTTTGAACAAGACGCAATTGATTTCCCATCCAAACAAACTTCGCTCCGGTTCCTTTCACTGAGAGGATGCGATCAACTGATTTGGTAAGGAACCGTATACGCCGCCCATTCCCGTCGATTTCCAGCAGGACCGGTTTCAACATGGGGGCGAAGTAGCGACGCGAAATCACGTAGATGGTGAACGCGATTCCAATTCCCAATGTCGAGATGAAAATCAATGCCCAAACCGGCACGGGCTTGTCAACGGTCTCGAATGCCAACGGTGTTTCGGTGGCATCGTCCAGCGGCCTGTAGCCCGTCACGAGTCGAAACGCCTCAAATTGTTTGCTCGTTTTGATTTTCTGACGGTCCAAAATGCGAACGGGTGTGTGACTCGAATCTCTGGCGACGAGGACCGCCTTTGCTCCGTCCAACTGCTGCTCTGACGCGTCAAAGTCGATCAAGAGTTCCGACTCACTTGGGAGCAGCCAGCGTATCCACAGCGGATACTTTCCATCGATGATCTTTGCGGAATGGATGTGCACTGGATCACTGGTCACCTGTATTTCCAGCGATGTCGTGCCCAGGACAATCTCTCCATCGGTAATGCGAAACGTCGCGTACTCGCGACCAGTCTCAGGTGTCTGCTCCTCGACCGCGAGCGTGAACGGAAACCGAGTTTTGTCGTTGAGGGAGACCGCTGGCTTGGATGCCACAGTCATCCACTCCGGACTGATCGCCTCACAGCGAAGATCATCTGAAACGTTTGACGTCACGACATCGATCCAGATGTCGCGGGTTTGCGTTTCGACGGGACGACGGACGATCCAAGGCTCGTCTGTGCTCTTGGTGATCGTCGAAGATGGCTTCTGAACCTCCAACTGAAATGAGAATTCGTGCTCCCCATCGAACTTAATTCGATTGTCGGAGGAGTTTAACGCGAACTTGATCTCGCTCTGACCGAGTCCACAATCGTCGCTCACCTCAATGATGAAAGGCAAGCCCGCATCGCTGGCCGGACGACGATTCAGAATCGAATTCCCCGATTTCCATCCGATGCGAATGCCCATCGGCAAAGCGTCGGGCACCAATGAGATGGTGGCGTTCAGTGAGGGCCCAATGTCCGACGCACGTATTCTTAGCGGTACGTCGGCAGATTGCCCTCGTTCGACCGACACCAAGGTTGAATCGAGGCTTGCATGGATGACGGGATAAAGATGCTCCCACTGAAAAGGAATTTTGATTTGATCGGCGTCATTGATTTTAATCCCGCCCGGATCCTTGGTCGTCGGAACCAAAGTGATCTGTCCTGGCTCGGGCTCGCTTTCGGCCGAACGTTGGAGCTCAATCTTTAGGTTGGCATCGTTGTGAGCTACCGGTCCTCCGAGCACCCTCGCGTTGGTCGCCCCAACTTCGATGGTCCACGCTGGACCGATTGTCGATTGCCCAATGAGCAGATGTTGCGTTGCGGTTACCTCTTCACCGATGGTCGAAAACAGAAGGGCGTCATCTGGCACCTTCAACAGGATCGGCTTGGGGCGTTCGGTGAGGATGCTGGAACGCCCCAAGAGAAGTTCCCAGCGGTCATCGATTGACGCCAACGCGAACGTCCCTTTTCGTTCGATGTCGCTGGGACAGGTGATGTCAAACTCCACTTTTCCATCTCGAAGAATCCCCGGACGCTTCTCAAACTCCGTTTCTCCATCAAACTGCCACCGTGCCAAGAAACTCGCCGCTCGAGGAACGTTCTCGACAGGGACTTCGAGCTTGGTGACACGCGCTGCTGGCAAGCGATAGACCGTTTCCAGGTCCGCGGCGAGTTGAGTCGGGCGAATGATGCGGACGATGGAAGCGGAGGTCTTGAACTCGTATTTTCCGGGCTTCAGAAAGTACCGGTTGCAGGTCACATGTTGCTCGTCTGAAATCGGGGCTTCGTCGGGTTTTACCAACACCGATTGACTCTGGGCCGACTTCCAAAAAAGGGATCCGTCCCTTACTACACCGCCTTCAACGACAACGACGACGGCTGCTTCCTTCAGCTCGAATTCTGTCCCTCTGAGTTGCCAAAAATGCCCCAATTCCCCCATCGTGCGGAGGAAGGCCTGTATCAGATCATTGGGGCCTGCGATCCGCGTGTACCGCCCTCGTGTGCCATCCGCGAGCCGCTGAAATTCGTCGTTTTCCGGACGGATCGCGGAGAGCGAAATGCAGTGGATGCGCACATCCTGGTTGACTGCAGTCACTTGAATTTCTGGCAGCGGCGACGATGCCCTTTCAGCACGATCCATTCCGTCGGAAAAAATGACGATGTCTCCGGATTCCTCTCCGAGTTCCCGCATCGCGGTCTCAACAGCTCGATAGAGATCGGTTCCTCGGTCACCTCCCTTTTCGCTCTCGAGCGAGCGTACCAATGCTTTGCGGGATCGCTGGTTCAATGCGTCGACGCTAATCGGCTCTGAGCTCTCCGTGTCAAAGAAGAAGACAGAGAGGCGGCTTCCATCTGGTAAACCGGCTGCCGTCGCGACGGCCGCTCCCTTAAGCAGAGGAAAGAAGTTCTTCACCGATCCTGACTTGTCGATTGCCAGGACGTATCTCCTCGATTCGTCACCGCTCGCAGAGTTGCCCTGCAGAGCGAGAGCACAAACCCAGAGAACGACGATCATGAGATTTCCCGCAGTCCCCCTCATATCTTGCACCTAAACCCGCTAAAGAATTGCGTAGCGTCCGTTCCATTACTCATCGCGCTGCCATCCGCCATGAAGAGGATTCAGTTGAACCAAGCGACACTCTGATCCTCGTTAAATGGGCACATCGTCCCCCCGGCGAAACTTGTTGGCTACGGTTTCATCATTTATTCGCAGCAGACGAGCCGGCAGAAGTGCTCTGGTGTCCTCTCTCATGGAGAACGTGGTCGAAGGGAACAAGCCATCACTATTCTTGTTCTCGAGCAGAGCGTGTCAGGTCGCCGGTGGGCCATCTCGAATCGGCAAACATCTCCCAACGTAGAATCCACCCCCAAATGAGGAGCGTCGGGCTCGCCTTTCCGACGGCAATTGCTTTGATCAACAAGACGCAAGAACGCGGTCCACCCCAGACCACGGATCCTCTGGGAACAGCAATTTTGCGTGGCCAGCAAAGTTTGCATTCCCAGCATCGTTGACGGGAACTGCGCTGGCTAAAAACCCGGCGTGAGAAACTTCGGATCCTGGGATGATCGCCGATTTTGTGGCCACATCTTCGCGGATCACTCGCAACTACTCACGACGAAGGGGTGCCTCGCCAACGACTCATAAACAAGTTGGAGAAACGAAACATGATTCGCGAAGCCAGTTCAAAAGTTGCCTCATACAGTAAGGTGGGTCCAATCCGGACTATTCAACAAATGCGTCTGACAGATTTGGAGCGTGAAGAGTTGCACCAAAACTACCTCCATTTGACACTTCCAGATACTCCGCAATCCGACCACGATGGATTCGTATCGCAGGCCGCAAAGTGGGTTACGGAAAACGCGCCAAGTCGAATTTGCGAGGAGATTGTTCGATGGAAATCGGATCCGCATGGTTCCGGCGTGTTGGTCATTGACAACCTTGGAGTGGACTCGAATTTGCCACAAACGCCAGTCGATGGCAGACCGTCTCCTGACAAGCTGACGAACTACAGCGAAGTGTTGCTCACAGGCATCGGCATGATGTTGGGTGAAGTATTCTGTTTCGAAGCGGAACGCGATGGCATGATGGTTCAAGACCTAACGCCAGTTCGGGGCAAGGAATCCTCACTGACCAACGAAGGAACCAATCTTCTTGGTTGGCATACCGAGCACTCCGCTACAGGCTACGTGCTCCCAGGCTCCCCGAGTGTCATCTCTTATTTGGCGTTCATTGGCCTTCGTTCCGATCCCACGGGACGCGCCAAGACTCTGGTCGCCGACATTCGAGATGCGGCGAGACTCATCTCTTCGGCACACATGGCTGAGCTTCGCTCGGATCAATTCCTCGTCCGACCACCTTTGATGGTCCGGGCGAGAATTTCGCCGCCAAACCATCAAGTCAGCGGCGTACCTATTATCACAGGCCCAGATTCGTCGCCAGAAATCCGGGTTGCGCTGTACGGAGACATGGTGGAGGGATTGACTGACGATGCCAAGCAAGCCCTCGCAGCACTTCAGAGAGCACTCGACCGAGTCCACCGAGGATTCGAAACACAACCGGGTCGGCTAATGCTTGTGGATAACCGAGTCGCTTTGCATGCCAGGGCACCTTACCAACCAAAGTATGACGGCCGTGACCGTTGGCTCCAACGCTTGCTTGTAACAGACTCACTTTGGCCATTTCGGTCGTGGCAGCAAAACGCGAATCGCGTTCTCACGCCGTGAGCTAAAGACAAAGTGACTGAAGACCCACCGTCCGCTTTATGTACCTGGGAACGCCGCGACTAGACTAGTCCGCGTTCATGAGACACTCGCATTGAACGGTGCTGTGATCGGGCGTTTCGTCTCCGGGTGCGTAGCCTAAGAAGCGAGCTAATGAACGGCTATCTTCACACCGCCAGGCAATACCACGTTGGCTGGAGATGTCTTGGAAATAGCCGATGAAGATCAGTCGAAAGTAAACTCCGGGCGGTAAACTCTTGCGTCGGGTCTTTCGATGGAACGGTTCGGCTGCTTCCTCGAGCTTGGAATCGAACTCGATCTCCGCGAGCAGTTCGTTCAAGCGATCATAGAACGCGTTTCGCGGACCGCTGCTAAGTGCATTCGGTTGGACAAGCACGTTCAGGTTATCCACACCGCGACCTGCCGTCGGTCCTGGACACCGAGGGCGTTTGTTCCGTGATCCGCATCGGTGAAACTGCCGAAGAGGCCCACGATCGCGTCGTTGAGCGGTCGGCCGATGCAACTTCCATCAATTCGGAAACCGTCGAAGTGTCTTCGGCGTCTTCCGGAATGCGTTTGGCCGCGCGATTGGAGTTGGAATGAATGCGGCGGGCTGGACCGAAGTGTGGAGCAGTCAGACGGAAGTGCAGAGAGTCCATCATAAGGGAGCGGTCACTGAGATCAGTAATCCCAAAGACAGAGTGATCCTTGGCACTACATACACTTAGCCATGCTCACAAAAGCAGCAACCAGAACGCTTAGTGTCAACACATAGACAGCAGGTAAGCCGTCGCATTTCCAACTAACTATTGAGAATTTTGCTGATGCACTCGACCGGGAGCCAGATCGATTCAAAAGAACGATAGTCCACGAAATGGGAATTGCGATTACAGCAAGGGATGTGGTCAGCAATAAATTAGAGAGCAAAATCATCTCCTTTATCAAGAGTATCTTGTCCATTCCTTTCCTCCTAAATTATTACACCAAGATTGAGTCGTTAAAGGGACAGGGATTAGACATCTGGAAGTCATTCTATGGACCGGACATTCCCTGGACAAATTGGCCGCCACGTCTTAATTCCTGCGTTAAGCCGCGTAAACCTGCGATAGAATTTGACCAGCAGTTCCGGCACCACAATACCAGGTTCTTAAAGATGGCCGACACTTCAGTGACCGTTGATATCCCGCTCCTAAATCAGTGCCGGAAGATCTTGGGATGGTCGCACAAGTCATTGGCTAAGAAGTCAGGCATCTCGCCTAAGACCGTGTATCGAATGTATCGAGACGGAACGATCGGGCGATCGTCATATTCAAGAGTGCTCCATTCAGTTCGGGAAGAAATGGAGTTTCTCGGCTACACTCCACCTCACAGCCTAGAGACAAATCACAAGTCAGAAGCCGAAGTTTCATGCGGAATCTCACATGGCGTCGCAATTGAGACCACAACTCAAGATGTGACGATTAGGATACCGGGCCTTTCCCCTGACGATGTGACGCCTGACATGTTAGCTGCAATACAACAAGAAATTGATGCGATTGTTGGCAGAAGAATGTCGCCTAAAAAGTTCGATAGAGGAAGCTTAAGGATTACGTACGAAGTCACGCCAGCCGAGGCTGAGCGTTTGAAATGGCTGATCGAGGCAGGTGAGCTCTCGAAGCTAGGAGTCGCCCGCGAGATCGAAATTCATCGCAATTGCATTGAAGTTGGCGATGCAATGCATATTGATGATATAGCGGATTTGATTGGAGCGTTAGAGAAAATCGCTTCCATGCTGCTACCGAGAGAAGGAAGGGCTCAGTCGATTCAGACCACCGATTTGGTTCATGAGGCAGTGCTCAGTCAGATCGAACGCGGTGAAGTGACCTGGGAGAATCGCGAGCATTTCTTCGCGAGCATGCGGTTGAAGATGAGACGTATCCTCCTGGATCGCGGC
>JBCCOI010000165.1:0-12595 GCA_039025515.1 Planctomycetota bacterium
CACAAAGACTACGATCGTGCCCAGCAGTATCTTCCCGACGGACAGGGCGCGATCATGGGCTTCGGAATCAAGGGCGGCATGGAAGCCGGAAAGCGATTCATTAACGCGTGCAAGCTTTGTTCGCATTTGGCCAATATCGGCGACGCCAAGACGCTGGTCATCCACCCGGCAAGCACAACGCATCAGCAGCTCTCCGAGGCCGAGCAACAACGCACCGGCGTCGTACCGGAGTACATACGTCTCTCCGTCGGAATCGAAGACGTCGATGACATCATCGAAGACCTGCAGCAAGCACTCGCGGTGGCGACCAAGGACCTCTCGCCGGCTGGTGTTTAGTAGGTCAGATGATCACGGGATGCATGAGCCGATGAGCGATAGCTCCGGTTCTGTGAAACTGATTGTTTTCAGACTCGAGATAAATGCGGCTATCGCCAATCGGCATAGGAACGGCCAATCAAAAGCTGGCGTGTTCTTGAAAGTCGCCCGTCGGCTCCGCCTCTCCGCCCGATGGATACGTGTCAAAATCGATCGGACGGAGCCGATCGGCGACAATCATTGATCGCCCAGTGTTTTGAGATAAAAACCGCGGCTATCGCCGTTCGGCTTAGTGGTAAAAACCTTCGGTATCGCCGGCCGCTCTGCGATGGTTGGCTAGTTTTCGTAGGGAAGCGGTGGCGCCGGTACTGGGGCGAGTCCGATTTTGGCTTCTTCGGGTATCGAAAGCACGCGGTGTTCTCGAAGATCGACGAAGACCCATCGGGTTTCGACGCGCGCCAGTAATGTGCGGTCGGCAGGGCGACAGATCAGGTACTTCCGCCGCGAAGCAAACCGTTGCATGTCGTGGACCCAAGTCCGAACAACGATCTTGTCGCCCGCGACGGCCGCGGCCCGATATTGAACCGAGTGTTCTCGTACGACCCAGCCCATACCCCGGGCGAGAGCGGCTTTCGTATCCCAGCCCACCGCCTCGACGTGACGTCCGGCCGCCCAAAGCGTCCATTGAAGGTAGCGAAGATTGTGAACGTGCTGCTGAGCGTCGATTTCGTCGGAGGCGACGGTGTGCAGGAGGTCGAAATGCTGCATTTTCTTGCAGATGGCGGATTCATAGCGGCTGGTAGGGACTTGGTGGCAGTCCGATTGGAAAGCCCGAAGAACGTTCAAACGCGTCCGCAGCGACTTCCATCGGCTCCCGGCGATCTTTTCCGAAGCGTATACTAGGGTCTAGCCCGAAAGTAATTCCCCGATTTGAGCGACTGCAAATGGATCCGACCGCGATTGCCATCCGTCACCCCAACACATGGGTACGCGAGCGTTGTTATTGGTGGGTCACCATTTCGGTGCTTTCGCTGGGTGTACTCAGCCTCGGCTGTTCACCCGCAGACGCCAATCCTCCCGACAATGGAATCCGTACCGTGTCCAATACCGAGCCCGCCGCCACTGCAGACGATTCCAACGAGACGTCGACCGAAGCCGTCGCGACTTTCGCCGGAGGTTGCTTCTGGTGCACTGAGGCTGTCTTTGAGCGCATGGAAGGTGTGAAGGATGTGATCAGCGGCTACATCGGTGGTACCGTTCCGAATCCGACCTATGAGCAAGTCTGTTCCAAGAAAACTGGCCATGCCGAGGCGGTCGAGATCACCTACGATCCTTCGAAGACTACCTACGAAGAACTGCTTGAGGTGTTCTTCAAAACACACGACCCGACGACATTGAACCGTCAAGGCGCCGATGAGGGGCCTCAGTATCGCAGCAGCGTCTTCTTCCACAGTGACGAACAGAAGGCTGCTGCGAAGAAGTACATCGAGAAGCTTGACGAGTCCGGCGAATACAAGCGAAAGATCGTGACGTTGCTTGAAGAGGCGACCACGTTCTATCCAGCCGAACTTTATCACCAAGACTTCTTCCGCAAGAATCCTAACCACGGCTACTGCCGCGCCGTCGTTGTCGACAAAGTGCGAAAGTTCAATCGGAACTTTGGCGATAAGATTAAAAAGGAGTAGGCATTCGTGCGGGCTCGAACGGGGGAGCGATCGATGCGAAGGTTGAGAGCGATTCGAACAAAGTTTACGCATGTGTTCGACCGGCCATCATGCCGGAGCGTGTCGGCCAACATGAAAATACTAATCGGTGTCTTCACGGTTGCAGCCGTACTGGAAAGCAACGCGGACGCGCAGACGGTGGTCCAGCTACCTTCATTCCGATCATTCTCGTACTCGGGCAGTGTGTTGGTTCCCGATCGGGGTGCGACGTCGCTGGGGAGCATTAGACGTTCGGCATTCTCACAGACCGGTCGAAATGGGCTCGGGCACGGTTTCGGCGGCGGTCAGTCCGTTGGTGGAGCGACCGCGCACGTCACCATCATCGATCATGCGGCCATCGACGCACAGATCCGCGGCTTGTCTTCGCTGGGAGCTCCGAGCCGAATCGTTAGAACTCATGTAAATCGAGATGACGAAGGGAAGGCGCTGGTCAGGTACGCCCGCAAGCAGTATCTCGCGGGACAGCATGCCTCGGGTCGTGAAGCGTACCGCATTGCAATTAAGATGTTGTCGCCGAAACTGAGTGAGCTTGCACGGCAAGAATGCGAACGGGTCTATCCATCGATTCGGCGTTAAACCCGGCTCGCCAGACGTCGTCCGGTTGGCTCCTCCTTGAGTCGCAGAAACTTGACGCCCAGCTTTTGAAGATGGGCTTTAAGCATAACGCGACGCGTAAGCGAGGAAAAATCGAATTTGACTCGTGTCTCGCTGACGCTTCGGGTTATGAAAAACCAATGCCTGAAGCAAAACCGCAGAAATTCAATGCCCAACCGACGCTTGGCGATTGCCGCCTCTCTCTACGCAGCTGGATCGTTTGCCGCCACGGCGTCGTCCGAAGAACGGGCAAGCGATTCATTACCGGTGAGCTTCTCTCTGAATACGAGCACGATTCGTGGGCAAAAGCTGACGATTGATCGGCAAATCGAGGTCACGGCGAGAGCAGGCTATGATGCGATCGAACCCTGGATTCGTGATATCGACGCCTTCGTTGATTCGGGCGGTCGCCTCGATGACCTTCAGCGAAAGCTTGATGACAACGGATTGAAAGTAGCCAGCGCGATCGGATTCGCCAATTGGATTTCCGATGACGCCGACGAGCGTAAGCGTGGGCTAGAAACCGCTCGGCGTGCCATGCAGCGAGTCGCGGCCTTGGGTGGAACCGCCATCGCCGCACCACCGGTAGGCGCGCATGGGAAAGACGCGATTTCTCCACCGCTTGATGTCATCGCAGAACGATACCGTGCTCTTTGCGAACTCGGTTCTGAAGTTGGCATCCGGCCTCAATTAGAGCTCTGGGGATTCTCGCCGACGCTCAGTAAGGTTGGCGAACTGGCTTACGTGGCGGCAGAGGCCGCGCACCCGATGGCGTGCGTGCTTCCAGACTTCTACCACATCTACAAGGGCGGGAATGATTTCCAATCGCTGCAGATGATCGAAGCATCCAAAATGCACTGCTTTCACATCAACGACTATCCGGGCGAATTGAGTCCTAGCGAAATAGCGGATAAGGACCGAGTCTTTCCTGGTGATGGGGCATGTCCACTTCCGGACTTGATCGCGATATTAATAAAGCAGGGGTTCCGTGGAACGTTTTCACTTGAGCTGTTCAATCGCGACTATTGGAAACGCGACGCAAGCGAGGTTGCTGCTGAGGGGTTGGCCAAATGTCGTGCGGTCGTGCGCGAGGCCACGCGACTGGGATAATGAAGCCGAGCGATGAATCGCGCGGCGGGCGCACTCGCCAAATCCAATTCTCGATGTTCGGCCTGCTGTCGGCGGTTTTTTGTGCGGGCCTGCTTTTTTCGAACATCATCACGATCTCGAAACTGCAATCTGCGAATGCGGAGCTCGCGAGACTGAGAACAGAGGCAGGTTACCTCGAACCAACCTCCAGCGATGAAATCGGTGCGATAAGGATGACCAGCGATTTGCCACTCACCTATCGTGTTCGCGTTCGAGTACCAGAGCGTGGGCGTTACCGAATGGTTTACAGCTCAATTTGGCCGAAGAGCGCCAGCGAACCCCGCTGGTTCGGTGCCGTCGGAGTTCCGCCTGGCGAGTCTGTGCTGATCGTTCGTGTGCTCAAGGACCCTCGTGACGACCGTTGGAAGATCACTGCACTGCGGCGAAATGAGACAGGAACTCGCCGAATGGCGACCGCGCTTCCGGAAGCCTGTGTCGACGTCTTTCTCGGCTCTCACGATTGGTTGCGAGCGGGCATTCCGCGAGCAATGCAGAGGGTGCCCGCGGAAGAGCGTATCAGGTTACTCGACGAACGAGCATTGGTTGGCGAGGGCTCGATGATGCTGTACGGTGACGCCGCTCCGAGCGGTGATGTGATCGGGATCTTTGCGGAGCTTCAGCCCGACAATGGCCCCATTTGATCGTGCGAACGTCCACTTCTTGCGACGGCTTGCGGAAACGGTGGTTTTGAAATGGACAACGAAGCGGAGTTAACGAGACGCCATGCCGCGTGATTTTTTGAAGGGTGTGAAGGACGAGTACGATGTGGTGGTGATCGGCAGCGGGCTTGCCGGCATGACCAGCGCCAATATTCTCGGTCGAGCCGGACACCGGGTTCTCTTGTTGGAGCAGCATTACAAACTGGGCGGTTTGGCGACCTGGTTCCTGAGACCGGGGAATCATACGTTTGATATTTCGCTTCACGGATTTCCTTACGGAATGATCAAGTCGTGTCGTCGCTACTGGAATCGCGATATCGCTGATCGAATCGTCCAGCTCAAGAACATCCGATTCGACAATCCTCAATTCTCTCTGACGACAACCTTTGACAGAGATGACTTTTCGCGTCTGTTAGTGGAGCGTTTTGATCAGCGACCGGAAACGGTGAAGTCATTCTTCGACACGGCGCGGGGCATGAATTTCTACGATGACCAAAGCACTTCGACCGGAGAGCTCTTCGAGAGGTTTTTTCCTGGACGCAACGACATCGTTCGGCTTTTGATGGAGCCCATCAGTTATGCGAATGGGTCGACGCTCGAAGATCCGGCAATCACATACGGGATCGTATTCAGCAACTTCATGAACAAGGGGGTCTTCATCTACGAAGGCGGGACGGATGACCTCATCAAGCGAATGAAGAAAGAGATGGAGTCAAACGGTGTTGATGCGAGAATCAATTGTCCGGTGGAGAAGATCGAACTGACCGACGGACGCGTTTCGGGCGTTGTCGTCAACGGTCGACACATTCGTTGTCGAGCAGTGGTGAGCAATGCGAATCTTCGAACGACCGTGTTGAAGATGCTCGGTGAGGAGAAACTGGACCGTGATTACGTTGAACGCACCTCCGCCGTACGTCTCAACAATAGCAGCACGCAGGTTTACATGGCACTGAAGGATGGTGAGTCCATCGCCGAAGACAGTGGCGATTTGTTCTTTACCAGTACGGCCAAAGAATTCACAACCGAATCGTTGCTCAGTCGCGACATCACCAGTCGAACATTCAGTTTTTATTATCCAAGGACCAGACCTTGGAAGAAGAAGGAACGTTATGCAATCGTCAGCAGCACCAACGCGAATTGGTCTGACTGGGCTGACTTAAACGAGGATGATTATCAGGAAAGCAAGCGAGATCTGGTGGAAACGACCATCGACGCGCTCAATCGATACATTCCCGGAATCCGAGAAAAAATCGATCATGCCGAAGCGGCAACTCCGCAGACTTTCCACCACTACACGCTTCACGAAATGGGTGCCAGCTTCGGTACAAAGTTCGAGGGACTCGAAGTGAGCCGTGATCTTCCCAACCAAGTTGGAGGGATGTACCACGCGGGTAGTGTCGGGATCATCATGAGCGGTTGGCTCGGTGCGATCAATTACGGCGTGATCGTGAGCAACGAAGTGGATCAAATGCTCACCACCGAAGCATCACCAGTTTAGGAGACGCTACTGGATCGGCCGCCAACAGCTATCGCGGTGCGGCTCAGTCCTTAAGTTTGGCGTTGGCGAAGCACCTAGTGTTTTGCCGCAACTTTTTCGCGTTCGTTCCCGAAAAAATGCACCTTGCCGGTGTGCATGTCATACATCGCACCGGCGATTTCCACCGATTTGTTTCGGATTCTCCCTCGCAGATCGGGAACAAGCGACAGTCGGCGAACGGCCAATTCCACATTGCGTCGCACAGTGGAATCAATTTTCTCCTGATGGCTCGCACGATCGTCCAGCCCAACGGTCGCGGGTTCGATTTGGTACAGCAAAGAAATCACCTCAGCGGGCTCGTTGCCCGGATCCTTGAGGCCATCGAGTGCAGCGGTGACCGCACCACATCCGGTATGCCCCATCACAACAACGAGAGGTGTACCGAGATGATCGACTGCATACTCGATGCTGGCAATCACATCGGTGTCCACGACGTTGCCCGCAACACGTACCACAAACAGATCACCGAGTCCCTGATCAAAAACGAGCTCGGGCGGTACGCGAGAGTCGCTGCATCCCAGAACGACCGCAAAAGGGTGTTGCCCCGACTCGAGCTGCACTCTCCATTCTTTTTTCTCGTGCGGATGACTTGCGTGGCACTCAACAAAACGCTGATTGCCTTCCTTCAAACGCTTGATCGCTTCGGCGGCCGTCGGCTGCATCGGCCGATGTCGATCCGATTGACCTCCATCCCGTTGTCCGGAGTCCGATGAAACCTCTTCGGTGCGATTGTTCTCATTCGTTCCCTTAGGGACGCCGACGACCACCTCATCGGATTTGGTTTGTGCGATCACACCTTCGCCGAGGAACGAGATGACGAATAGGCAAACGCAAGCAATCCGGCAGCATCTGATCATGGTTCGAAATCCTGTTTGACTGGAGAAAACGGCCTCCACGTCAGAGAGCACCCGTCTGGGAGTTTGAAGACTTCAACCTTGAAAGGTAGCTTTCGTGGAGACGTCGCCAACGACTTGCCGCTTGCTTTGGGGGAAAACACACCCGCGCCCTTTTGAAGGCCGACGCCCGCATTTCATCTTTCCTAGCCCCCATTGGCTGCTATCCTTCTGCACGAACATCCATTCACACGAATATCCTCTTGCACAAACAGCTGCCATTCCTGGCGGACATTGCAATCCACTTAGAGCTAGACCAACGATAGTGTCGGATAACGAGTCGTCGTCTTCAAACGACAAACCCAAGAAGTTTCGAATCACCCGAAAGCGGCTCGGAATCATCCGCTTTGTCGATCCCAAGGGTGAGTATGGTTTCATTGATGCGGAGGATTTCCGTGAAGACGTGTTTTTTCACAAGTCAGTTTTCGATTCAAGGTCAACGGGGCCGTTGAATCTGTCTTCCAAACGGAAGCAGCGGTTTTCGCGATCTGAACGCGATCGCGTCGAGGTTGCCCCACTCAACCCTGAAGAACTCGTGCAACGCCATGTCGAGTTTGAACTAGACGACGAGATGTTCGAATCCGAAAAGCGGCTTCGGGCAACCGTTGTTAACCCGACCAGCCGCCCAATGGGGCGAAAACTGTCGGGACGCGATGCAACGTTCAAAATTGTCACGCATCACCCCCGCGCCCGTCGCAAAAGGCCGGATTGGAGGAAGTAGCATCGTACGTCCTGCTTTGCTGTGGAGATGATGCGAGTTCGCCCGATCTACGCGATGAACCGAAAACCGGTACCATACGGTAAAGGTCACGTGCTCACTTCTTTTCTTTCATTTAAGCAACGGCAGCGTTATGGGATTGCTCTCCGGCCTCATGGGTTCGGCCTCTGAAGCTAACCTCGACAAAGTTGAGAAACAGATCGCTTCAATCATGATTGAGGGCGAGTCGATCGAGCAAGGCTATCAGCTCATTCGCGATATGATCGTCCTCACGAACCTGCGGATTATCTTTATCGATAAGCAAGGTGTCACCGGCCGGAAAACGGAGTACCTTTCGATTCCGTATCGGAGCATTGTCCGGTATTCGGTCGAGAGCGCCGGGACGTTTGACTTGGACTCGGACCTAAAACTCTGGCTCTCAAGCACCGCCGAGCCGATCAAGTTTGACTTTCAAAAGAACAACCATGTTGCCGACATCGTGAAGATCATCACGAAATACGCGACGTAGGTGAAGGTAAGCGACGGTCAATCAATTCCGCACGCGTCACTTAAACATGGGCTGTTCCTAAGCTGAGCATCGCTGGATCAATTACTGACTTGCCTACTTTTTTCGGAAGCGTTGGTCGGCGAAGTCCAAGAAATGCATCCAATCGGATTCGATGAGGTTGTGCTTTCCTCCGCGAATGTGGTAGCCGGTCGGGCCTTTGCGTCGCGGCTGATCAAGGACGGGCATTTCTGGGTTTGTGATGGACTCTTGCCCATAGAGCTCGAATGCCTCCGAGGCCCCGACCAGCGAAAGGTATTCGCCACGTGGGTCCGCCCAAAGGTCTTGGTCGGCGCTGGTGACGTAGACCGAACGCGGTGCGATGAGCGCGATCAGTTGATGTTGATCGACGGGCAGTTCGTCTTCGCGGTTCGCGTATCCCGCGAAGCGATCGGTGAACCAGTGAGGAAAAACGGTGGTAATGCGAGCGACGGTTTCTCCGAACCGCCGCCGCGAAAGCGCGGCTCCTCCGCATCCGGAGTTGTTGCTGTACGCGATTGCGAAACGCGCGTCCTCCGCAGCCGCCCAAAGCGCGGCCTTGCCACCTCGGCTATGTCCAATGACTGCTGACTTCGAAACATCGATCTCATTAAGTGTACTCGCGTAATCGAGGACGCGGCTCGCTGCCCATCCCCAAGCGGAAAGCGATCTCCAGCGGGCTGAGGGATCAGCGTCAGGATCATCGAGCAGTGCCCGCACACCGTCGAGGTAGCCATCGGCCTTGTCTGGGTCAACATCCGATGTGTGAAAGGTTGCGGTCGCGTAACCGCGTTCCACAATCTTCTTCGCAGGCCAGAATGGGTCGTCTTTCTTCAACGCATCCTTCATGTTGATCAGGTAGCGATTATTGATCTGGACCAAGATCGGCGCTGGTTGACTGCGTTTTGGAGTGAACAGAACAAACTCGAATGAGTGCACTTTGTCGTTGTGCCGGATCGTTGCGCGAACTTGGTAGCCGGTCGCCTGGTCACCGAATGCGGACTCCGACTCAAGTACCTGGTACTCGATTGCCGGCTTGACCATTGGCCGGATTCCGTAGACCTCAGAACGGAAGAGGTTTAAGAGTCTCGGACGTGCAAAGGATTCCCAGTCTTTCGATGATTCTACGCGAGTTCCATTCTGTCCCGCGAGGACATCGGGTAACGAGAAGGACGGGACACTCGCCTCCTGATAGTTGAATTCTGATTTGCGGTTGGTCAGCTTCTCGACTAACGCCGGATCGGCTTCCCAGGGTTGTTGAACCGGGGAGCTCTTGGAGGCTTCCTGTTCCCGTTGCTCCTCGGCTCGTAATGACCTCGCAGCGAGAGGAATGCCGAAGATCAAGAAACAGAAACTCGTGGTGATTGCGTTGCAAGGGACACGCGGCATGACGCTCATCGGAGAACGCTCCATATTTCTGACCATCGCATTGAGGGGACAATCCTTACAACGCCGTATTGAAACGGTAGATTTGGCCAAAGTTGCGCCGGGCTTGACGGCGTAAAAAATCGAGTTCGATAGAATTCTTCAAACGACCATTTCATCCTATCACGACGCGACCCATAGATGTCAGAAATCGACCTTCAAGAACGTTTCCCCGAGATGCGTCCCGTGAAGAGTGCTCCCGGACTTTGGACAATCAACGGGTGTGGCACTTCGCTCTATGGGAGTCGAGATCGAGATCCAGAGACTGGCACCTACGTCACGACACTGTGTCTCACGTTTGTCTTTATTCCGCTGTTTGCCATTTCGTCTTACCGCGTCGCCCTTGCCCCGTCTCAGGGCTGGTACTTCCTTGGACGAGTTCCGCTTTCAGGGCTCGCATGGGCTTGGAATTTTGCGGTTGCTGTCTGTCTCGCCGGCGCGATCGGCGGCGGGACGTTTCATGTGATCTACAACTCGCCGGATGCAATTGCCGCCCGAAAGTTCTCGGAGGCGGAACAGAAGCTGGAGAATGGAAAGGTTGTCGAGGCGGCAGAGGCCTTTCGATCACTTCGATTCGGACACAGCAGCAAGAAGTCCGAGGCGCTCGCAAAACTCGAGACCTTGCACGAGCATCCGAAAGTCCAAGCGGCTTCGATTGACGATCTCAAACGGGTGCTCGAAATCGAACTGCTTAGCCACGAGTCGAAGGTGGAAGATCCTCTCGAGCAAGCAATCTATCGAGTCGGTCTGGAGAAAGTGAAAGAGGATGGACTTTCTGATCCCGAGAACGCGGCAAATCTCATTTCGATGCTAGTGCCACTTGCGATTGATCTTGAGACGATTAACGAAGTGAGTCAACCGATTTATGAAGCTTTGCTCACTTCCGAACCCGACAACGTTGCTTTTCGCGGCCAGCTCGCACTGATCTACGAATCAGATTCGAAGCTCGATCAGTGCCGCGAGCTACTCGAAACCCATGCGGAAAAACTGGGTGAGAGCGAAGGTGCGAGAATTTTGGGGCAGATCTGGATGTCCGACGGTCGAGAAGACGAAGCGTTGCCACTTCTCGAAGCTTACTGTGAATCCCGCCTCAGTGCATTAAGGAAGGCTGAGCAGTCTTACGACGCGGCGTACGAGATCGCGCGGGAAAACGTCATTTCACAGCTCCAGCGAGGAGAAGCACCTCAGTCGTTCTATGACCAATACGATAGCGCCAGCGAAGAAGGTCAGATCGAACTGGTGGAAACGATCATTGCGACGCGACTCTCCGAAGATGTGAGGCTGGAAGGCCTGAGGGAGTCCTACGTTGAAGCACTCAGCGTCGTTCCGGCCGGCATGGATCTTGGGATGGCGCTCTTGCGCAAGGCCCAAGCAACGAAGGATGCCGAAGAACAAAGGGAGTTATTGGAAAGTGCGGAGGAGACCTTTTTTGCCGTCCGCTCGGTCATGGGGGACAGCGATGAGTTCCGCCTTTACCTGGGCCAAGTCAATTATTGGCTCGGAAAGTTCGAGGAGGGCAAAGCACTCTTTGATGCACTGCTGACGGACAACGACCGAAACCCCGAGTATTTGACAGTTGTCGCGAGTCTCGTCCGCTCCGTCGGCCGTGATGCGGAGGCTCGCGAACTGGCGGAGGAGGCTTCCGAAGCAACGGAGCCCGGTCCTAGAAAATTCAACATCGCTTCCTTCCGCGCCGCAATGATGACCAGTCTGGAAGATCAAATCGTTTGGCTGGAACGCGCCGATCCGAACGACCAACGAGTCATTGCCGGTCTTTTCTCTGCCAAAGGCTCGCTCGCTCAACGTGACGGGAAGCGGGAGCAGGCACAAGTGCTCTTGCGGAAATCGATCGATGCCTTTGCACAGCTCGAGGAGAATGCCGCCACGCTGAACAATTCTGGTCTGGTCTTTATTCAGCTTTATCAATTGGTGGGAGAGACCAGCGACTACGTTGAAGGCCTTCGACGGCTGGAAAAGGCGATCGAATTTGCTCCGACAGACAGTACTGTTCGCAGCAACACGGCAGCGATTATCACCAGTTCCATCTATCGCGATTTGGTCAATCGGTTCTTGGGGGACGTCGACTGGAACCGAGTTGTTGGCGGACCGAGTGATCGGCTTCTCGCACTGCTCTCCCATGACCGTTCCAGTGAAAGGGTCGTGGGTGAAGCCATGTCCGAGCATCCCAGAATGAGCAAGGCCACCGATCTGCTCCAAGAAGTGCTGGTGCTGGCACCGAAGGGCGCGAGCCATTATCTAGAACTTCTGGAACTCTACCGAGTGACCGAGGACGTCGATGCGATCGAACAACTCCGCACACGCACGTTGGATGCAAAACCTGAGGTTGACTACGTCTACGTTAAGAATTTGATCAATAAGAATGACGATCACGGGGTGTTAGTCGAATCTTTGCGAACGATGACAAACGCCGCATGGGATGCTCTCGAAGTGGATGACTTGAATTCACCGACCAAAGAATGCCTTGCTCTTCATCTAACGGATCGGTTAGCCGGGCTCGCAACGTTCGAAAACGTAGACAGAATCGATGAAGCGATCGGTCTCTTGCAGCGGATTTATGACGAGCGTCCGTCGAGCGGAACCGAGAATGCTCTTCACGGCCTACATCTGATCAGACTGCACCAGAGTCTGATTTCGAACAATCGTCAATATGCTGAGATTGCGGAGGCGAACGGCGGTCGAGTTCCACCAAGCTATTTGATCGTTGCCTTGATCAACGATCAACCGACGCTACGAGAGTCAATCATCGAGCATCCAGATTTTGTTGCATCCGCTGAATGGCTCAAGAAATCAATCTTGCAAGATGGTGGCTTCGTCGGGACGTGGTCTTGGGCAATGCTCCGTCACGTCGAACCAGAGCTTGTCGACAATCATCAAGAATCGGACGAGCGACAAAGAATACGACTTGCCAGTCAAGACATCGAACGACGGACGTCAAGATCCCCGTTCACCGAGGCTCTCATGGAATACTGGGAACTTCAACGCAGCGGCGAGGAAGCGGCGGATTTAGCATTCGAGCGGCTCGATTCTCTCGGATTCG
>JBCCOI010000166.1:0-12575 GCA_039025515.1 Planctomycetota bacterium
CCTTCGTCATCAAACAGCTCCGCCTCCAAATCTTCCTGCGAGCTGAGAAAGCAAGCCGTGCTGATCGCTTCCGCATCCGTCGCATTGTCGGCAATCGCGGTCAGAGAAAGCCAATGTCCGCCGGGATATCCGCTCCGAGGATCGATCACGTGACCGTATCGTTGCCCTCGAAAATGAAAGAATTGCTTTCCGGATCCGCTCGTCGACAAGGATTGATCAAGCAGCCTGACGCCGGCCAAACGCATCGAAGACTTGGTCGGATGCGAAATACCCACGGCCCAACCCTCGACATCCGATGATTGATTTCCACGAGCGAGAACACTGCTTCCACCACCGTGAATGAGATAATTGCGAAGGCCTCGATCGGCCAAACGCTCGGCGAGCGTATCGAGCGCGAACCCTTTTCCGATTGCACCAAGATTGAGACGCATTCCGGCACGCTGCAAGAAGACGCTTCGATCGCTTTCATCAAGCTTCACCTTGCGATAGCCGGTGTCGTCGATCACGCGCCGGATTTCCTCGTCGGATGGTTTGCGGCCACGGCGCCGGGTAAAGCCCCAAACATCGATGAGCGGGCCCGCCGTAATGTCGAAAGCACCATCGCTTTCTCGGCTCCACTCGATCGACCGAGAGATGAGTTCGAAGACAGATTCACTGACCCGAACGGGCTCCTTTCCCGCCGACGCGTTGATCCTGGAGATCTCGCTGTCTTCGCGATAGACCGTGAGTGCTTGCTCGATCTGATCAAGCGACTCGAGTGCTCCGAGCGCCGCATCCATCAATGAAGCGTCCGATGGCGCGAGCATCACCGCGAACTCGGCAGCCATCGCCCGATGAGAAATCGTCGTTAGCATGCGGCTCGCATTAACCGGCAGCAATGGCCGTCGATGATGGACGCCAATCCACCAAGTGAATTTCCACTCGGCGGTACCCGCGAAACTCATTGATCACGGGACGATAAGCGATTTGGAACGGACCATCACAATCATTGATCTCGTCACACCAATCACCCGCACCAAACGCGACACCGCGTACGACTTTGCCACCTTGGTCAAGTCGCATGGTCAGGTGCCGGTCGCCGGAACCCATCCGTCGTGCGGGTTCGGCAAGTGTCACGTTCTGACAGAGAAGTGTGGGCCGCGGGTTTCCCGCACCGAAGGGCTCCATCGTCTCGATCTGCTTGACGGTGTTCAAATTCAATTGTCCGAACGGAGCTTCCGCATCGATCACGATCTCGGCATCCAGGTTTGATGAAGCGGTCTGCTCTACGACTGCCTCGCAAAAGTCCCCGCGGAACTCGTCGATCTGACGCTCGTCGATGGTTAAACCAGCGGCGGCCTGGTGGCCGCCAAAACGAATCAACCGATGACTACATTCGGCCAATGCGGCGTGAAGATTGATCGAGGTTCCACCGACACGGCCCGAACCGACGGCATCGCCCTTACCGGATGCATCCATCGAAAGCACGATGACCGGCTTCGCGTAGCGATCACTCAAGCGACCGGCGACAACGCCGATCACTCCTTGATGCCAGCCGACTCCTGCCAAGACGAGTGCCGGATCGTTTTCACCGTCAAACTTCTCTTTGATCTGTTTCTGCGCCGCAAGCATGACGCTTCGCTGCAGCGAGTCGCGATTCTTGTTGAGCTGGTCGATGTATTCGGCAAGCGCCGTCGCTCTTTCTGCAGACGTCGTTGTCAGAAGCTCGACACCCAACTGTGCCTGACCGAGTCGACCCGACGCGTTCAGTCTGGGTGCCAAGCCGAAAGAGATTGACTCCGTGTTGAGTGTCGAAGTTTCAGTGAGCTTCGCCACCTTCATGAGCTCCGCCAAACCTTGCAGAGGCTCTGTCGCGAGCATCCTCAATCCGTGAGCAACCAAAATACGGTTCTCGTCGACCAATGGAACGACGTCCGCGACCGTACCGATCGCGGCGAGCGACAAGGACTGCATCAACAGACGACGCATCGGCTCACTCACCTTTTTGGAGCCGCTCGCCGACTGGCAAAGCGACCAAGCGAGTTTGAACGCGACGCCGGCACCACAGAGTTCACCGAACGGATAGCTGGAACCCGGCAGTCGCGGGTGCACGATTGCGTCCGCATCGGGAAGCTGGTCGTCCAGCGTGTGGTGATCGGTGATCACCAGCCGCACATCGAGTTCGCGGCAAAGCTCGGCGCAGGCAACACTGGTGATGCCGCAATCCACGGAGATGATCATCCGTTTTCCGCGGCGAGCCAACTTGGTAATCGCGTCGCGGTTCAGCCCGTAACCTTCCTCGAGACGATTCGGCACGTGGTAAGAAACATCAGCGCCAAGCAACCGAAGTGTGTTGTAGAGGATCGCGGTGCCCGTCATCCCGTCACAATCGTAATCCCCATAAATGACGATCGGCAAACGCTCAGAAACTGCCGAAGCGATTTTCGCGGTTGCTTCGGGAACTCCGGGAAGTTCCTGCGGGTCTCGCAACCCAGTCAGCTTTGTGGAAAGAAAGTCATCAGCCGCGGCAGAATCATAGACGCCGCGACTCACCAGGAGCTGCGCGACAACCGGAGGTAAACCCGACCCACGAATGAGCTGTTGGACTCGGCCGGCATCATGTGGAACGATCCGCCACTTCCTTCTCATCCGTGATCCTCTTTCCTTTCGATCCGACTACTTTTTCTTCTCAGCGTGCCAGGTGTGGCGTCGAAGCCGCGGGCTGTACTTTTTCAAACGAAGCTTCTCGCCACCCGGCTTACGTTTCAGCGTGTAGTTGTAGTCGCCAGATTCCTCGCAAACGAGAAACACGGTTTCGGCTTTTTTCTTACTTCTGGCCATCGTGGATTCACGAAGTGAAATTCGGAGATTTTGGTTTTTCGAATCGCGGATTATGCCCTCTTTAGACCAAAATCGACAAGGCTATTTCCACCGATTTTTGCGTCTGCAAAATGACCGGTCGAACCCGCTGGGTCCAGAAAAGCCCGAAATCATCCGCATCACCCAACAGCCGGACCGGCTTCGGTACTCGCGTCGGAAAGAACCGATGCTTGAGTCCTTGCCAGCATCATCGCCAGAAAAGCCAGCGTGAGCTGGCAAGGGAAGGAGGAGAAGAGCGTGTCTTCGACCAGTCCCGACACGAAGATGTACGTCGCGAGACCGCGGTAGAGGGGTTCTTGAGAGAAGAGTGCAAGCCCAACGGTCATCACCAGAAGAATTGCCATCAGGGCGCCCGCGAGGACTCCTCCTGAGAACAAAACGTGCAAGATGAGGCTGTGCGTTCCGACCGCCTCTTTCGTCATCACGGATGCGGCACTGTCCAAACCGTAACCGGTGAGTGGTTGCTGACGAATCAGTTCAATGGCTTCTGCCCAAATCAGCGTTCGTCCCGTCAAGCTTGTCAATTCTTCAACGTCACCCGACTTGGTGACCAAGGTGGTCGCCGAAGAATCCAAGGACTTCTGCTTGACCACGGTCGAATAGAGGAACGCGCTGATCAATAAACAGCACGCTGCAAGACCGAGCAAAACACCGACTCGGCTGTAGAGCTTGTCAAACAACAACATCACAACACCGGCAACTCCCGCCAAAATTGCCGTTCGTGAAATCGTCGCCACCAACGTCGCCAAGATTAACACGATCACGGCCGAAACAACGATCGTTCGCACATAAGTCGCCGGGGAAGCGGAATCGAGAAAGGCCTGTTCCAGACCCGACTCGCCGCGGAAACGTAGCAAGCCGAGAAAGATCACCAACGACACGGCGGCTTCACGTGCGATGGCATTCGGATGTGCGACGCCTCCCATCCGCGTCACCGTCGACGTGGCATCGGTGTACTCGTAGAAATGCCCGACACTGGGAAACGCCAAAAAGACAAACCAAGCGATGAGCAGGTAAATCACGGAACCGGCGCACGTCGCCCAAAGGGTACGGCGTAAGCCCAAAGTCGCGATCGTCGATGCAAGGAATATCAGGTACCCCGCAAGAATCAACGCAGATGCAAGGCTAATCGTGCGTGTGGATTCATCCGCAAGCAACGCCGAACACAACAGCACTGCCGCAAGGCCAAAGAGCAACAGACCCGGAAGCGAATAGAGAAGCCTCCGCGGCGATGCAACTTGCAACAGCCCCCACAGTCCCAAGGCCCAAGCAACACCCGCGGTTGCTAATCGCATCAGCAAGATAGGGTTCCCGTAGCTCACACGCTCTTCGGTGATCGGCTGGATCGGGTTGAGCAAGGATGCCAACACGAGAATGACGACCAATGCAGTCGGGAATGCCGAAAGATGCGTCCCAAGCCACGTCGCAAGCGTTACCGTCGATTCGCGGCGGCCGAGATCGCCCGCAAACTCCTGACGATCTTCGCTAGTGACCGGTCCGGCTGCAGACATGGGAGAAAAAATGGGAGTCCAATTTGAGGAGGCGCAACAGCCACCGCACGCTTAATGCCGAACGCGAGTCTGGCCGCAAAGGGTGGGACTTGCGTAGACGACCGCCGAGTGAAATAGTCAAGGAAACAGCGTAGTCAAAGAGGCTCGCAAGGGCCAAGCCGACGTCTCTCCCTCTCCGGCATTCCAATGTCCTCTTCCGCTCGTACCGATTCGACGGATTCATCCGCGCCCGATCGAGCAGCACTCAACAAACAACAGCGTGCCGCCGCGGAGTTCGAAGGCGAAGATGTGCTGGTTCTGGCGGGTGCGGGAACGGGCAAAACCAGCACGATCGTTGCGAGGGTCGAGTATCTGGTCCGCAACGGAGCCAACCCCAAACGAATTCTGTTGCTGACGTTCACCCGTCGAGCCGCGCGGGAGATGACTCATCGTCTCCATCAACAAATCGGCGAGTCTTCCAAACGCATCGCCGCGGGAACTTTTCATCATTTCTGCCTTCATTTCTTGCGTCGCTGGCCAAAGCTCTTCGACTGCGAAGCGATGACCGTGATCGACCGTGACGATCAATTGCAATTGATGAAACTCGCGCGAGCGGCGGTCTTCGGTGAGAAAGGGCTGTTCGTCAAACCAGCCGAACTGACCAACTACTACTCGTTCGCCCGGAACACGAACCAACCCATCCGAGGTTACCTGAAGGAGTTCACGGACTTCGGAGACGAAGAGGTCTCCAGAATTGAATCGGTGTTGAAGGAATACACCAAACGCAAACGCGAGTGTCGGTATTTTGATTACGACGACATCCTGCACTTGGTCGCCAAGGGCTTGCACGCAAACCCGCGTCTTCGGGAAAAGCTTCGCAGCCAATATGACCACCTGCTGGTCGATGAGATGCAAGACACGAACCCACTGCAGTGGCTGATTTTGGATGGGATGCGTGATCCGGCGAAACTCTTTTGCGTCGGCGATGACGCGCAAAGCATTTACGCGTTTCGCGGCGCGGATTTTGAGAACGTCCACGAATTCACGAAGCGGGTCCCCGGCTCTTCAATATTGAAGTTGGAAGAAAACTTTCGCAGCACGCAGGAGATTCTCGATCTTTCAAATTGGCTACTCGATCAGTCGCCACTGAGATATGACAAACGGTTGCGGGCAAAACGTGGCACGGGCGAAGTGCCCGTCATGATCGAGTTCGATAGTCAATACGAAGAAGCCGACTGGATCGCATCGGACTTATTGAAACGCCATCAAGCCGGTGACGCGTATCGCGACCACATGATTCTGACTCGGACGGCTTGGACCGCCCGCACGACCGAAGCGGCACTGATTGAACGAGATATTCCGTATCGCTTCATCGGCGGTACGCAGTTGCTTCAGTCCGCGCATGTCAAAGACTTGCTCAGCTTGGTTAGAATCATCGACAATCCATACGACCAATTGGGCTGGATGCGGTACCTAACGCTATGGAAAGGAGTCGGCGAAAAAACGGCCGAGTCAACGATTCGCGATCTGCTGAAGCAAAACCAATACGATGCGATTACAAAGGTTCTCGAACGTCGATTTGCCTCAAAGCCCCGGATCGCAGAAGCAGTTGCCGAGTGTCGCTGCGTCTGGCCAAAGCCACGCGATGTGATTTCAACAGCGATCGATAAACTCACGCCGACCCTGGAACCAAAGTACGACGATTGGGACCGACGCGAGAAGGACCTGAAACTGTTGCTTCGACTGTCCGAGAAACATCAGTCCGTCGCGGAATTTTTGGAGACCTACACACTCGATCCGATTACCGAAAGTGAAGCAAGTCGCGAATCGGAAGACGATCTGGTGACGTTAATCACCGTTCACAGCGCCAAAGGAACGGAAAGCCGAGTTTGTTATTTGATCGGAGTTCAACCGGGAAACTATCCACACTCGCGAAGCATTGGTGATCAAAAGAAGGAGGAAGAAGAGCGACGTGTCCTCTACGTCGCCATGACCCGCGCAAAGAATGAACTGATTCTCAGCGGTACACTTCGATCTCACGGTGCTTTTGTTCCGCATCACAACCGCTCGTTTCAAGCAAGCCAAGCCGAAAACGAGTTTTTCTTGCGGAGCGTCGAACCGGGGCTTCTGAGAATGGAAGATGGAGACTTCGACAACGACGACGATTTCGACTCACCGATCATTCCATTTCGCCGTTAGAAACCGGCGTTCATTTGCGTTTCCACCGAGTTCGAATCGCGTCAAACAAAACAGCGACAACGATCACCACACCGGTGATGATCTGCTTCTTCGCATCCGAGACGCCGATTTGGGCAAGTCCCGTCTCCAACACTTGAATGATCAGCACACCGATAAAGGAATGTACGACGCTGGCTCGACCGCCCATCAAGCTGGTACCGCCGATGACACACGCGGCGATCGCCGCTAGTTCGATCCCGATCGCACCATTTGGGTCAGCCGCCTCGAGCCGAGACGCTTGCGCGAGCGACGCGAGGCCACACATCAAGCCGCTGATCGTGAATACCGCGATCGACCACGGCGCGACACGAATGCCCGAAAGGCGTACCGCCTCCGCGTTCGTTCCGATCGCAATGCAATAACGACCGAACACGGTTCGCTTTAACACAAATTGACCGAGCACAACAAACAAGATCGCAGTCAGGAACGCGGGCGAAAATGGAAAACTCTCAGACGGTTGGCTGAACCATTCCACACGACTGCCGATGAAGACGGACTCCGAATCCGTCACCACTTTTGTCGCTCCACGAGCAATCTCCAGCATGCCAAGCGTCACGATAAACGATGGAACATGGAACCCCACGGAAATCATGCCGTTAACCGTTCCACACAGACCGGCAACCAACATCGCGACCACGAAGGCGGCCCCAATCGGCCAATCGTGTTGCTTCATCAACACCCCGAATACCGCACACGAGAGCGCCAGCATCGATCCTACGGAAAGATCAATCCCGGCAACCGCCAAAACAAAAGTCATTCCGATTGTCACAAACGTTAGCGCGGGGATTTGATTGGCGATGACGACGACCGTCGAGGTTTGCAGGAAGTTCTCACTCGATACGGCAAACACAACCACCAAAAGTCCGAGCACACCGAGCAGACCGCCGTACTGCGAACCCCACGCAAGCAGACGCGAACGAATCATGCGACATACTCCGCAAAAGAAGCCTGTATGATCTTTTCGTGACTCCAGTTGCCACGGCTAAATTGTTCCACCAGCCGGCCGTGACTCATCACGCCGATCGTGTCGCAGATCTCCATCAGCTCTTCGAGATCACTGCTGACAACGACACAAGCCTTTTCGCGATCCACCAGCGATTCGATCAACTGATAAATCCGTCGACGAGCGGCAACGTCGATTCCACGTGTGGGTTCATCGAAGAGAAATACGTCGGCGTCTCGAATCAACCATTTCGCAACCGCGACCTTTTGTTGGTTTCCGCCACTGAGCGTCCCAACGACTTGATCAAGATTTTCGTAGCTGGCAGCCAATTCATCCAGACGGCGCAGTGTTTCATCCTGCTCTTGTGACTGCCGCACGCATCCGAAGCTCGCAAACCTGTGCGCCAAACTGCTGAGCGAAGCATTCATCAAGATCGACTGCGAAAGCAAAAGGCCATTTGCTTTTCGGTCTTCGGTCACCATGGCCAGCCCCGCACGCGTCGCTTCACAAGGACTGCGGAAACGATGGCCCTTGGGATGATCGCCAAGCTCGACAACTCCCGATGCGGCAACATCGGCACCGAAAATGGCCCGCAGCAACTCCGTCCTCCCGGAACCCACCAAGCCTGCGATGCCAAACCTCTCACCGCGCCGAACTTCGAACGACACTTCGCGAACCAATCCGCATGTCAGCTCGCGAACTCGTATTGCCGTGCGATCCGTTGTCTTTGAAATGAAGCCGGCCGACGATCGCGTTTGCGCTTCACCGCTCATGAGATCGACCATGTCGTCGGTCGAGAGATCCTTTGTTTCCTTGGTCGCAATCAACTGTCCGTCACGCAAAACCGAAACTCGATCTGTCAGCGATGCCACTTCATCGAGCCGATGGCTGATATAGATCATGGCCACGCCTTGTTCTCGTAGCTCATTGAGATGCCCGAAAAGCTTCTCCACTTCGCGGACCGAAAGTGCAGCGGTTGGTTCATCCAAGATCAACAGCTTGCAGTCCCTGGCGAGCGCTGAAGCGATCTCGACCATCTGTTGCCGTCCGACACCCAGCGTATCCACGGCAACATCCGGCGGAACGTCATCAAGCCCAAAACGATCGAGCACCTCACGTGCTTGGCGACGCAAATGCCCCACACGCAAAATCCCGCATCGGGTCGGAAGCCGATTGAGGAAGAGGTTCTCGGCGACCGAAAGTGTGCCAACCAGGTTCAATTCCTGTTGAACCATTTCCACGCCGCGCGACTCAGCATCATGTTTCGATCGTGGGCGAAAGTCTTCACCCTCGAAACGCATTGAGCCGTCGCTTGCGTCTGTGAGGCCGCTGATGATCTTGCAAAGCGTGCTCTTGCCTGCGCCGTTCGCCCCCAGAAACCCGTGGATCTCACCGGCACGGATCTCAATCGACACCGAATCAAGCACCGTTACGCGACCGTAACGCTTAGTTAGGCCGTCAGTCTGCAAAAGGACCGGGCCGGTCATGGTGATGACAATGTCTCGGCCGTTACCAAGTCCACGGGCGTCTCTTGATTTTCACCGGCGGACTCTCCGCTGAGTTCTCGAAGCGCCGCTTCGATTCCAAAGATCGCCAGTTGTTCACCATATTGATCGGCAGTCGCAAGCACCTTTCCTTCCTTGATCGCCTCTTGAACGGCACTGATGTTGTCGAAACCAACAATCTGCACTTCGCCGGCTCGCCCGGCTGACTTAACCGCCGCAATCGCACCGAGCGCCATCGAGTCATTGGCGGCGAGAATGGCGGCGATCTCCGGGTGTTCGCTTAACATCGATGAGGCAATGACGTTTGCCTTACTCATCTCCCATTCCGCCGATTGGCTGGAGACGACTTCGATGTTCGCTTCCTTCATTGCCGTCTCGAAACCCTTCAGTCTTTGCTGAGCGTTAAAGGAAGTGCGGATACCTTCCAAGATCGCGACTTTAGCACCGGACGCGAGCTTAGACGCCAAGTGCTCGCCCACTTTCTTTGCGCCCGCTTGATTGTCCGGCCCCACAAATGGAATCGTGACGCCTTCTTCACGGAGCACCGATTCGTCGAGACGATTGTCAATGTTGATGACGACGATGCCCGCTTTCTTTGCCCGCCGCAAAACCGGCACCAACGCTTTTGAGTCCGCCGGTGCAATCACGATTGCATCCACTCCACTGGCGACCATTTCCTCAACCAACGAAACCTGCCGGCTTAAGTCACGTTCGTCTTTGATGCCATTGACGACCAACGCATACTCGTCAGCGCGTTCGGCTTGATGACGTTCGGCACCCTTGGCCATCTCCGAGAAGAATTCGTTGGCCAGAGACTTCATGATCAACGCGACACGAGGCTTCGAAGGATCTGAATCAGAGGAATTGACCGAGGAACCAGATCGGCAACCGACCAACAACAACACCCCAATGAGAGCCGGCCAAAACACTCGCATCAACATCGCCATTCACTCGCAACTTTGACTCGCCTGATCAACTGGTCGCTTTGAAAAGCGACTCCGCAGCGCTGTAGCGTAGCGTTCCCGAGACTCCACGTGTGAACGCTCGACATGTGACGCCGGGAAGGCCCAGGCCCGGGGTAACGCCGCTTTGCTCTGGTTTGCCAAGTTTCACGGCACGCGAACCGTCCTCGTACTGCCAACCTCCACACGCGACGGACGGCGACGTTTTGTGGCAAAGTCTATCGATTGTGACGGATCACGGGGCCACACACCGTCATAGGAACCGGCCCGCAGCGAAATGGCGGGAAGAATCGATAGAACCTGTCCGATCATCACAACGACGATGAGCCGCCGAACCTGAGTGATCGAGCCAACAGTCCGGATCATTCCCGGCGACGGCAACGTGAGAGATGTCAAGGAAGACGTATGAGCCACAGAGAGCGAACGAAGCGGAAGCGACGGTACCGGCACCCGGTTACCCTGCTATCGACGTTGCTTTCGCTGACCACCGTGGCTTCGCATCCCGGGTACGGGGGTGACGGCGTCCGCCGACTCCCACGAGTTCAAAAGCAAATGCATGCTTCCCAGGGTACTCGACAGGCGATCGAGCCTACGGCGCAGCAAATCCCCGTGGAATGGTCCGCCACCAGGACTTTGTCCGTTCAAGCTCGCGAGGTCGCGTATTCGGATGGCTACTCGGCTCCACCGATACGAAACCAAGGCCGCGAAGAATCAAAACCGATCGAACTCGCAGCACGTCGCCTTGCGGAGCTCCGATCGATTCCGGATCCGGCGCCCGCCAACACGTCTTGGTTGCCGTCGGTCACAACGGACTCTTGCAATGAACGTGCCTTCGCTCATTTGGACCAAGCGTATCGCGAGTACACCTACAAGGCATACGCTTCTGCGGAATCATCGGCCTGGAAGACGCTCGAGCTACTCTCAACAGGAATCGACGTCGCCGATCGCCGAACGGCCGCCTCCGTTCATCAACTTTCGATGGCCCGAGATGTGATGGCCGCCCGCGGCGCGATCACCGAAGCTCAAGACTTCGTCGAACAAGGTGCCGCGATCATGGAGCGTGATCGCTTGGTTGCAATTGCGACTTCGCACCAGACGCCAGTTTTCCACGCGGGCATCAACCGCGGAGTTACACCGACCGAAGCCGTCGACCGATACTTGGACTACGCGCGGCAGAAACTGGCCCCGTTGGCGGGCTATCGCGTGGAGGCGGCCCAAGCGATGGACTTGATCGCGGCGATACGGCTCGGCCGAGGCGATGCAACATTGCTTCCCGAGGAAGTCGCGCTTTGCCTTCGCCGCGCCGCCTTGGCGGGACAACCGAGCAACGCAAGTCTCGCCGCACGACTCGGTGCCCAACTGGCCGACATGGGACTCAATCGCGAAGCCGAAGCCACGCTCCGGCACGTCGAGTCCTTGAAACCATCCGCAGCAGTCTCCGAAGCAGTTTCGAGATTAGCGGAACGTCGCATGATTCAGGAAACTGGACAAGACCTCGCGGCTAGTCTCCGCCAACAGATGCCGGTTAGCCCATCCACGCCACGCGTACCCGACGTGATCCAACTGACACCCGAACAGTTCGCGTCGATCTCGCCTCGCGAATACGTCGCCGGGTCGCGGCCACCTGCGACAGATTTTTCGCAAGATCCACCGTTGCCACCCCCGTCACGCACCGAGCCCCCATCGCGAACCATCGAAGGAACGACGCTCGACCGCTCGATGAATGCAAGCACGAACATCGCTGCCAGCGTTCCGCCGAAGCCGACGAAGCGATCGCTCTTCGCGAAGTTCGCAGGCTTTCGACTACCAAAGACACGCGTACCGGACCAACCAGCCCCGACGCTGATTGGTCCAGGCGAAACCGCTGGTGCGAGCGTTCCGTCTGAGGCCGGTTCGCGTCCGGAAGCGGTCTTCGAGGCGAATGCATCGCAAAGTAGCCAACCTCGCCAAACCAGACCCGCGCCGGCATCGACTCAAACGCTCGCAGAGAACGCTGGACCGAACGCCGTCTTCGACGACGTTTATCCCGCCGATGCGTATCAATCGGCTCCTCCCAAGCAGCCATCGATGTTACGACGAGTCTTCGGAAAGATCCCGGGACCCTGGTGAAATCAACATACTTTTTTCGCATTTATCTATCGCAAACGCTGTCAATTCATCATCCCAAATCAAGACGTATCATGAGCAAGAGCAATCGCCGCCGATCGATGCTGAACGTCATCTCACGGTGCGTCTGCTTTCTAGTGCTTGCGTGCGTCGTAAAATCCACATCAGCGCAAACGACGATCACACCGATGTCGCGTGTGACGGAGTCCGATTGCGGATGCCGGAATGTGCCCGGCGGCTATCCGTGCCCGAGCGGCTGCCCCAAGTGCATGATGGCGGTTGACTGCAAGGATCATTGTGGCGCCGAAGCGCGCTGGCGCGACATGTGCCCAATGCCCTTCGACGCGTACGGTCCCGGCGGATATGCGGGCCCAGCGCGTTTCGCGCACTTGAGCACCTATCGACTGCGACCCGGTGATCAGCTTCAGATCATTTACTTGCTAACGCGTCGTCAGGAGTCAGGTGAATATCG
>JBCCOI010000167.1:0-12551 GCA_039025515.1 Planctomycetota bacterium
GAAAAAGCGGCCCGACGATCGAGTCGCCGAGCCGCTTTCGCGAATCACGTCTTGACACTAGCGTGCCGGACAAAGCCCGACAGACTGCGTTTGCTTATTCAGCGAACGTAGCGGGCGCTAGCTTGAATGACGCGACGCTTTTGTGAAACGCTTGCACTTGGATCGACGATCGGTGCAGGTGGCATGGGTGCTGCGTCGGCAGGTGCCGCGGCGGGAGCCGGTGCAGGAGCGGGAGCCATTGGAGCAGCATAAGTGGTCGTGCCACATCCGCATCCGCCGCCGCAAGAATCGCATGCGGGAGCGCAATCGCAGCCGCAGCTCTTCTTCGTCAAGTTGCCGAAGAGCTTCTTGAGCAGGCCGCCACACTTCTTCTTGCCGCAAGGCGAATCGCATCCGCCGCAGCCGGTGTCACATCCGCATGGGTCCATTTCGCACGGAGCAGCACAGGTCGGCTCGCAGGAGACTTCGCAACCGCAAGCAGGCTCGCAGCACGAGCTCTTCTTTTTGCAGCTGAAGAGGCCTGAAAGCAAACCGCCACGCTTCTTGGTGCAGCAAGAAACTGGCTCGCATCCGCAGGCCGGCTCAGCAGCACATCCACAAGCGGGAGCTTCGCAGCCGCAAGCGGGCTCGGGTGCACAGCAGGGTTCTGCCGCACATCCACAAGCCGGAGCTTCGCAACCACATGCCGGCTCGGGGGCACAGCAAGGTTCTGCCGCACAACCGCAAGCGGGTGCTTCGCAGCCGCAAGCCGGTTCAGGTGCACAGCAAGGATCTTCTGCACATCCACAAGCGGGAGCTTCGCAACCGCATGCGGGCTCGGGGTCGCAGCAAGGTGATGCGGCACATCCAGTGTCGCAGCAAGACGAGCTGCCACAGCGGCCCATCAGTTTTTGGAGCAAGTCCATCCCTTGAGTTTGGCAACATGCGGTCGTGCCAAGCACCAGGGTCAAAGTCAACAGTGTCCGGATCATCGGAACCACGTCTCCCTATGTTGTTACGCGGGTCGATTTGAAAAGCGGATCGACGGTTCGATTCGCACTGCCCACCCGATGCGGTCGCTGGACGAAGTTGCCGGCGATCGCACCCGGTTGACACCCATTTCGAGCACGGTCCGCTTGCGATGGTGGGATTTCGCAAGAAGCCGACTTCGTTCAGCTCGACAACACGCCCCCGCGTGGTGGACGCGGATGCATGCAAAAAATCGGCAGATTCGAATTCGTACCAGGTGTCGCTTTTCAAAACCCCGACGCGTCCAATGCGCCGGGAAGTTCTGGGTCGATCCTTGCTGCCGGTTCGCTGGATCACAACAAACCCGCCGCCTGGATCACTTAACGTATCGGACCGGCCTGGGGTGAAGATTACTGTTCCGGCCCATTTTTACCCGCTTGAGAGACTTTGACGGCTGGGTACCCGAGGGCGAGTTTCCTGCGTGCGAGCGTTCGAACGATTGATCGCGTGGAACAATAAGCAGAATCGGTATAGACTACGTCCCAGCGACGGCCGACCCCCAGAATTCCCAACGCAGTGACATGGCAACTTCCGGTCCGACGTTGATCCAACTCGACCAGCTACCGGCAGTCGAGTGCCCTTGTGGGGCTGCACGCAGGGGGTTTGCTGACCGCGCGGATTTTCCGGGCACGGTTCACCTGACCGAAATCGACCGCAACGCAAGGACCCATTACCACAAGCATCACACAGAGGTTTACGTCGTATTGGAATGTCAGGAAGACGCCGCGATCGAGTTGGACGGGAAGCTGATTCCTGTTCAGCCGAAGTCGAGCGTCCTCATTCCACCGCTCACGCGTCATCGTGCGGTTGGAAACATGGAGGTATTGATCTTCTGTCTGCCCAAGTTCGACCCGGCAGACGAATTTTTTGACGCCCCGCCGAAACCAACCGTGCCCAAACCAACGGCGCCCAAACCAGCCGGGCTCGACCACACCCCGCCCAACCACACGGCCTGACTGGCGATGGGTTACTGAAATCCATTGCTATACGAGTTCGATCCAGAAACCCCTTGAGATGTTCAGCTTCCTGTGGCCGAACCGCGGCAACGGACGAAGCACTCGAGTCCACCGAATCAGTTACACGCCTTAATCACAGTCCAGCACGACCTGGAATTGCAATGCGAAAACAAGATCTTTCCGCGTACTGCATGATCGCCGCAGCATTCGTGCTGGGCTCAATCGCGACCGTTAGCACGAGTGGGTGCAAGCCTCCGACCGCCGTCCCGAGAGCCGATGCGGTCGATGCTTCGGCGAGTTCCAGCAACAACACAACCGGTGGTGAGACTTGGCCGTCATACGCCGGCGGCAACACGACCGGAAGCAACGTGACGACTGCTTCGGAAACGCCGTTGCTCCAGCGAGCCAGGATGGGATCGGCAGCGAAACCGACGGAGAGTCCGACAACTCGTCGTTCGGTTGGACCTCCGGCTGACAGTCCGCTCAGACGTGTTCGCGGTCCGTCACGAGGACTTGTCATCGACACGCCACCGGCAAAAAGCGAAGAGTCTTCGACCACGGAAGAAGACTCCGAGCCCGCTGAGAAGGATTCCGAGCCGGTAGCCGAGAAAAATACTGAGACGGCAGGAGACGAAGCGAATGATGACACTCCAGCTACCAACGTGGAACCGGAATCGGATGAGGCGGAAGACGAGGTTCCCCCAAAAGAGATGACGAAGGCAGCTCCCGTTGCTTCGGATGCCGCATCACCAGCGTCCGCTGTTGCGGGAACGCCGGAGGTGACGATTGCATCTAAGCCTGCCGAGGAAAGCGAGCCTAAGCTGGTTTCGGCAACGACTTCGGCGGCCGCCATGAACCGACCCGATACGATTCTTTCTGCCGGGGGCGATTGGCCTCAATGGGGCGGAACCACCTTCAAGAACAACGCGCCCGGTGTTAAGGGTTTACCAGAGAGCTGGGACATCGGACGCTTCGACCGCCGAACCGGCGAATGGAACAAAGAACGTGTCGAGAATGTGACTTGGTTTGCAAACCTGGGCAGCCAAACCTACGGAAACCCGGTCGTTGCCGAAGGGCGCGTTTTCGTCGGCACCAATAATGGAGCCGGGTATCTCAAACGGTATCCCTCTAAAGTTGACCTGGGATGTCTGCTCGCCTTTAACGAAGGAGACGGCGAATTCTTGTGGCAACACAGCAGCGAAAAACTGAGCTCGGGCAGAGTTCATGACTGGCCGATGCAGGGTATTTGTTGCTCGCCCTTGGTCGAGGGCGATCGGCTTTGGTTCGTCACCAGCCGTGGCGAAGTCCGATGCTTGGATACCGCCGGGTTCTACGACGGCGAAGACGACGGCCCAATGAAGGAAGAGCTGGCCCGAGTGTTTGATTTGGAATCGGAAAGCGATGAAGGCAAGGCAGCAATCGCCGCACTGGAAGGCGGTAAACTCTCCGAGAGCTTGACCTCCGCACTGGAGATCGCGGGCGAAACGGTAGCGGGCGACCCCAAGGTCGAATCGGTTGAGCCCGGTGTTGCTTGGACTGCGGAAGGAGTCTTCGGTGGCTCGGAGCGAGTCATCGAAATCAAGAAGGCCGGAAAACAACTTTCCGTCTTCAAGCGTCTCGGCATCAACGATCAACAAGATGCCGACACGATTTGGGTCTTCGACATGATGGCAGAGCTGGGTATCAGCCAACACAACATGTGTTCGTGCAGCGTGACCGGCTACGGAGATTTGTTGTTCGTCGCCACGGGCAACGGCCAAGATGAATCCCACGACAACTTGCCATCACCCGAAGCCCCTTCGTTTCTCTGCCTGGATAAGAAAACGGGCGAAGTCGTATGGACGGACGCATCACCGGGTATGAACATTCTGCACGGTCAATGGTCCAGCCCCGCGGTGGGAGAACTCGGCGGTGTGCCCCAGGTTCTCTTTTGTGGTGGTGACGGTTGGCTTTACAGTTTCAAAGCCGACCGAGGCAAGGACGGCGCCGGTGAGTTACTTTGGAAATTCGATTGCAACCCGAAAGAAACAAAGTGGATGATCGGTGGCGAAGGAAGCCGAAACAACCTGATCGGGACTCCGGTCATCGATGACGGCCTGGTTTACATTGCCGTCGGCCAAGATCCAGACCACGGAGAAGGCCAAGGCCATCTCTGGTGCATCGACCCGACCAAGCGTGGTGACGTTTCGCCGACATTGGCAATGAAAGAGGTGGATGGAAAGCTAGTCCAGCTGGACGTTCGCCGAGTCCAAGCCGTCGATCCGGAGAACGGTGAAGTCGAGAAGGAAAATCCGAACTCCGCAGTGGTTTGGCACTACATGGACTTTGATCAGAACGGAGACGGAGAACTTGATTTCGAAGAAACGATGCACCGAACGCTCGGAAGCTGTGCGATCAAGGATGGCGTGCTCTATATCGTTGATGTTTCGGGCCTTCTGCATTGCCTGGACGCAAAAGGAGAAAACGGGCAAGCCAAGTTGCACTTCACTTACGATCTGCTCGCCACAAGTTGGGGTAGCCCACTGATCACCGACGGACGCGTTTTTGTCGGCGACGAAGACGGCGATATTGCGATCTTCCAACTCGGCGACTTCTCGGGTGATGCCGAAGAAATCAACATGGGCGGCAGTGTCTACAGCACGCCGATTGCCGCCAACGGACGGATCTACATCAGCACAAAAGACAAGCTGTTTGCCATCGAGAAGATAGACGAGTGATGCCAAAGACTGTTGTCGACTGCGGAAACTGCGGTCCAGATTTTCACTCGATTCGGCAATTCATCACCAGCCATTTCGACGCCGTCGTGATCCAGACACATGGGCGCGATGATACGTTGAAACAACTTCGCAAAGGTGATGTTGATCTGGTGACCGTGAACCGAAAGCTCGATCGAGACTATTCCGACGGGATGGACGTTGTGAAACTGATTAAGTCGGACGAGGACTACAAAGATATCCCCGTCATGCTTGTCACCAATTATGAGGAACATCAGCAGTCCGCGATGGATGCCGGCTGTGTCCGTGGCTTTGGCAAGCTCGCGTTGCGAAGCGATGAGACTGCGGAGTTGCTGCAGCCTTACTTGGGCAAAGAGTGACCAGTTCAGATTCGGATCGCCAGGCAACGACGGAGGTCGCTCTTTGAACAACGTTTCGACAATGTTCTTTCTTGCAGCCATCGCGGTCGGGCTTGGTGCAGGCGCGCTGCTCGGCACCCAGCCGAGCGTGAATGGATCGCTCGGAAAGAGCGTCGCGCATCCACTCCAGGCATCATTGATTTCATTCGGCAGCGGGACCGCGATTTTGCTGTTGCTGACCGCAACAATCGGGGGTGGCTTTCCTCCACGATTCACCACCGCGGCGCAGACGTTGCCGTGGTGGATCTGGATTGGAGGGGCGATCGGTGTCACAATGGTTTCCACGTCACTGTGGCTCGTTCCCAGAATTGGGTCTTTGCCGTGGTTCGCCGCTGTCATGACGGGACAAACGGTGGCGGCGTTGGTCTTGGACCACTACGGCTTGCTGGGAAACCCGAAGTCACCGCTTTCGCTACTCAAACTGCTCGGCGTCGTCTTCCTTCTCCTGGGCGTTGCGACCGTCGTTGCAGCGAAACACTTAGAATCGCCAACCTCTGCAGAAGCGGGAGAAACGCATGGAGAGCGAATCGACCCCTGATAACGACTCGCCACAGCCGCCGGATCCCTTCGTCGCACCAAAAGGAGTTTCGGCGAGCGATGCGGAGTCGTCTTTGGGCGAGGTCTGGCAATCTTTCGGAAGTCAGCTTCGCCGTCGAGCGAGGACACGCTTGCGGCAGTATGGATTAACCGGTCAAACCGAATCGATGGACATATGCAACGACGTGATGGTTGACTTGGCGAAGCGCCAAGATGCCGATCGTCTGACCGCGGACGACATTCTTTCGTATGTGCTTCGCGCGATCGACAATGAAGTCGTGGATACGTTCCGCACGCTCGCCCGACATTGCCGCGACTTCCGCCGAACCGACGGTACACCGATCGAAGACATCAAACTTCGGGGAGAACAAGCTTCGCCGAGCCAGGTCGTGCTTCGCCGCGAAATTGCGGACCGTGTGCGATCGATCTTGGGTGACTCCGACGCGGTGGCGATCGATATGATGCTGGAGAACCGGGACTGGATCGAAATCGGCGAGCGACTCGGCGTCAAACCAGACACCGCTCGGATGCGTGTCCGCCGCGCCCTGGACAGGGCACGCGATGAGCTGGGCCTCGGCGACATCGACGCCTAGCGGCTACGGGGTCGGCTTGATGTCCGCAGGATCGCGGTAAATCGCTCGATCCACTGGCAATTCGGCAGCCGTGACGGCAGGAAAGGTGACTCGCCCGGTTGCCGCCCACTCCGTCCCGCGAATCAGAGTTTCCTGGAATGCAACGCCCTGCATCGACTTATGGTCATGCCCCATCACGGTGTGGAAGACCCGTCCCTTTCCGTAGGCGATCGTCATGAGCACAGGCTCATGACGTTCTGATCCTCCCTTGGTGAAACCCGTCGCTAGGATTTCCATGTTCTCCGCCGGTCCGCGCAGGCGGTCATAAAGCTCCTCCTTCACCTGCAAGAACTCCGTCGGTAATCCGCGTGTGATCGGATGGTCGGCATTTCGAATGATCACTTTGTAAGTCCACGGCTTACCATGCGCGCCGCCTCGCCCTTTCGACTCATCGCGTACAATTTTTCCATCTTCCCAATAGACGTATGGCCCGTTCTTTTCATTGCGACCGCCCCATCCGCCAAGTCCGATCATTCGGTTGTACGCTTCCCATTTGGGGAACGAATTATCTGCCGCGTGGACGACGACAAGATTGCCGCCATTGACAATGTATTTCTCGAACGCGGTTTTCGTTTCCTCCGTCCAAGAGCTGCCGTTGTAATTCGACAACACAACGTCGTATGCACGAAAATCCGGATGAAAATCAGCGACGTCTTCTTTCGTCACCGTCGCTCTGTCGATGACGAATCGCCCGGTGTTCTCCAGCGTCGCCATCATGACTGGAGAACATCGTTTCCAATCGTGATTGTTCTGACCGTCAATGAGCAACACTTTGATCTTGTCTATCGTGCTGGCTATACTTTCTGCATCTGACAACTCATCAATCGGAGTTAACTCCAGCTTCCGAAACTCCACCTCCGAACCTTCGGCTTGCAAAGAGATTTGGCCCTCCCGGGCAGTGCAATCGTAACCGTCGTTAACGAGATCGCCATTGACCCAAACACGGATGCCGTCATCGAGACACTCGATGATCATCGTGTTCCACTCTCCAAGCGGCTTCTCGCTGCCATCCGTTAGATTCCGAATGTGCCTGGACTGGCCCTTCTTTCCGCCCCAGTTCTCTTTCGGCCCTTTCCGACGATCCTCCATGTTTGGGACTTTGATGTCTTCGTGGATGCACCAAAAATCACCTGCCGATTGATGCATCATTTGCACTTCGAGTGATGCCGGAAACATCTTGCTTAGCGCGCGTAACCGTGTTCCATCGGTATGAACCAGTACGCCACAGTTACCTGGCTTTCCCGCGAATCGATACTGAACCTCTAATCGGTAATTGCGATAGGACTTCTCCGTGATCAAGTGCCCACGCGGAACCCCCATACTGACCAACACGCCGTCTCGAACGATGAAACTTGGCGGGGCGCTCGGATCGGAATCCGCTTGCGGGACGTCTGCAAACCAGCCATCCAGATTCTTTCCGTTGAATAGCGAAATGGAGTTTTCAGGCTCGTCGGCGAGAGCCACGCCCACCGCCAGCAAACTCATCGACGCAAGACAAGCCAAAGAACTCATCACGATGCTAACGCGGACCATTTGAGGAAGGCCTCCCTATTGACGAATGCAAATCTACCGAAACACCAATCAGCAGACGGCTAATCAGCAAGCATCCAATGATACCCGCTCGCTTCGTGTGATTCGAGCGATTGAAAATTCGTGTCCCGGATCCAGCCAGCCAATCATCCAGAGGCGACGCGGCTGAACTCAGTCTTCGAGTCGCTTCAATCGCGACTCGAGATCATCGATTCGCTCGGTAACTTTATCTAAACGCTCGAGAAGTTGATCGATCACGGCTTGATTCTCGCGAGGGACTGCCGACGACTTGGCGGCCTGCTTCTCTACCTTCGCATCCAAATACTGGCGTTCCTGCGGCGGATAGAGTTTGTGGGCGAACACCTGCCCTCGACCGGGCGGCGTCAAAGACTCAGCGAGGTCACGTCCTTCAAGGCTTGAAAGTACAGACTTGACGGCATCCAGATCCGCCAGGTTGCACATCCGTGAGGCGCGCGTTCGAAGTTCCCCGAGCGTCTGTGGACCTCGAAGCAGCAACTCCGTCATGACCGCCGCTTGCGGGTTGTCCAAACTCATCCATTCATAGGCCGCATGACGATACTTGGTGACACGACCATTGCCCTGCACCTCTCTGGCTGCTCCCACGTTTCTCAGCTCATCAAGGGCAAGCAACACATCGTCTTCGTCGAGTTGCATTTGCGGAGAACGGTTTGACTTCTGATTGCAACCGCTGATCAGCGCCGCAACGCTGAGCGGATAATTGTCGGGTGTCGTCTTCGCCTTCTCAACGAGCACGCCCAAGACACGCCGTGCATTTGCCGAGAGCGGAACCACCGATGGACCTTCTTCCGAATGATTCATGATCACAATCCTCTTCTTGTGAACCCACCTTCACTCCGCCGGCCCGATTCCGTTGGGAGTCTCCCAATAACCGCCTCGAGAGTGATCGAATTTCAACTTTTGTCCGCCGACCTCGGGTTCGATTCCAGCGTCGCGATCGAACACGCGCCGTCCGCCCACGAATGTTCCGACGGGAACGCCCCGCAGCGTTACGCCATGCCAGGGGCTCCAACGAGTTTTCGTAAACTGTTTGGCGTCGTCGATCGTATGTTCCCGTTGCATGTCGACCAAAACCAAATCCGCATCGTAGCCGACGGCGATTCGTCCCTTACCAACGATTCCCCAAACGCGAGCCGGCGCGTCACACATCCAAGCAACGATCTGCTGAAGGCTGCAGCGGTCGTGATTGACTTCGTTCAACATCAAAGCCAGACTGTTTTCGACCGCCGGCAAACCAGAAGGACTTTGGGGATAAGGTTTAGACTTCTCTTCGAGCGTATGCGGCGCGTGGTCGGTGGCGATGACTTGGATCTGATTCGCCAGTAGTGCCTTATAGAGTCCTCGATTGTCCTCCGCCGACTTGATCGACGGATTCATTTGAATCCGCGAACCAAGCCGCGCGTAGTCATCGGTGCTAAAAAACAAGTGATGGAGGCACACTTCGGCCGTAATGTACGGCGCACGATCGACGAGCAGTGGAACTTCCGAGGCGGTGGAAACGTGCAGCACGTGAAACCGATGCTTGTGTCGCATTGCAAGATCGATCGCCCGCGTGGTCGCGATCACTGCCGCCCTCTCGTCGCGAATCTTGGAATGATCCGCAACGTCCGTCGTCCCCTCGAGTCGTGCAGCGTTGGCCCGGACCGTTTGCTCGTCTTCGCAATGGGCACAGATCGGCAAACTGGTTTCGCCGAAGATTCGCTCGAGTGCGTCTTGGTCATCGACCAACAGGTTACCGGTGCTGCTTCCGATAAAGATTTTGATCCCGGGAACGTCGGTTGCTTTGGCAAGTTCGTCGACGTTGTCAGGCGTCGCACCGATGTAGAAACCGTAGTTGACCTTCGATTTTGTTGCGGCAAGAGCCTCTTTCGCACGCACGCCTTCCAGAGTCACCGCCGGCGGCTTGGTGTTTGGCATTTCCAGGTACGACGTCACACCGCCGGCGGCACAGGCGGCACTTGCGGTTGCCAAATCCTCTTTATGGGTCAGCCCTGGTTCCCGGAAGTGAACTTGGTCGTCGACCACTCCAGGCAACAAGTGCAAGCCCTCGCAATCGATGACCTGGTCGGCCGTGGGCTTGCCCGCATCGATTTCGACGATGCGTCCGTCTTCGACGAAGACGCTTCCCGAGCGGATTTCGGCGGGCAGCACGATGGAGGCGTTTTGAAAAAGTACTCGCATAATCTGGCATCGTATCGACGCGAGACTTCCAGGCGTAGACCCCGCATGCGGTGAACATTACGTGCGTTGCTCGGCGGAGTTACTGGCCTTGATGAAAGCGTTCCGAAGCCCCACACCGTCGCGAGCAAAAAATCTGGCGCCACCTCCCCGTCGCGAGCGAGCCTCTATAATCGCGACGGACGTCAACATCTCACTCTCACCGGACAACAATGACAGCGGAGCTTGCGGATCCCAAATCCGAATTTGTCGAGATTGCGTGTCAATCTTGCGGTGCGAAGCTTCGCATGGAAAAACACATTCGTTCGACTGTCTGTCCGTTTTGTGCTTCACCGTCGATTGTCAATCGGCCGCCCGAACCGAATCGCCCGCTGCCAAGGTTTGTCGTCGGTTTCGTTCTCGACCACGAGCATGCGACCGACAAGGTCAAACACTGGATCTCTCGCAGCAACATCTTCGCACGGTCGGACTTTAAGCGAGCCGTTCCCGAGCTCACCCGCGGCGTTTACCTGCCGGCTTATCTCTACAGCGCGACCGCCAGGTCACGATTTTCTGCCGACATCGGCGAAAACTATACCGAGATTGAAACTTACACGACGACCGATTCGAAGGGTCGCACCGTGACGAGGACGCGCACCGTCACGAAAACCGAATGGCGTTCGCTGAGTGGAAACCACGCGGGCTATGTCGCGGACGTCATCGTGACTGCGTCTCAAGGGATCACGAACGAAGCCCTTCAAGCGATCGAACCCTACGACCTGCGGGCGCTGCGTCGGTATGCGGACGGCTACATCGCTGGATGGATTGCCGAAGAACCTTCACGCACTGCCGAAGAGTGCTTCAAGTTCGCTCATGATGAGAGTGTCGCCGAAATCGGTACGCGACTCGCATCCTTTATGCCGGGCGACTCGCATTCGAATATTCAGTACCAAACCGAGCTCAGCCACGAAGTGATCGACTTGGTGCTTCTGCCGGTGTGGACTTACGCCGTCCGTTACTCTCCAGACCGTCCGCCGCTACAGATTCTTGTGAATGGACAAAACGGGATTGTCAGCGGCAAAGTTCCGATTTCGGCGGCCAAGGTCACCACCGCGGTCGTGGCGTTTCTCATCGTGATCGGAATCGTCGTCTTGCTGGTGGTGGCAAATCAATGAGCAAAGTCTCCACCGTTGTTGAATGCCCGCGTTGCAAATCGCCCTTGGAGCCGGGTGACCTGCGCTGTGCCATTTGTGGACAATCGGCGCCTGAGTCACGATCGCGCGGCCCCGAGAAAAAGGGGGTGACGATTCTGCGTTGCAAGGGATGTGGTGCGGCAATCGCCTACGATCCCAAGCACCGATCGCCCGCTTGTTCGTTCTGCGGCGACGTCGTTGAAGAAGAATACGTCGCTGACCCCATGGAACAAACCGAGTTCTATTTGCCGTTCACCGTATCACGCGATGACGCACGAAAGGCCCTGAGGAGTTGGCTCGGTTCTCAAGGTTGGTTTGCTCCCTCTGATCTTTCTTCGAGTGCGACGTTGACCGAGCTGAAACCGCTGTGGTGGGTTGCTTGGGTTTTTGATGCAGAAGCGTTCGTCAGTTGGACGGCGGATTCAAACGCGGGAGCACGCCGCTCAGCATGGGCGCCACACGCCGGTCAGAACCGATTGCAGTTTGACACGATCCTTGTTTCCGCATCCCGCGGGCTCTCTTTCGCCGAAGCCTCCGCGATGAGCACGAAATTCAACCTCTCGACGCGACAGAACTCGCCCACGGGAGCCGATGATGATGCGACGATTGAGCAGTTTGACGTGCAGCGTTCGGAAGCCAGGACGCAGGTCATGGGCGCGATCGATCAGTTGGCCGCTCGTCGGGTTGAGTCGCAGTTCATTCCCGGAACAACGTTTCGGAACACGAAGGTCAGCACGCTGCTTCATCGACTTGTCACCCGCCGCTATGCCCTGCCCGCCTACGTGCTGGCCTACCACTACAAGGAACAACTGTACCGCGTTGTGATCTGCGGACAGGATGCGGGGACGGTGATCGGCAAGTCACCGAAATCGGCCTGGAAAGTTCTGTTGGTCGTACTCGGCGTCGGGGCAATCCTTCTTCTGATTCTCATCATCATTGCGGCCGCGAACAGCTGAGTCGATCCGCTAGACTGATGCGGTTGGCGGGAACGGCCAATCGATTTCTGGCGTGGTGGACGAGGCGACGAGTCCATCGGGTCGGGCATTCGTCGCCTCATCCACTGCCGACCGCGCCACTTAAACATTGGCCGTTCCGGTTAATCAATCAGGCCGGCGGCTAGTAGCGCCGTCCCGCTCAGTAAATCAGGCCGACGGCTAGCGATGTTCCGCTCAATAACGTTTAACCTTCAATGAGTAACTTGCAAACATCAACAACATCCGGCGTATTGTGCTCAGCCTCCGATAACACGTCTCCAGATATCGAGACATCGAACGGTGCCGATGGTCATCGCGTTTGTCCGGTGTGCCGCGGACGAACGCTAATCGAAATTCGCGGCAAACTTCAGTGCTCGCGTTGCCGAACGATC
>JBCCOI010000168.1:0-12544 GCA_039025515.1 Planctomycetota bacterium
CAATTCCTGAACGCTGGTTGCCGTTCCATACATGAAACTTTCGCGTAGAAACTTCTTGCTGAGCCCGGGGCGATTCCGCCCTGCCGCAATGCAACGATAGATGCAATTACGTCAAACGTAAAGACGTTCATCGGCTTCACGACCCCTAGCGATCCATGAACTCAGTCGATTTGCCTAGGCTGTGCTGCATTCCACTCGTCTTCACTCACCTTTGTTCTCACCTGAAAGTGCACATGAGTGCCCTTCTTATTTCCCGAGATCACATCCGGCAGACCATCGCCGTTGACATCACCCGCTGCCACTTGCGTCCCGACACCGGAATCATCATGGATCAGGTGGGGAACAAAGTCGACGCCGCCGGGGAGACTATCGACCCCGCGTTTGAGTTCGAACCAGTAAGTCACGGCGGCAGCATTTGGTTCAGGATCTTTTTTCGGGCCGTGTGCCCAGAACCGCTTCCCCACCACGAAATCGGTCAGTCCGTCACCATTGAAATCGGCCGTGTCCAGGGCGTGCGGCTGTGAGAAAGCCACACCATATCTACTTTCTTCTGGTTTCTCATTGATGAAGCGATGCATTTTGAACTCGATCCCGTTCTCGGTTCCGACGTGCTCCATCCAGCCGATGCCGTACTCGTGAGATGCGATCGCGGTGACGATGTCGTTATCGCCATCACCATCGACGTCGTAGACCAGCATCTGAGCTCCGTCGAGTTCGAATGGCCATTCGTGGTGCTCCCAAAGTGGGTCGCCTTTGATCGAGGCGGGTTGCTCCCACCAACCTTTCGATTGCACGAAATCGGCAAGCCCGTCACCGTTGACGTCCCCGAATCCCAAACCATGCGCGTAACGCGTCAATCCGATGTCTTTCGAGATTTTGTGGAAAGACCATGGCTTTCTTGGGTCGCTTGGATCCGGCGCAGCCCAACCGAGATAGCCTTCAGAGTGAAAGATAAGCTCGGGACTCTCGTCACCAACCAGATTGCCAAACGTCGGTGATTCGTTGTCAACGATTTTATAGACATTGTGTCTCGGCCATGCTGCAGCTTTTCCCTGTGTGTTCTCATACCAAACGTGCTCATGGTCCTTCTTGTACCCGGGCCAACCGATGACCAAGATGTCGTCCCAACCGTCGTCATTAAAGTCGTGGACAAACGTGAGAAAATTGTCAGAGTAATTCAGCGGGTCAAACTCTTTTGCCGGCCGATACTCGTGCCTCTCCTCGAACTCCGGTCCTTCGTACCAGAAAGGTCCCGAGACGATGTCGATCACGCCGTCTCGATTGAAGTCCCCGTAGAAAGCCCCCTCTCCGAAGAACTTTGACGATAGTTTCTTCGTGTCCCATGAAATCAACTCACGCTCTGTCGCGGCCGCGGTGGAAAAGCATGCAACGATGAAAAGAACTGACAACGAATGGCTCAGTCGAATCGATGCTCGTGCGGGCAATATTCTCATGATGACGCCTCAAAAACCTAATCGGGGGACTTGAAGATTCCTTTCTGCTTTACGCGAACGCGACGAGACTCGATACGACCGACTCGCGCTCGGCCTCGCAGTGTAAACCAATTATCGTCCGCCAAGGTGTCGTAACAACGCGGCCACTGGCAGTAGAAAGGGTCATACGAGATCGGGCGGCTGAGGATTCTCTCGTTTCAAAGGATCAACTTCCGCTCGCAAGATCCTTGTATTTGGACACCGTTCGCACTTCGAAGACGACGACCCGGCCATCTTGTTGGCCGACGGCAAGCTTGTCTCCTCCACACCAACACAAGCAGCTGGCGGGTGATGAAAGCAACACACCGCCGATCACATTGTCGTGCTCGGTTGGGTCCCAAAGAAAGAGATACGCCTCGATATCCGCCGAGGCGAGTAACCCGCCGTCAGGCTGAAAAGCCAACACAGAAAGCCTGTTTCCGTGTGCATGGTACTGAAGAGGCTGGCGACCAGCCGGGCCTCCTCCGCTGCAATCCCACAACAGAAAGATTGAGTCGGAACTGGTTGCGAGCCAACGTCCGCTGGGATCCCAACTGAGTTGCCGGACCTTCGAAGGAAAACCCCGCATTTGTGCGTCTCGGCCTGACTTCAAATGCAAGAAGTGGACGGTCGCGTCCTGTTCCCCGGTCGCCAGAAACTCGCCACCTGGGCTCCACTGCAAGACGAGTGCTGAGCCCTTCCAACGGTACTTTCGAGGCTTAGCAGAGTTGTTCGAAAGATGCATTGTGATCCCATCGTTCGCCGCTGCCGCAATACCAGGGCCGATCGGATTCCACCTCACATCGGTGATTGTGCTGGCATGATCGGACGAATCATAAAACGCTTCACGCCCTTCGTTCCACAACTTGAGATGCTTTCCCGCAGCCGTGGCGAGCACCTTTCGGCGTGGACTGTAACTCGTCTTTGAGACCCATGATTCTCCTGCTTCAAGTGAGCTGAGCTGTTGGCCCGAAGCTCCATCCCAAACCTTAGCCAACCCGTCATGTCCGGCCGTAGCAAACTCGGCACCATCGTGACGCCAGGAGAGGGAATTCGCTCCACCGCAATGTTCACCGATCAGTTTGAACTTAGCCGATGTCTCGTAAGCCTCTACGAGAAAGACGGCACCCTCGACGGTGACCGCCGCTAGCTTGGTTGCGTCCGGCGACCACGCTACATCGATGATGTAGTCTCCCAGCGCGACATACCAGGATTCCGTCAGCAGTCCCTTCCGAAGCATCGATGCATCTAAGTCAGGCATGCTTCGAACCCCTCATTGAGTTCCTTTCGATCCAGGTGACGACCGATGAAAATCAACGCATTCGATCGCTCGCCTTGGCGCCACGGTCGATCGGCACGTCCGTCGAAAAGCATATGAACACCTTGGAACACAAATCGTTCGTCAGAATTCCGAAACGACAATACGCCTTTCATTCGAAAGATATTTTGTCCCTGGTTCGCCAGCAAATCTCGCATCCAATCGTCGAATCTGTCTGGATCCAAATCGCCGGGCGTATTGATTCCTACCGACGTGATCTCCTTATCGTGCGGGTGGTCAATCCTGTAGTTCCGTGTGAAATTTGGATCACCTTCGAGTGCCCGATCCAGATCAAACCCGCCGACATTGAGGACGCTCTCCATCTCCACGTCGGCATCTCGCGTGCGATAAAGTTTTGCGGTCGGGTTCATTGCGCGAACTCGGCTTTCCAGCTGTTCAAGGTCATCCGATGAAGCCAGATCGACCTTGTTCATCAGGATCACATCTGCAAACGCAATCTGCTCCTTGACCTCATCGCCGTCGTCAATGTGGAGCGTCGCGTGCTTCGCATCAACCAACGTGACCACACCGTCGAGTCGAAAAGCTTCGCTGATCTCGTCATCCATGAAGAAGGTTTGTGCGACGGGGCCGGGATCGGCCATCCCGGTCGTTTCGATCATGATCAAGTCAAAACTGTCGCGACGTTTCATCAGGTTGCCCAGAATGCGAATCAAATCTCCGCGAACGCTGCAGCAAACGCAGCCGTTGTTCATTTCGAAGATTTCCTCCTCCGACGCGATTACCAGATCATTGTCGACTCCGATCTCCCCAAATTCGTTTTCAATAACGGCGATTCGCTTTCCGTGGTTTTCGGACAGAATGCGATTCAACAACGTGGTCTTTCCTGAGCCCAAAAACCCGGTCAGCACCGTGACGGGGACGGTGGAATTTTCAGCGGACACCAGAACAATCTCCCTAGTAGGTAATGCGAAACCACGTCAGCACAGCCGACCAGGTACACGTCAGTCATCCGAGCCGCTTGATGCCAGCAACGGGTACACGCTGATGACTCTTTCCGGTCGCGTCGCGACAGAGAGAATTCCCAGCCCCGAGGTCACAATCCTCGGCTATGTGCAAATACTCGCGCTACAGATTTGTTTGAAGATAACCTCGGCGTCTCCATCGTAGCCGGCATGTTCCGCCGTGCCGATTCGCGAAAAATTCGTCTAAGTCTTCTCCGAACAGATCCTCAGCGTTGCCGACGCGAGGTGGACGGCGATCACGTTGAGCGTCTCATGAATTGGCTTCAACCTGAATAGCCAACTTACGCACCCGCTCAACCATACCGTATAGACCATTGCGTCGCTGAGAACTTAGATGGCGTTCAAGCCCCAGCTTTTCAAACGCTTCTTGAGGATCGACGCTGATGACCTGTTGTGGGGTCTTGCCGGAATAGAGGACGAGAAGAACGGAGATTAACCCATTGACGATAATCGAGTCACTGTTCGCCAAAAACTGAACGGTCGGCGGACTGGATTCACAAACGTCAGCGACCAACCAAACATTACTCTGGCAACCGTGCACACGGTTTTCCTCCGTCTTAGCCTCGGCAGGCAACTCGGGCAATTCGAAGCCGAGGTCAATCAAGTAGTCAAATCGATCGTCCCAATCCGGCAACTCTTCAAATTCTTCGTACAGTTCTTCGATCGTCAAACTAGCCAAATTCAAACACCTCAATTCAGCGGCAAACGGGGGCTCGCATGATTCGTGCCCCGCCCGTCAGTACCCGCACCGTAAAGGGAACTCCAACGTTACAGCCATCAACCAGATCATCCACAACGCACGGGCCGTCATTGGGGTTGATTCTCTTTGCAGGTGTTGCACAGCCCACGCAGTAGAATCTCAGACACCTCGCCTACCTTGCCCGCTTCCCCCAAGCTCCCAGCCGTCAAGTTGATATTGTGCATACAGTACACAGAGCCGCACTCGATACAGACAAAGTGTGGGTGGGAGTCTGCGGCAATCTCACCCGGCAACACCTTCTCGAAACGGTAGAGTCGGTCACCAAGCTCTGTGCGCCGGAGCAGCCCGGCATCAGTCATATCGTTTAAATTTCGAAATGCAGTCGCCTTGTCGATATCCTCGTCCACCAGCTTCGCGGCCACATCGGCATGTGTTAGCGGCGACGACGCGTCGCGCAGCAACGCGAGTGTGGCCACGCGAGCGGGTGTCGCCCGAATACCCGCCGCACGGATCTCATTCTGAAGAGCCAACGTGAGTTCAGGAGTTCTGCTCATCTTTAACTCGCAGCAGGTTTCTGACCGTTAGTGCATACGATAGAGTTTTTGTCCCACCCAACAAAGTCCGCATTCTTTTCGTCGACGGTTTCAGGAGAAAACTCCACGCTCGACCAAGATTCGCCACACGCACTTGCAATTCGAGTGCTTTCGCAATTTAATTGCAAATAGCCACAGGCCGCCTTCGACGGTCCGCTGATCTGCAGTGGTCCTCGGGCCTAGCCAGCCTATCGTCGCCATTCCAGTGAACATGATACACTCGCCCAGCAAATCGGAATGCCTCCCAGTCACCGTTCTATCCGGGTTTTTGGGTGCCGGTAAAACCACACTTTTGAATCACGTTCTCGCCAACCGTAAGGGGATGCGTGTTGCGGTGATCGTCAACGACATGAGTGAAGTGAATGTCGACGCGGCGCTGGTTCGTGATGGAGATGCAAATCTTTCAAGGACCGATGAGCAGCTTGTGGAGATGAGCAATGGTTGCATTTGCTGCACACTCCGCGAAGACTTGCTTATCGAAGTTGCCAGGCTTGCGCGCGAAGACCGATTTGATTACCTGCTGATTGAATCGACCGGCATCAGCGAACCAATGCCCGTTGCCGAAACTTTTACATTTGCCGACCAACACGGAAACAGTCTCTCCAATCTCGCTCGGCTGGACACGATGGTCACCGTCGTCGATGCGGGTAACTTCTTTCAAGACTTTGGTTCCTGGGACGACCTTGCCGATCGACGTCTTGGTGTGAATGAAGAGGATCGTCGCAACATTGTCGATCTACTCGTTGATCAAATCGAGTTTGCAAACGTGTTGATTGTGAACAAAGTCGACTTGGTCTCTCCTTTCGAGCTTGAGCAAATCCAGCAGATCCTTCGCCGACTGAATCCAGGTGCGGTTCTGCTACAGTCTCGTGAAAGCCGCGTACCGCTGGAAGATGTCCTGGGCACGGGGCGATTCAGTCTCGATGAGGCCGAGTCTTCGCCGGGCTGGTTGGAAGTACCGCGAGGTCAGGAACAGACAGAAACCGACGAATACGGAATCAGCCATTTCGTCTACCGACGCCAGAGACCGTTTCACGCAGCTCGGCTTTCCGATGCATTGGGCGGAGGCTTTGGCGAAGGCAAAGCAATGGACGGAGTTTTGAGAAGCAAGGGACTCATGTGGATTGCTTCGAGAAACAATTGGGCCTACGACTGGTCACAGGCTGGCTGCTCAATCCGCATGAATCCCGGTGGCTTATGGTGGGCCGCCGCGCCCGAAGAGGAATGGCCTGAGGATGAGGAATCCGTCGCGAGAATTCACGCCAAGCTCTCCGGACCGTATGGCGACCGCCACCAGGAATTGGTATTCATCGGCCACGGGATGGACGAGTCTCGCATTACCGAGGCGCTCGACGAGTGTCTTCTGACGGACGCCGAATTCGCGAAGGGTCCACGAGCTTGGGCCGGTTTCTCTGATCCGTTTCCGAAGATTGAACTGGAGCTTGACGACTAAAATTCGATGGGGAGTTGGCGTTGACTCCGCTTCGTTTGTCTGTTCGTTAGCACGCGGGTCCGACTCGTTTCGATCAAAGCATCCGCATGGACCACCTGTCACTCTTCTTCAACTCACTCTTTATGGCGTTAGCGATGTCGGCGCCGTATCTGGTGCTCGGCTACGTCGCGGCCGCCTTGATCAAAGAGTACGTTCCGCGCGAGTCTCTGGCGTCACACTTGGGTGCCCAGGGCATCCGGCCAGTTCTGAACGCCGTAGGGATCGGCGCGATGCTTCCGATTTGCTCATGCGGCGTGATTCCGCTCGGCGTGGGAGTTCATCGCGCCGGCGCTGCTCGCGGAACGGCGCTCTCTTTCATGACCAGTTCTCCGGCAATTTCGCCCGTCTCGGTTGTGATGGTTGGTATGATGCTGGGACCGAAATACCTGGCAACCTATCTCGGTGTCGCGGTGCTCGGGTCTTCGCTGATTGGACTGGTCGGAAATCGACTCTTGCGTGATCGAACGCAGCCACTAGAGAACTTCGACGCGATCGTCGATCAGGTGGAGGCCCATCACGAACAGCCGACCAGCTCCAACTCGAGATTCGGGCGGGCCATACGGTGGGCATTTTGGGATCTTGGAGCTGAGATAAGCGTCGACCTGACGATCGGCTTGTCCCTCGCCGCGGTCGTACTCGCCTTCCTTCCCATCGAGTTGACCGAAGCCTATCTCGGTACGCGCAGTCTGTGGACCCTTTTACTCATTATCCTGATCGCCGTTCCCGTCTACACGTGCTCCGTGCCCACGATTCCTATTGTGTGGGCACTTTTGATGAGGGGTGCCATGCCGGGTGCGATGATCGCCTACATGATTGCCGGACCTGCGACCAATTTGGGGGAACTTAACGCGATCCGGCGAAGCATGGGTTCCGGCACGGCAGCTTTTTATGCCATAAGCCTCGTTGCAATTGCGTTGGTCGGAGGACTCGTCGCTGACCATGTCGCATTCGCATCCTACGAATACAAAGCAACGATGATCGCCGAGGATCAGTTGGAGGTTCAGGAATGCTGCGTCCCGATGATCTTTGGAAATCGTGTGGAACGAAATCATCTCGGGCGTCTCGCGGCCAGTGTCCCGACCTGGCATTACCCATTTATCGCCATTTTGATTGCGACGATTGTTGTCGGTTTCGCTCAGAGGATTCTCCATCGCCAAGGACACAGCCACGCTTCCAGCGTTCACTCGCAAGGTGAGGATGCGACCGAATGAGCCGACAAGCAGTCAAGACGGTTGTACTGGCAATCGCAATGATCGTCGTTTGGAATGTCTGGGTTTACTTTGACTGGAAGAGGTCCGGCGCGTCGCCGGATGGCGTCCTGGGGAACGCTGCAGACATTCGGGGAGCCGCCGCCGGAAACCCAGAACCGCAGCTTTGGAAAGACATCAAAATGACTTCTGTGAAGGAGACATCAGAGGGAACATTCGAGCCAACGTTCGCGAAGTCCGTCCGGGCCGCAGAAGGCGAACGAGTCGTGCTTCCGGGCGTCGGCTTTTTCCTTTCATCTGGACTGCAAGAAGACGAAAATGGCAACGAAGAGGTTTCGGAGTTTCTGCTTTTGCCGGCTGCCGGAGGCGTGGCGTGGTGCTGTGGTTTGACGCCGATCCCCAATCACGAATTCAGTGTCTTGGTTGACTGTGGCGACGAGCCCTTTTCCCCCGACAACATGGATCCCAAAAACCCCTCTTTCTTCGTCCGAGTGGAAGGTGTTCTCCGTTTGCAGAAGCCAAACAGTATTAATTCCCTCTACACTTTAGAAGACGTCCAGATCAACTTCATTGGCATGGAGGACGTCATTCCTCCTAATGTCATGAACCTATGCCTCGAAAAGCCGATGCTCCGCTAGGCGATGTGATGTGGCCTGATCGACAACCAATCGCCTCATACGAACTAAACGACCGAAATGGATATCCAGTTTTACAACACGCTCACCAACGAACTCGAACCATTTGAGCCGATCACCCCGGGTCGCGTGAAGATGTACAGTTGCGGTCCGACGGTCTACGACTTCGCCCATGTCGGAAACTTTCGTTCCTTTCTTTTTGCGGACGTGCTACGACGATTCTTGGAAGCCACTGGGTTGGAAGTCTGGCATGTGATGAACATCACCGACGTCGGCCACATGACCGATGACGCGGCGGCGGATGGCCTTGGGGAAGACAAGATGCAGGTAGCTGCAAAACGTCTCAAGGAAGATAAAAAAAGCGGCAAAGTGGAAAAGGGAGCAGTTTCGAATCCTGACGACCCCTACGAAGTCGCAGATTACTTCATGCGAGCCTTTCTCGAGGACGGCCGGACGCTGGGGTTAAAAGTTGCCAGCGAGTATCCACAACGGGTCCCGCTAGCAACGCAGTACATCAAAGAGATGCAGGAATTGATCTCAAAGCTGATTCAGCGTGGACACGCTTATGTGGGGAGTGACGGAGTCGTCTATTACAGCGTCGAATCATTCCCAAACTACGGCAAACTCAGCGGCAACACGCTTGAAGCTCTGCGAGTCGGAGCGGGTGGCCGCATCGACATGGTGGACCAAAGCAGCAAACGCCATCCCGCCGACTTCCTGCTTTGGAAACCTGATCCCAGCCACATTATGAAATGGGATTCGCCCTGGGGCGCAGGCTATCCGGGATGGCATATCGAGTGCTCCACAATGTCCATGCAAGTCCTTGAAACGGACGTCTTGGACATTCACACGGGAGGTGAAGATTTGATTTTCCCGCACCATGAGTGTGAAATTGCCCAGTCATGCGGTGCCACGGGAAAAGATCTCTTCGCCCGGTTTTGGATGCATGCTCGCTTCCTTCTTGTGGAGGGCGAGAAAATGTCAAAAAGCAAAGGGAACTTCTATACCGTCCGCGACGTTCTGGCTGGGAAAGCAACGGGCTCGGCCGTGCACCCGGCCGTTCTCAGGCTCGAACTGATCAAGTCACATTACCGGGCGCACAGCAACTTTACGGCCGCCGGCCTCACCGAATCGGCGAACACCGTCCGGCGCTTGACCGAACTCGGGAGACGACTGCGTGAAGAATGCGGCGGTGTGCCCAAGGAGATCGACCCCTCAAGACATCCGGTCGTCAGCTCGTTTTTGAACGCCCTTGCGAATGACCTAAAGCTAAGCGATGCCATGACTGTGGTGCATGCATGGATTTCATCTCCCGAGAAGGATGCCGCCGAAGCCTACGCCGTCCTGCTGGCGCTGGACGAAGTTCTGGGTCTTTGGGAACTGACCGAGAACGAGAACGCTGCGGAGCTGCCTGAGAGCGAATTCGCCGCCAGTCTCTGCGCTTTGATTGATGAAGCGAGGGAAACTCGTGACTTTTCAACCGCAGACGCCCACCGGCAGCGATTGATCGAACTCGGATATGAAGTCCGTTCATCACCAGATGGAACCTACGCCCACAAGAAGTTCGCATGATTCCGCCATCTCACGCGACTTTTCACGGTGACGGATCCGGCTACCGCGTCAGCGGATCAGTCTTGGACTTGAACTCGGTGAGATTGGAAAGGCCATCGCCGTCGGTGTCGTCGTCGCCACTGAAACGGTGAGTCAGCAGGTTTCGAAACTCCCATTCGTCTGGCAACCCATCGGCGTCGGCGTCTCCCGGTGAAGGATCCCGGTGCGAGCTGTGCTTGGGATCAAGCGTTGGCATGTGAGCGTCAACACCGACTAAGTAGTTTCGCAGGCGTTTGTAGAGATCTTGCTTGACGCCCGGATAGTCATTGCCGACATCCTGCGACTCAGAAATATCGCTCTGCAAATCAAACAAGGAGACTTCGCCGGTTTCGTACCAAGCAACGAGTTTCCACTTGCCGTCAAAAATTGCCGACGAGGGTCTTTGGTTCTTCTTGCCATCCTTTGTGAGGACGTAGTGGGGTGAGTGGACGACCAGTTCGCCGGGCCTCCGGACGAACGATTCTTCCTCCGCTCCCGAAGAAATTGCTTTGATCGCTGAAACCAATGAACCGCCATCAATGTCTTTTGGTAAGCCATCCTCGTGACCTTCCGCCAGTTCCCAAATGGTTGGCAACAGATCGATCCCCATCATCGGTTGATCACACTGCGAATTCGGAGCGACACCAGGACCTGAAATGAACGTCGGAACTCGGATTCCACCTTCCCAGATTTCTGGCTTGTAACGCTTCAGTGGTGGACTTTCCGAAAGAAACTGAGGACTTCCGTTATCTGCTTGATAGATTACATAGGTATTGTCTTCGATGTCGAGTCGTTCCAATTGATCAAGAACCATGCCGACAGACTGGTCCAGATCCGAAACCATCGCCGCATAGGCAGGATCCGAGTGATTGCTGCCGGCGTCCCATTGCCGAGTTCGCGTGAGCGTTTGGTCGCGATGCTGGATCTTGGCGTGCACGGCGTAGTGTGAGATCTGGCAATAGAACGGTTGATCGAGTGCGACCGACTCAGCGATAAACTCGTTGGCTTTTGACGCGAGAGAGAAAGCTTGCTTCGGATCCGCAACGATCGTCGGTCCGAGACTTCCTTCCCTATTGCCGGTCGAGCCGTCCGACGCATCGAACCCATGCTTTCCCGGCCCGCCTCCGGATAGGTGCCATTTCCCAAAGTGAGCCGTTCGATAACGATCAGGTAGGGTCTTCAACAGTTCGGCGATCGTGACATCGGCCTCACGGATCTGCCGAGTCGCTTTACCGCCGGGTCGCAGTTTTTGCTTTCCGTTTAAATCTGTCGAATGACCGCGGCCAACAATATCGGTAAAGGACAAACGAGCGCACGTCTTTCCCGTCAGGTTTGCGTAACGCGACGGCGAGCAATTAGGCGCCGGTGAGTAGCCGCGTGAAAACCTCATGCCCGACGCGGCCAGTCGGTCAATGTTCGGAGTGCGATAAAAGTCACTCTTTGAGTCAATGCGAGACTTGTCCATTGGTGTAGACAAACCCGTCCAACCCTGATCATCTGTCAAGATGAAGACAAAGTTGGGTTTGCGATCTGTCGACGCAGCTTTGTTCAGGTTCTTGGCGGTCAACCGTTTGATCAGAGTGACCTCCGACAACTTGTAAGGTGTTCCGTCCCGACGAAAGACTTCGTGGTGCCAGGGATCCGGTTCGTCATCGTATTTCTTCCTCCAAGAATCCCATGGATAGATCGTGTTTGTCTTGCCGTCGACGAGCCCCCAGTTGTATGCGCCGATCTTGTGAGCTTGAAAAATCGGTAAGATCTGCTCAAAGGTCGAACCGTTTCCCCGTGCCAAATACTCCGTGCACATGACCGGACGACCATACTTCTTTAGCCCATCAATCATTCGGCGGGTGTCTGCCGGACCGTTGTACGTGTGAAACGTAATCACGTCCGAATGCTGCAGTGAGTAGGTTTCGATCAAGTCCGGATCTTCTAACCAATTCGGTCCACCCCAAACTCCGGCGGTCAGTGGCTGAGATGGATTGACTTCGCGAGCCCAAGTAAACGTTTTTTGCAGAAGCTCCAGGGCTCGCTGCCGTTTTAGCCCTTTCGGAAGATCGGGAGTTTCGCTGTCTCCGCCGAACTTTCCAGCGTTCGAGTTCTCCGGTTCGTTAAACAGATCCCAGACCAATACGCGTTGGTCGTCCTTGAATCGATCCAATACAGCGACGACGTAGTCTTTGAGCGCATCCTGTTTGGCCGGGTCGTCTAAGGTTGCGCGCCCCGGCGACTGCACCCATCCCGAATTATGAACGCGTGGTCGTGGCTGGGGTTGCTCGCCGGCCTGCGGACTCGGATTCCAAACGCCGTCGAAGAATACAAACATTGTCCGAATCTCATGTTTGTCCGCGATCGCAAGATACCGATCGACGCGGTCGAGAAAACCTTCCGGGTCTTGCTTCCATGCCAAATCGTGCAAGAAGACCCGCATGGAGTTCATCCCAATGGCGGCGGCCCAACCCAGTTCACGATCGATGGTCTCGGGGTCAAACGTTTCCTCTTGCCACATTTCAAGCTGATTGATTGCCGTCGAGGGAACAAAGTTCGTACCGA
>JBCCOI010000169.1:0-12505 GCA_039025515.1 Planctomycetota bacterium
GCCCAGCAGGACGCTTGGAACGAATGGGCGATACTTTTCGCGTTTGTAGGTCTCGCAGGCAGCTGCGACGAGTGCTTGCGATTCTTTGAGCTCGGGTCTCATGGCTAGCCCAGTCGCGATCAGTGCTGCGGGGTCATCCGCAGCGTCTTCCCAACGAATTGGCACGAGGTTCAGGTCCATCGGACGAATCATCTCTCCCGATCGAACACCGATCGATTGCGCGACGCGCGCCGACACAATTTCAATTTGACCGTTCGCCTCAATCAGCCTGGCGTCGGCTAAAGCGAGTTCCGTGCGCAGGCGATCGGCATCGGCTTGCAAACCTTCGCCGGCCTCCGCAAAGTCAGAGGTAAGCTTTGCCAAGACCGCCATCCGGTCTCTGGCCGATGCGATGACTGCTTCTAATTGGTGTGCCGCAACCAATTCGGTGTACGCGGAGGCCGCCTCTAGCAACTGTGAATTCAAAGTGGCTCCGGCGGCATGGCCATCTGCCCAAGCCCGACGCTCGGCGACTTTTGGTTCGAAGATCGCGTCCGCAAAATGAAACCGTGCAACGATGCCCGGCTGTTGTGTCGTACCGGCTCCAGTTGCCGCAACGCCCAGTCCGTACTGAAACGAATTGCGATTCACGTCGACGATGTCACCGTTGCTCGCTTGGTAATTGCCATCGTGGCGATGAAATCCGAAACCTGCACGAATGGACGGGAGCCAGAGGACGCGCGCCGAATCGAGTTGAGCGTAAGCCTGTTGGACGCGCCAACGCGCCAGCGAGACCGCAGGGTGCTGCCCTCCGACTGCGGCGAGCACACTGGGAAGGTTCATCGCAACACTCGAGGTGGTGTTGACCGATGTCACATTATTGGCGAAAGACGAATCGAAAGCGTCGGCCGGAGAGAGCGGCTCATCGATGGCGATTTTTGAGGAATCGGTACTGCTTAAATCGCCGCGAAAACGTTCAAGGTGGACGGCCAATCGTTCATCCAACGTGCCTACTGTCGAGTTCACGGACTCTTCAGCGGTAGAATTCACCGCATCCGCTTCTTCGAAATTGGCTGGTATCGTTCGCGATTGAGAGAGAGTCCGATGCTTTGATTCCGACTGCGAAGCATCGTCCGAAATTTCAACGAGTTCAGCGGGCGACGTTACGGCCGGAATCAACGCTCTTTCGTGTCGACGATCCGGAGTCGCGTTGCATCCCACGATGACAAACAAACTCAGGGCGATAGATTCCTTTCGCATCACTCCGCTATCCGCAACTGTATCTCGACTGAGTTCGATCGGTCCGTTGAATCCGGTCCTGCGGAATACGCTTCGGCAAACAAACGGAACGAGGATGACGGCAGCGCTCGTTCGAAGCGGAATTTCCAATTGATTGGGAGCCGCCAAGCAGCCCTGTGACAACTATGATGCGGATCCCAGTCGGCGAATTTAGTGTCGTGGTAACGATTATGCCGGTTCCCTACTGTGGTTCAGCCTTTCAAACGCACCAATCCCTTTGGTCAGCCGCATCTATTGGTCACAGAAACCTATGCAACATCCCCGCGGATTCAAACGTCATCGTCGGTCATCGCTAAGGACCAAGTGCTTCACCACGCTTTGGCTCGTTTCCTGTGTCCTGTTGGGTTGTGATCGTCCGGAAAGTACGTCATCGCTTCAAGAAGCCGCGAACGCAACCACCGTGGCAGTTCGAACGTTGCAGGTGCAAGAAGAGCCCATTCGTCGGACAACGCTTCAACCAGCCACCGTCCGTGCATTCTTTGAATCCGAAATCAAACCAATGACCACGGGTTACGTCGACGAGATTCGTGCGGATATCGGCGACGTCGTGAAAAAAGATGACGTGCTTCTCACGATCGCAACGCCGGAAGAATTGAAGCAATCGGAAGTGATGCGCTCAAGGGTTTTTCGCATGGAAGCAGAGGAGCGGCGGGCCGAGGCGGGCGTTACGCTCGCCCAAGCCAAGGTGTCGGCGGCACAAGCGGACTTGGCTGAGACACGGAGCCGACTACGGAGTGTCGAAGCTTCGCTGGCAGCGGCGCAAGCAGAATTTGACCGCACGCAAGACCTGGTCAACCGAGGTTCACTCCAACAACGCATGCTCGACGAAGTGACGAAGAAGCGAGATAGCGAATCGGCGGCACTCGCTGCAGTCCAGTCGTCGATTCAGTCCTCGCAAGCAAATGTCGAAGTCGCGAAAGCGCAGCTCCTTGCCAGTCAAGCCGACCTGCAAGCCGCCGAAGCGGAAACTGCGATCTCCAAGCGACAGCTTGAGCAACTGGAAGTTCTCATCGACTACGCAACGATTCGTTCGCCGATTGATGGCTTGATCACCATGCGAAATGTGGAACCGGGAAATCGTGTTTCTCGATCCGACGAATCCGCAACGCCGCTGATGGTCGTGAGTCAACTGAATCGTGTTCGGATCCACATCCCGATTCCCGAAGTCGACGCATCGTGGGTTAGTCCGGGCGATCCGGTTTCGATCACATTCCCGTCATTTGCGAACGAAGCCCCCATCGTCGCAAGCGTGACCCGTCAAACGAATGCGCTGGATGTGGGAACGCGTACGATGTTGGTCGAAGTCGAACTTGAAAACGAGGAAGGAAAGCTCCTGCCGGGCATGTTCGGTCAAGCTTCGATCGAGCTGGAGGCCGAATCACCTGTCGCGCGGCTCCCGTCCCGAGCCATCCGATTCAACGAAGAAGGTCAGGCATACGTCTACATCGTTCGAGATGACAGAACGGTTTTAGTGACTCCGGTCGAGACCGGCGCGGATGACGGGCATCGGATTGAGTTGGTTTCAGGTGTGAGCGTCGGCGAGGAAGTCATCGATGCTCATCTGCAACGCTTCACAGACGGACAAGTCGTTTCTGTGATCGATAAACCCTAGTGCTAGCGTCAAACTTCAGGATTAAGGAATGGGCGATCCATTATTGTCGCCGATCGGCTCCGTCCGATTGATTTTGACATGTTTCCATCGGGCGGAGCCGATGGGCGACTTTCGAAAACACGCCAGTAATTGATGGGCCGTTCCTAAGCCGCACGGCGATAGCCGCGATTGTTCCCGAATAAATCGGGGCTGTTGCCCATCGGCTCAGAAAGCACGGACCACGATCTATAAGACATGATGGGCTAGAAGACACGATGGGTTTGATCCAGTTTTCGCTTCGGAATCGATTTGCTGTTCTCGCCGCCGCGATCGCGCTGTGCACATTGGGAATTGCGGTGATACCGGGAATCACCATCGATATTCTCCCCGACTTCAAGAAACCAGTCGTCGTGAGTTTTTTCTCCTATCCCGGCTTGCCAACGATGGACATGGAGAAGTCCGTCACGTCACGAGTGGAGCGGGCATTAACGCTGGCTGGCAAGATCGAACACCAGGAGTCACGCACCGTTCCGGGTGCGGCAGTGATCAAGGTTTACTTTCAACCCGGCGCTGACGCGAGTTCGGCGATGAATGACATCGTCAACTTGGAAGCCAGTGATATGTTTCATTTGCCGCCCGGTATCGAGTGGCCATTTACGCTACGAAGTGAACCGGCAAACTTGCCGGTCGTGCTGGCGGCGATTTCCGGCGAAGGCCTTAGCGAGTCACAGCTTTACACGATCGGCTACTACGCCGTTCGAAACAAAATGGGCGGCTTGAAAGGCGTGCAGATCCCGCATCCCTTTGGCGGCAAGTTTCGGCAGATGATGGTCTACGTCGATCCGGTCAAGTTGCAGGCGTATCACATCAGCGCGACCGACGTCGTCACTGCGCTCAAGAAGAGTAATTTGGTACTCGCATCCGGAACGGCCAGGCTCGGCGGAACGGACTATCAGATCCATCCGCGCAATACCCTTCCGACGACCAAAGAAATTGAAGCGATTCCAATTGCGGTGCGGGACGAACGACCGATCTTTATCAGGGATGTCGCCCGGGTCGAGGACGACGCGGCGTTGCAGTACAACGTGGTGCGTGTAAACGGCAAACGCAGTGTCTATTGCCCGTTGCTTCGAGAACCCGGTGAAAACACCATCGCCGTCGTTGACAGAATCTATGACGGGATCTCTACAGAGATCCCAAAGATGATCGAACGTGGTGACATACCTGAAACCACCAAAGTGACGTTGGTATCGGATCAATCCAGCTACATTCGAAACGCGATGTCGAACTTGTTTCGGCAACTGGGACTCGGCGCGTTGTTCGTCGGCATCGTCGTTCTCGTTTTCCTGCGCAGAGTCTTGCCGACCGTGATCATCGTCGCGACCATCGTGTTTGCGATGTTGATCGGTGCGTTGGGTTTCGCGTTTACTGGGCAGACGATCAACGTCATGACACTGGGAGGACTCGCACTCGCAATCGGTACGGTTGTCGACGCAGGCATTGTCGTCGTTGAGAACATCATTCGTCATTTGCGAATGGGTAAATCACCCTCTGCGGCCGCACTAGACGGTGCGTCGGAAGTTTCCGGCGCGATCTTGGCGGGGACCGTCACGACGCTTGCCGTGTTCGTTCCGGCCGTCTTTCTGACGGACATGATCAAGTACTTGTTCACGCCGCTTGCACTCGCAGCAACGCTGACAATCGGTGCGTCGTACATTCTTGCGCTTACACTGGTCCCGTCATTCTGTGCAACGTTTCTGCGATCCAAGCAAGCCGATAAGGAGCATGAGGTTGACCCATCAACCGACCAGTCGACGACGCCTCCGTACCGCGTCTATCGAGGTTTACTCGCAGCGGCGTTTCGGGTTCCCGAGCTGACCGCTTTATTGATGATCGTCCTAGTCGGGGCCTCGTTCTTATTGCTACCCGGGATCGGCTCCGAGCTCTTTCCGACCGTCGATTCGGGTTCGTTTGAGATTCGATTGAAAACCGTTCCGGGCACAGATCTGGAAGAGACCGAACGACTCGTTGAACGTCTCGAGGCTTCCATTCAAGAGGTTATCCCCGAAGATGAGATCGAGACTCTGATCGCAAACATCGGACTTCCCGTGGGTAAGGGAGCTGGCTTTTCGACCGTCTTGAGCTCGAATTCCGGTCCCGACACCGCGTATCTCATCGTCAACTTGAAACAGCGTGGTCGTCGGACCAGTTCCGCAGAATACATCGAACGGCTACGCGTGAAGCTTGCCGAAGAATACCCGCTCGAGCAGTTTCTTTTTGTGTCCGGCGGAATCGTCAACATGGCACTAAACGAAGGCGTACCCACACCGATCAGCATTCAAGTCGCGGCAGGTACGCTGCCCAAATGTCGCGATGCTGCGGAAAGAATCGTCAAGGCGATTCGTCCCGTCGACGGTGCGGTCGATGTTCAAATCGCCCAGTCGCTCGACTATCCGCAGTTTGATGTCCAAGTCGATCGGACACGTGCGAAGTACTTGGGTGTCGATCAAGAAGAGGTCGCGCAAACGGTGCTCACCGCTCTGGGAAGCAGCGTCGGGTACGCGCCAACCATCTGGATTGATCCAAAGTCAGGTGTCGACTTCTTTATGGGCGTCCAGTACGAGTCAAACCAATTCGAGTCGCTTGACGAGATCAAGAACATTCCGCTCTCTCTCAACACCGCGAATGGTCCGGTAACGATTCCGTTATCCAACATCGCTACAGTGAAACGTGTCAACATTCCGGGTGAGATCGCGCATTACAACATCTCGCGAGTCAACGATGTTCATGTCAACGTATCCGGACGCGATGTCGGATCGGTAGCCGCGACGATCGAAGCGGTACTCGCCGAGATGGAGTTCGAAAGCGGTGTCTCGGTGACACTCCGCGGGCCGGTTGAAAAAATGCGATCCGGAATGAGTCTGCTTGGAATCGGTCTTGGGATTGCCACGTTGCTGATCTACTTGGTCCTCATGGCGCAGTTCAAATCGTTCACCGATCCGCTCATCATCATGTTGGCCGTGCCACTCGGTTTGGGTGGAGTCCTCTTGGTCCTTCGCTTGACGGGAACCACGCTGAATATTCAGTCGTTGATCGGTACGCTGATGATGATAGGCGTCGTCGTGAATAACTCGATTCTGCTGGTCGAATTCGCAAATCGTCGATTGGCAGAAGGCGTCGATGCGAGCGAAGCTGCTTTGTCGGCTGCATGCGTCAGGCTGAGGCCGATCTTGATGACTTCGCTCACTTTGGTCGCCTCCATGATTCCGCTCACGTTTCAGCTTTCACCGGGTAACGAAGCCATGATCCCGCTCGCCCGCGCCTTGGTCGGTGGAATGGTCGTCAGTACGTTTTTGGTGTTGGTGCTCGTTCCTTGCGCCTATTTAATCGTGCACCGCAAGGCGGCAACCTAGTGGTGGTACGCGGAAATAACCTTGAGTGTATCGGAAGACAAAATGGCAACCCGACGCGTCAGCGAGGCGACAATTCACGCAGTTCCCTCGCTTACGTAAGCGTCGGGTTACCAAGTAAAGGTCAACTACGAGTTCCACCACTAGTTACCCGGAGCGTGGAAGCTTTACGGACTTCTACGCTGAGCGTAGAGCGCTACCCCAACTGACGTAACAATTCAGCCGATCAAACGAATTTTCGGCATCCGATCCGCGTAACACGCAGCGGTGAGTGCACCGCCCGTACGAACCGCATTTCTTTCGTGAAGACGGATGCACCGAGCAAACTCCTTTCGGTCGGTGCATCTGCCGCGTAGGTGAGCAAGACCGAATCGCAGAAGTGAACCGAATACGTGTTCAACAAACGTTGACTTGTTCCCACCACTCTGCCCAGATCCGCAGTGTTCTGATATTCAGGTTGTTCAACAACGCGAATCGGAAGTTTTCGTGGACTCGTACCCCTTCGCTCGCGGGGGGATGCGTCTGATGACAAACTCGCCCAAGCCCACCACCTTCATCTATCCAGAAATCTTCTGGCCAGAATAGACAAATCTGGTCCGATTGTGGTTCTATGCTGGCATGGGAGACGAACCGCGTGACCGACGACCACAGCCTGAGACCCGATTCCGCGACCGTGGATCAGCTGCTCGCGGAAGACCGCGAGCGATTGATCACGACCGCGCACCGCATTATGCGAGACCGCCATGAAGCCGAAGACGTCGTTCAGGAGACCCTGGCTGCCGTCCTGAAACGATTGCCGGATATCCCAGCTTGCAAACTAACAAACTACTTGAATCGCTCGGTGCGCCAAAACGCGATCAAGAAAAAGAGTCGCCGTCGCGACGTACCGCTGCAAATTCATGACGCACAGACGTTGGTTGAATGCGACGCATCGCATCCCGTCGATCCGATTGATTTGGAAGAGGCGCTCAGCGCACTTCCCATGGCGCAGCAGAGTGTTTTGCGGATGAAATACTACTTTGGAATGACGTTCGTTCAGATCGCACAATCCCTTTCTATCTCCACCAATACGGCCGCAAGTCGCAGCCGGTACGCGCTGAGAAAGCTCAGCAAGGCCCTGTCCCAAGAACGACAAGAGTCGAGCCATGAACAAGAAGACTAAACCGAACAGTCAAACTCGAAGCACAGTAGTGTACGGCAAGTTCTTCGCGTTCCTTGGCGTCCTTGCTGGATTACTTCTAGCATTCGGGACGCCAGGATTCTTATTGGCGAACATTCACGATCGCGAGATCCGTGAGTTGGTTGAATCACTGCCAACTTGGGCAATCCCAACCCTACTGTGTATCGGCATCGGGGGAGGAGTTGTTGTGGTTGCGATGTCGGTCGCTTTCGGCTTATTGATCCCCTCAAAAGTGACTCGCGGTGGAAGTGAAGCTAAGACCTGAGCGAGCCCCGTAATTCGGAGGGACGCCAGCAAACTGGTCGTTTTCCCGCTGTCTCACGCGCCACGAGTAGATGACGCTGGTAGGCGGGATATGCACCAGTCATGACTCCCTTTGGTGTGGAGGTGACTGGTGTGGAGGTGACTGGCACTGAACGTATTCGCGTCTCGCACAAATCCATTCGGCTTGATTCGATGAAAGAGGTCGCTTCTTTGAAGCGAGCGAAAAAATAGGTTCTCCTGGAAGCGAAAACACGGCGTAGCCGCGTTGGCTCGCCAAACACTAACTCCCAGGAGAACCAGTCATGTTATATGTCGCCATCGATCAGCATGCAAAACAAATCACGGTTGCTGTTCGCAATGACCAGGGTGAGGATGTGTTGAAACGACAGGTCAGTACACGCCGCGAGAAGATTGACGAATTCTTCGCTCGGGTGATTGCCATGGATTCCGAGTTCATGGCCATCCTCGAGTCCTGCGGATTCAACGACTGGTTGCTCGACGAATTGCGTCGTCATGGCTGCCAAGAGATTGTTCTCATTCATCCCGAGAAACCATCGAAACGGAAAACCGATCGACGCGATGCCAAGAAGCTCTGTGACCTACTGTGGCTCAATCGAGAGCGGCTTGCAGAAGGAAAGCCGGTACATGGATTGCGACGCATCTACATCGCTACAAAGCAAGAAAAAGAAGACCGTCAAATTACTTCGTTACGTCAAAGTCTGGGACAACGACGAACACGAGTCATCAATAAGATCCAACGTATTCTTCGGCGTTACAATTTGATGTGGGACTATCCCACCAAGTCGTTCCAAACCAAGACAGGCAAGAAGTGGCTCGAAACCGTTTCGCTGCCACAAATCGATCGATTCGAGCTGAACCTACTTTTGGAGGAATGGAATTCTATCGCAGATCAGATCAAGCAGGTCGATGAGAAAATCATTGAGCGTGCCAGCCGTTCTGAGACGGACAAACTGTTCAACTCCGCACAGATTCTGATGACAGCTCCGGGTGTCAGCCACTACTCAGGTTTAGGATTAGCTAGTCGGATTGGTCCCGTTGAGCGATTCCCGAGACCTCGTAGTCTGGCCAACTACTTTGGACTCACTCCCAGCAGTCGTAACTCCGGTGAATCCAAAGATCGACTCGGCTCGATTACTAAAGAAGGCAGCAAGTTCGCTCGGTTCTTGTTGGGGCAGCTCGTCTTGCATTTCCTAAAGCACGATTCACAGATGCGAGACTGGTATCGACGCATCAAGTTGCGACGAGGTTCAAAGATCGCTCGGGTCGCCGTTATGCGACGAATCACCACCATTTTTTGGCACATGCTGACACACCACGAACCGTACTCGATCGGCGGCCCACCGCCGCGTCTGCGCGAGCAACAAGCATCGAACCAGCGAGGCATCGCAGCATGATTGCTTAGCTCAATCAAGGACCAGAAACGACCACCACCAAACAAACGGTGAAATCACACGCATTGCAAAGGAGATTAGATTAGCCGTTGCTTCGGCATCGGCTCCTGTGGGCTTGGCTCAGTCTGAGTTGGACAATGGATCATGTGTTCATCGAACCACGACGTCGGTTTGATTAAGACGAGCCATGTCCCGCAGGGCGGTCGAATAACGAATAGTTACGTGCCGACGAAAAGTCGGGTGCCTCTCCAGATGCGAGAGCAGGATCCACGAAGAGATGTTTTGGGTGCAACCGGAAAATCAAAAGAACGTTGCGATCAGACCCGAGAAAGAACCGCAATCAATCGACTCAGCAGAGAAATTTTCATCGACTCAAAAACACAGCTCCGGCTGTCGCCGCTCGACGAACGCACTGACCGAAAATATTCCAGGAAAAAACCTGCTTGACACCTCGCGCTCTTTCGAACGCCGTTGCGCGCTTTCGATCCAACGCTGGCAACGTGGGAATCCGAGCCCTTGGCCTTTCCGAATGCCTCGCGAGAGCCCGCTTGCGTATCGGGACAGAGACGCACAGTTCGCGAAGAATCCGACTCATCTCCGGGGAAACGTGCAGTGAACCGTTGGATGTTCTGGCTCTCGTCAGTTCGTTTCGCCCCCGGCTGCTCATCCAATTCAGCGGGATTTATGTGTGTCCCACTCACGAGGCTACTCCAATAAGGATGAACGGTATCATCCCTACTGCCCACGATTCGCGCCCGAAGATCCAGTAAATTGGGCCGAACAAAAGAGACCGTTTCACAACACCACGTTTACTAGACTACAGGCGAGGATACCTGATTTTGGATGCAATGCAATTTGTCGATCTATTGGCGCAAGGCAGTTTTGGGGGTTGGTTTGGAGCAGGCATGGGAGTCGGAATAGCAGTGGGGATAGTGCTCTTCGGGGGTAGTGGCAGTGCTGCTAAGAAGGATGTCAAGCGTCGGCTCACAGCAGCGATTGAGACGGGCGAGTTGTCCGTCATTGATAAGAACGGAGCCACAATGACGCCAGACTCGGTCTTCGAAGTGCTCGAAAGGGAGTTTAAATAGCTCAACCGTGGAATGTGACCACGCTGGGTAGTCGGACGTTTTGGACGCGTGGAGTTTCTCGCCGCGACGGTTATTGACAGTGCCGTTCGATCCAAGTGAAAAGGTCAGGAATCAGACCTTACCGTAGCTAACGCTCCATTTCTCACGTCGCGTCGGCTGCATCGAATTCGCAGAGACTTCCTAAAATGACGGTTCAGATTCAGTGGAAACTGCGCTCAAGCCGCTAACTGACAGCAGTGCTCGAAGCGAAGCGTGGGAAAGGAATTCCCTAGTGCGGTGGAGTGGTCCATGCCGGCGGAGGCACTAAGGTAGGTCAATTGGTTCGGCTGAATCGTCCGCACCGCCACGTTTGTTCCCAGAGTTATGTTGCAATGACTGAGCGAGACACACGAGATGAATGCCAATTGTTCACCCAATGCGCGACTGAAATAATGAGGCTAGAACCGGTAATCGGAAAGACACCAGAAATCCTTGCGTCGTTCAGGGTGCCTCTAAACTCGCGTCCTCCTCTCGCGGATGTCTCCTACGAGGCATTCCGAGTGGCATGGCACAAACTTCGCGGTGGTTGTGCAGGGGTTGCGGAATGCCAACGGCCAGATGGTGCCACACTCCCGTCTGCCTGAGCTGGGAATCGAGCTGCGTACTGGTGAAGGCACTTTGTCCACGGGAGCGCCAGCTGAGACACCGCCGTATGTTTCAGTCGGTCGGCTGGACAACGGATCGGGAGTTGTAGAACGCTACGCTCTGATCGAAGCAGGGCATGGCGATCACTATTGGGGAAAGCCGAATCGCTCGGTTTTGTCGGAGGCCAGTGACATTCCTGTCATCGTGATTGGTGAGCTATTAGATCCTGAGGGAAACGGTCAAGCGATGCACGAAAAGATCTTTGGAATTAACTCCTCGTTTGTGGGGAACGTTTCCGAGAATCATCCATTCTACGGTTGGACTCCAGAACAAGTCGCGGCAACGATGAACGCGATTCAGCGATATGGCGAACGTCTCAATGTTCGCATCCTGCTTGTTTGGGACCCGGAGTTCAAGGGGCGCGACAGAGCGTACCGTGCGATAGCAGAGGAGCTGCTCTCGTTGATCTCAGACGAACAGGGTATTGATTACTCCGACGTACCCGTTCACCTATACCATGATCTGACCGAGCAACAGAAAAAGTGTTTGACCGTGGACGATTTGAAAATGCTGGTTGGAGCGGAGTGACACGCCTCAACGTGCGACACAATCAATGGAGCCTTAACTTCGCACGGTTTGATAAGGTTGCGCGTCCGCCAGCAAAGGGAGCGAATCACACCATAGAGAATCGAAAGTTCGGTGCGGAGGATGCATCGGCTTCAGCGAGGTCGATCGACACGCATACCGCAGCGGCGGGAACACCGAAGCTGCTGGCAGCTGATCCGAAGCGGTCACCGGGACCGAATTCGATCTCTGCAAGTCACGGGATCTGGCGATTTGTCCACCTTCATGCATTTGTACTCTGACCGATGGTTCTTCGGTCTCACTTTTTGGCACCAACTTCATGGAGTGCGTTTAAACGGCGACAACGGATGTTGGCCTAATTTCCCACTTCGCTTTGTGTACATATGCGGCTGTAGCTTTCGGCGGACAAGACTGGTGGTGTTTCTACGTTCACAACACGCGACGGCGTCGATACTAGTTGGAGTCACTGCCAGCGGCTCGCGTGGCTTGTGCGTCGATCAGCCGCCACACCACGAGAAGGTTCACGAGAACAAGGAGTGGTACGCCGATCATCGGAGCAATTGACATGGGAAAAGTGAATACAACGCGTGCGTCCGGTTGACTCGTAAAAACCTGCAAAGGGCCTGGTAGCCCAAGTTGCAGCACGATCGGGGTAGCAGGAACGATCACCAGAGCTCCCACTAGATTCCAAATTAGGTACTGCTTCTCCGAAAGCCGTCCAGCTCTTTCTCTTCTCAAGACAACGATCGCAGAAGCTGCGAACAGCAGGTCGGGCACGCCCACTAGAAGTTCGAAATAGATCGGGAACGTACCCTTCGCCGCTCCCAAAAGTGTTCCCAGGGCTGCAAATCGAAGCATATGAAGACAGATGAAAGATGTCTGATCGGTTCCGTCAACTGCGCGACGCAGATCATTGCGGATGGAAGGGCTTATCAGCGCTGGTGCGATGCATGCGACGACCGAAACCATCTGCAACCAGAGAGCAGGCAGATACTCAAGTATTGCGTCGGATACAAAGACACGACGATATCCCAGATAGGAAACAAACCCAGAATAGAAGACGATCCAAATCC
>JBCCOI010000170.1:0-12494 GCA_039025515.1 Planctomycetota bacterium
TCGCTCTCGCCGTGATTGCCGGAACCGGTTCAATCGCGGTCGGTCGGAAAAACGATGGCTCGCGTGTCCGTTGCGGAGGTTGGGGGCCGATGTTCAGCGATGAAGGAAGCGGTTACGACATCGCCAAGGAATGCCTTCGAGTCGCGAGTTTCCACGAGGACGGCAGGGCAGACTTCGCGAGGATCCATGACGCGGCGCTGGAACATTTCGGAGCAACGGAGTTCACGGAGATCGTTGCCAAAATTCACAATGCCACTCGTGAAGAGATTTCGCGTTTCACCCGCAAAGTCACGCATGGGGAAATGCTGCAAGATCGCAAGGTCCAGCGGATTCTCGATGCTGCGGCTCACCAACTCGCAACGATGACCGAGAACGTTGCTCGACGAGTTGCATGTGATGACAAACCGATTCCGCTAGCCCTCGCCGGCGGCGTCCTTTGCAACATCCCGTTGGTTCGCCGATCGCTTTTGGCAAACTTGTCGAAACGAGCAATTTCCGTCAAGCCGATCGATGTAAACGACCCCGTTCAGGGTTCCGTTTTGCTCGCGGCTGACGCGTGCATTCGACGTTCCCGACTGGCTGAGAACGGTGTCCTCAGTTGGCCGTTCCCTAAAGGGTGGCGATGAAGTCAAACATGAAGTCGAGTTTCGAAGTCATGTTGCCGGTCGGCAAATAGGGGTAATTCTCTCCGGCTTCATCCATCATGAAATTTGCAAACGCCGTTGCAAAGTCCTCAAAGGGATTTGTCTGTCCGTAACCGCGTGCGAAACCCACTGTCGAATCGTAGTACCATTTACCGTCATTGCTGATCACATGGTTGGGCAATCCGAGTTCCACCAGCGGGTCTGCAGCAACCAAGGCCACCGCATCGACAATGGAAGCCTCAATCCATCCGCTTATAGCTTTGAACTCTTCCCATCTGGCTTTTTCATTCTCCCACTCGTGACCGATTTCGTGGAAGACAATACGCATTGCATTTTCACGAGACGAGAAGGTCGAATCCGCGTAGTACATCGTGCCGACGTCCGTACCGGAACTCCAAGCGTTGAACGAAGTCGGCGATGCCACTTCGACCAAGCTGAGTGTGTTCACATCCCAAGTCCAATCGTATTGCGTTCCCACACCGACTCGATGGAACGTCAACTCCTCTCCGCCCGCGGACCGCAGCAAGGAGTTGTTGCCGGCCACAGCGACCAACTCGGCGAACGCTTCGTCCACGGCTTCAATTTCGGACTCCAGCCAATCGCCCGAAGTGTATTCGACACGACTGCCTAGCAACGTTACCGATGTCTCTTCGGCATCCTTGAATGAAACCGTAACATCTTCGGACAGCTTGTCGGCGACGATGTCGTCATTGATAAAGACGGTCAGCGGCGCGATTTCCGCCAGCTCAAAATGCTTTAAGAATCTGTCCGCTCCGGGGCCTCCCAACAGCACGTCAACGCCGGGACCTCCAAACAATCCGTCGCGACCACCTTGGCCTAAAAGATCATCATTGCCGTTGCCGCCAAGTAACCGATCGGCACCGTCGCCGCCGAAGAGATCATCGTTGCCGGGGCCTCCCGACAGCACGTCTTTCCCCCTGCCGCCAAACAAATCGTCTTCACCCCGGTCACCGAAAAGCTGATCCCGGCCATCGCCCCCGATCAGCGTGTCATCTCCTTGATTGCCATTCGCCGTGCTGTCGACGGACGTAAAGTTCTCGAAATAATCGTCGCCTTCTCGGCCCTTAAAAACGACGTGATTGACGTCACCGGCTGGGTAGGTTCGCGTCAGCACGATTCCGTTGAATCCCGACGTGTAGAGCAACTCGACACCTCCGCCGGATGTGTCATGCACAAACAAGTCGTCGTCGTAAGGTGATCCCTCGACTGTCACGATCCCTTCCCCTGCGTCAAAATTGATGTTGCCAGCGAATTCCAGTGCAGCGAACGACGCGTCGTGCACGTGGTCGGAAATTTCAGAAGGATGTTCCCTATAATCGGCGGCTCGCAAACGACGAGTCTCCAGCAACTCGGAGGTAAGTCGCCGTTTGCGCGAACGACGTGCCGTTCGCTGGAGTCTGTTTTTGGATCGGATGCCGAACATGGAATGTCTCCCAACAAGCGGTGTGAACTCGGTTTCACCCGCAGGTATCCACCCCAGCGAATATCCTTTCGCAGATTTCCAGGATTCCAAGAAGTTTCTCGCCCCCCAGCGCGAGTTTCACCACCACGCGAGCCGTGCAAATGGAACTCGAACACTCTCGATGATCGACAAGAAAGAGAGCCGCGAAGACACTGACGCGCGATAACTGGCTCCGGCGTCTTTCTTGGGTCGCGACCTTCGAACTCGCTCGGAAACTAGGTGTACGTCGCTCGACGCATCGAATCTGACGACCAAGGGGGAGCCACAAGGTCTCCATGCTGCCTGCGGAACTTACTCGCCGATTGTCAATCCGTGGGTGGCTGAAAACCGAAAGCCGTGAGTCGATCGCGGCAGGCTGCATCAGCAAGCACCACGCCCAGGCGGCCGCTTGGTTGGAAGAAATTGAAAAGGATGCTCAGCGATGGAGCGATCTGACTAGCCGAGCCGCCAAGTCCGCCAAGTCCGCCAAGCAAGGAAATTGGATTGAAGCCGAGCGGTTCCGCGAAGAAGCCGCCGAGATTGAGTCCAAATATTCCGAACGTATTGGTCGCCTAAAACAAGGCTGATCGATCGCGACGGAAAGAAGTTTTTCGACCGGCAATTTGTTTTCCATTGAGTGAATCGTTCGCATCGACACGCCCTTGATCGTTGCTGCGTCAATATTGGTGTTTGGTATGGTCTACGACGGGAGCCTGAATCGTATCGAAGGGCTCGTTCTATTCGTCAGCCTGCTTGTTTACGTCATCTTCTGCATCCGCGCGGCAAAATCAGAACCAGCGGTGGTTACAAAGCAATTCGAAGAAGCAGTTCCACAAACTGCCGAAGACAATCCCCGATGGATGATTGAGGTTGCATTTGTCTTCGTCGGATTGGCTGGGCTGGCGCTGGGCTCAAAACTGTTCGTCGGTGTCGCAGTCGAGGTGGCTCGCACTTGGGGGATCAGCGAGCTGGTCATCGGCCTGACGATTGTCGCAACTGGAACGTCCTTGCCGGAGGTCGTCACGTCGATCGTGGCCAGCATTCGCGGCGAAGCCGATGTGGCGGTGGGTAACGTTGTCGGCAGCAACCTTTTCAACCTCCTCGGAGTCCTTGGTTTGACAGCCAGCGTGAGTTTAACTCCGCTGCCGATCAGCCAAACGGTGATGACGATGGACCTACCCGTGATGCTCGCCATGTCAGTGATCTGCATTCCCGTCTTCTGGACGGGACGACGGGTCTCACGGATCGAAGGAGGCCTCATGCTACTGGGCTACGCCGTCTACCTCGGGTTGATCCTCAACTAGCCGTAGCCGTCGTTCGCCAGAACGCGGAAACACGGTATTAACGATTGAAATCCGGCTTCTGGCGAAGGCCAGCTACTGCACATTTTTGCCTTCGTCGATCGTTACGACACCATCCTTGCCGACCTTTTCCATCGCATCGGCAACGATACGCCCAACGGTTTGATCTTAGTTTCCAGAGATCCGGGCAACCTGTTCAAGTTCGCTTCGACCCTTCGTCGGTGTCGACATGCTTTTAAGCTCGTCCACCACGTCGTTCAAGGCGGACTCGATACCTCGTTGCCACTGATTGGGACAAGAGAAACCCATCGATTCGCGATCGATGGTGCCCATCACTCTGATGGAATCGAGGTTGTGACCAAGTCTTTGGGCACCCGATTTCCGTCTGGCTTTTTCGCTTGCCACACCGACTTGAATGGCGAGTGCCCGATCCTGATTACTCCATTACCGAGCATCCTTTCGGCGTTGGAATCTCGTTGATCAGACATCGGAGCGGTCGGCCTTTCTTTTTTGACACATCCGAACGCCCAGATGGACTCAGTCGGAATCAACTAAAGCTGCCATGTTTGCGACAAACCAAGCAGAGGCGGCGAGTAGCTGCAACCAGTCACCGGTCGAGCTGATCCCGTAGACGAAGACGCTACAAATCCAGCTCAAGCTTGCTATCGTTTGCCCCAGCCACTCAATGCGTAGCATTCGCTTGAGGATCGGCGAACCTCCACGCGAAGTGGCAGAAGAGCTAGTGTTTTCTGTCAACATGTTGCACATTCCTCACCGCAGCAAGACAGATCATCGAGATACATTCCCCATTTGCGATAAGCTTCCAGCTGCTCGGCAGGTAGCCCGAGCGACGTCGCGATCGCTTTCGCAACCACGGCGAACCGTTGCCGATACTTGTAGATAAAGCAGAAAACATGGTTGTCGTGACGTACGGCCGGCCCACACAAGAACATCCCTGGAGCGATCGTCGACTCATCGTTTTCATTCAACAACGGGAACCCATCTTCACGCTGTTCGAAAAGGTCGGCCACCATCTTGCAGCTTCCGACAAAACCACCCGCTAACAACGGCGGCACTGGCGTTTGAAACCACCGTCCGTCGAGTGCCTTCACCGCATAGCCCTCGTCCGTTTTCTTGACGGCTTCGATCGGCGTTTGCGGGAATAATTCGACTCCCTCCGTGAACCAGCTCTCACGCATACGTTCCAGTGAATACGTCGACAAGGCAACACTGGGATCCGAACTCTCGTCCTTCCAAGGGCATCCTGAGTCGAACAGGCGAACTTTCTTGCCGTGGAACGACAAGTGGTAAGCCGCATCGACGCCACTTTCGTAGCCGCCGATGATGACGAAGTCGTCGCCTTCCAACTCTTCGTAGCTTGTCACCGTCGCCGTGTGCCGGCATAGTTCGCTTCCTTCAAATCCATCCACTCGCGGATATTGGAACTCGCCTGCAGCCCAAATGACATGAGCCGCTCGAATCGTCTCATCAGCCGTGTCAATTCGGAAATCATCTCCGACTTTTGTCACTCGGATGACGTCCGTGTTTTCACGTACCGGCACTTCAAAAAACTGAGCGACGCCGCGTAGATGCGACGCGTACTCTTGGCCGGTCGGGTGCTCAACCTCCAGGCTAAACGCCGGGGAAACTCCGATTGCGATCGAATTCAAGTCGAGCATCCCGATCGAATTCGTTGGAAACGAAGGAGTAATGAACCGAGTCTCCGCCGGCCAGGACGCGAACGATGCACCGACGGTGCTGCGGTCCAGAAGAACAAAGTTCTCAATTCCGGCATGCTGTAACGCCACCGAAACGCCCACCCCCGCGGCACCTCCACCTATGACGACGACATCGTACGTCTTATCGCTTGCTACAAAACCCATCTCTTTGTCTCCTCGGACGACTTGGAATGCGAGACATCACACCCAATTGGAAGTTCATCGCCGGCATTGAGGTCGTGTGCCTCCCCAAGCGAGCAACCATTAAACGCTTGAAGTCCGTCTAACCGCACGGTATGTTACAACTGTAACTAAGTTGCATCAAGGGTGCAGGTCGAGCTTGTTTCGTCATTTTCGCGACACTGAATTGTCGGGTTCTTGACGGTGATTTGGGATCATTGCCGACCATCACTCTCAGCCTTCGTGGAGTCGCTCATGAGCCAAGATCAGTCCGCCCGCGACTGGGCACGGAACAAAATTCGAGACGCTGGGTTGCGAGCCACACCCGCTCGCGTGGCGACATTGCTGGCCCTTCGGGATGCGGAAGCTCCATTGTCTCATGCACAGGTGTCGGCTTGTCTGGCGGAACTTCGATTTGATCGAGCAACGGTGTTTCGAAATCTCAACGACATGGTCGCCGCGGACTTGGTGCGTCGTTCGGAGCTTGGCGATCATGTTTGGAGATTCGAGTTGGTCGCGGAGGATGAGCAGAGCCATCGATCGCATCCACACTTTGTTTGTATCGATTGCGGCAGCATCTCGTGCGTCCAAGACATCGAGCTGACGAAGAAGAGTAAGGCGGCGACGAAGAGTCTCGGTGAGATCACGGAGATCCTGCTCCGCGGGCATTGCCCCGAGTGTGCTTAGATGCAAGAGCGCTTACGTTGAATACCAAGAGGCTGACCGCGACCGCAAAAGCGGTCAAAAAGTAAAGGATCGGACCCTCGAGGTCTCGCAACAATCGAAGCAGATCGCGTTTGTTCACGATGTTGATTTTGCCGATGAAAAATGACGATCAGATCGGGTGACCACCGGAAAGTCTAAGACTCAGAAGTTTGCGATTGAAAGGCATGCGAGTAGCGCCGTAAATCCAAGTCCTAGGAAGAACAACATGGTTGTCATCACGGGATTCCATAATCCAAAGTACATCCCGTAGCCTTCGATGGCAGGTCCCGTCATGAAGCACAGGTTTGCCACCGTTCCACCAATGACCAGTGACACCCAATAGCCGGGGACAACCGTGTGTTGCGGGAACGCAACCAGTGTCACCATCAGCACAATAGAGACGAGGACGGCGTTGTAAAACAAACGCAGTCGCTCCCAGCGTCGGATAATCGATGAAAAATCAACGCTGACTGAGTGAGATTTTAATTCTACGGTCGGCGCGGAATACGGGTTCGAACTCGGTTTTGTTTCCATCGGGCGTTTCAAAGACATTGAAGAAAACAAAAAGGCCACGCCCTCACCCGTGAACTCATTCTTCCGGGGCAGACTCCTGGCGTGTGACAATCGGAACATAACCGACCTCGAGTCCGGGCGGTGGTGCTACCAAGAGCGACGGGTCCAAACTGACCAAGTCTCCAGAAGTCGGTGGCGCCATGTATTCTCGGTCGATTGCCCATTCCGCATGAATCTTTTCAATGAAGGCTTGAAGCTTCGCTTTCTTCTCAGCTTGCCAAGCATACTGCTGAAACGAAGGCTGATCGACGAAACGATACCAGAAGTATGTCACACGAGAACCATCGGCCAAGTCAACTTGGAACGGACCTTTCACTGGTCCCGGTTCCGTCCATGCACCCGACTGCGGTGACGTGTAGGGTTTGCCGGAAGAAGCCAACTTGAATGATTGGGCTTTTAAACCCGTTTCCGGCGGGACTTCACTCTCGGGAATCGCAACTCTCTCCTTCCCGACATGCTTGAAGTATTGGGGGAAGAAGCCCGTTGTGCCCGACGCGCCTTCTTCCCATTGCAATCCCCAGACGTTGTCTTCGAAAACCTCGTTGTCAAAAACCGAATCGACGCCAGCTATGCGGACGCCAGATTGGTCGTAGCGTGTGTCTCTTCGCCGGATGGTAGCCTTGAACGAACCGGACGGATCAAACGTTCCAGGGCATGTTTCACCACCATCCCGCCAAGACTTGAATTTTTCATACAGCGCTGCTTTGGAGTAGTACGTCACGTCTTGAACCAACCTGCTGCGACGTTCAGCATCAATGGGAAACTGCAACTGAGGAATTTTTGTGAAGGTGTTACCTTTCGAATCTTGGCTCTCAAAACATGGCACCGTATTGATCTCCATCGCGCCGCCATTGGCAATCCCCGGACGAGAATCGAGACCGCGTTCGTAAATGAAAGGGTAGCTGAAACGTTTCCCGATCTTGCTCCATGTTTCCGGAATGTAGTAGGCAATGGGCCCCTTGAAGTTCTTCGCATTCAAGAAGCACGTCCAAGCTTGATCTCCCGTCGGCGGGTCACCGGTTTTCGCATCACCCGTCGTTGGTTCGGTAAAGGGCAAAGCCAAATAGGTGTATCCCAAAAACTCGCCATTCGGTTGTCCATCGAACGGCAAGGCATCCGGCGGAATCAGCAGTCGATTGCTCAGTTGAGCGATCCCGAGTTGATCATCCGGAAGTGCTTGATCGCTGTAAAAAAAAGACCATCCGGGAGACCCGACCTCGTAGTCGTAGCACTGTGGTGTCCCGTTCATGCTGAACTTCGGAAGTCCGTACCTGAAGTGATTTCGTGCCCAAAAGCCCAGGCCACCTTCCACGGTTTGAAAGACGCTTGACCACGTCGGACCTCGCTCGGCCCATCTCCTGGCCCTCGTCCCCGCGGGGGCCAGAGGTGTGTCTTTGTTGTCGGAGTTGTCGGGTGTGATCCAGGTGGAGGGTAAACCGATCTGAAAATTTGCCAGCGGTTTAGCGGTTAACGGCCACACGGCCGAATAAAAACCCATCCCCATGTTGAATTCGGATTGACTGGGTGGACGTGAAGCTTTGTAGCCGATGTAACCGTGCAGACCTCGTGACTTCAGCTGCAGTTTGGCCTTGAAGTCATTGTCTGTCGTCGCAGGTGTTTCTGGCTCTTGAAGCGTTGATCCTTTTAGCGCGAAACCATCAGGATTTCCGGGAGCATGATTGGTCAGTCGAAGTCGTGCAGGCGCTAGCCCCGTCATCATTGTGGCACGGGTCGGCGAGCACACGGGCGATGCAGCGTAGGCATCGGTAAACCGCATCCCTTCGTCCGCCAATTGATCGATGGAGGGAGTATCAAACTGCGTGCTGCCGGAGCAATGCAGATCCTTCCAGCCCAGGTCATCCGCCATGATCACGACGATATTTGGCGACTCGGCCCTTGTGGTGAAGTGCACGAACATCAAAGCGGCACTCAAAACGGCCGAGGTGAAAATGCGATTGCTCTTCGTCAATTGGACGAACAAACGAACGCAAGCTCGAACGAGCCCGCGAGCAAACTGACTCGAATCCATGGGATCTGGTAACTTGGTGAGGCCGATTTCAAAGGACTATATGCCAAGCAGGGTAACAGATTTCGGCTCGGACAACATTCAATCGTCAGTCTGAGTATCCATCACGCTTCGGCGTGATGAGATGTAAAATTTATCGAGACGTCTTCGTTGGATATCGTCATCGCTAGCCTTCAATCCGTCACGAAAAAATTGTGTTTGCGTCATGCTTCGTGCAGCCCGATCGGTTGACTCACCGACCGAGAACGCAATCACCGTGAACAGAGCTTCTGCCATCTCAGGCAAAAGGCTTTCAGCGAAAATGCCAGAATGCTGACTTAATTGGAGGAGGCAGGATTTCCCGATAATCTCATCAAAATAGAGCGATTCTTGTCCGTATTCGTATTGGATTCGGACAATTAGGAAGGCTGTGATCAATACTTAGCAATTCTCTTGGAGTGTTTGTTTCGAGAAGCACGTTTGCCGCGAGAGCGACCAGGCGCGGCAACCGTCAACATCGCGATGAATCCCAGAATTAGGTTCGACGATGGCTCGGGTACGGCGATCGCTTTCGTCAGTGAAAACGTCGCGCTTTGCTGTGGCGCAATGTTCGTGTCAAATGAGAAAGCGAAACTTACATCCGCCGGACCGATCGGTGACGACGAGTTCGTCAATGACTCAAGCCCAGCAAGCGAGGGTTGACCCATCTGCCAGCCAGAGATCGGGTCGTTTGCTGTCCAAGTCGCGGTCAAGCCCGGTTGGCTGGGATCCGTTTGTGAAAATGTCCTGGTGGTCGCATCAAAGCGCCCGAATTGACCACCTGATACTCCCGCGAGGTCAAAATCCGTGGTCGCGAAGACTCGATAATTCGCGGCCGCAGTCGTGAGATTGGTCAGTGTCACGGACTCGGATATCGTCATTCCATCCGAGCCCAGAACATAGGTGATCAAAAACCTAAATTCATCGGTCTCTGTTGTAATGGCGAGCGTGTCGGTCACATCATTGGCTGTAGCAGAAGACGGAGTCGGTAACGTGTCCGTCACGCCTCCGGTACGTACCGCCCAACGAGTGCTAAAGAGATGGTCCTGCCCATTGAAGATCCAGTCGTCAAGCTCATCCGGTGAATTCGAATCCGTACCGATCGTGGCAAACGGATTGCTGACCGTGCATGATCCTGAACCCGGGCAATCGACGACAGCAGCGCGAGCGAGCGCGGGCAAGCAGGTGAGGGCGAGTGCGGCTGCGGCAAAAACAATCCCAATTCTGACTAGCTTGAGCCTTTGGTTTTCCGGCCACTGATGAGTCTCGCTTGTCATGCATTTATTCCTGATCCAAGTTGCTACCGTTGTCGTGCATCACGAGAAGTTCCGAAAACTCTCAGCAGACAACTCACACGCAACTTACTGACCAGGAAATCCCAAGCCTTTCACGAAAAATGGTTGGTTCCCAAAATGCGAACAAGAAGAAGCCGGGAAAGCTCCCGCAGGGGCGTCGCCCTTCTCAGGGCGACGATGGGAAAATAATGAGGCTCTCTACGAGTTAGTTTCGAACTATCGACCGGTCCGACGCGGCGGTCGACCAAGCGTCACTTCGATTGTCAGCTCTTCTTCGCCTCGCTTTACAGCGATTTCAACCTTTTCACCCGGCCTGTGCTTTCGCAATCCTGCCGACAAGCCCTGTATGTCTGCAACGGAGGTCTCACCGATTTTTGTGATGATATCGCCACTTTGAAGTCCGGCTTCTGATGCAGGTCCATCCTCGTTGACTTCAGCAAGAACAAGCCCTTCCTCGGTTGCCGAATAGTCGGGCACGATGCCCAGGTAAGCCATTGGGCCCCGGCGACTGGGGCGTCGTCCGACGCCTTCGACGTGCTCGGGCCGCTCCGGCATGTTCACCAACTCGTCAAGAAATTGTTCTGCGAAGTCGATGGTTTTCACCACTCCATCCACATTGATCGTTTCAAAGTCGTCATCCGGCGTGTGATACAAATCGGTGAGTCCGGTATGAAAGAAAACCACAGGGATTCCTTTTCGGTAGAAGCCGGCGTGGTCACTTCCGCCCATCGCCATCGACGTGTTGACTTTCATCGCACTTGCGTCGACGACTTTCTCGACGAGTCCTGGGAATTCTTTGCCCGTGCGAACACCGCCCAATTGAAGTCCTTGTTCGCTGAGATTGCCGATCATGTCAAAGTTGATCATGGCGACCGTGTTTTCAAGTGGAATCAGCGGGTTGCCGATGTAATAGTTGCTTCCCAGCAGTCCGCGTTCCTCACCCGTAAAACCGACGAAGACCATCCTGCGAGCCGGTTTGTTGTCTCGCTCGGCAAATCGACGCGCCAGCTCAATGACGGCCGCCGTTCCCGTTGCATTGTCGTCGGCTCCATTGTGCACCGCTTTCTCGCCCGGGCGCCGTGATCCGAATGGACCGTAACCCAGGTGGTCGTAATGGGCACCAATCACAATCGTCTCATCGGCCAACGGCCCCTCGCCTTCCAGGACACCGACGACATTTCCGACATTCGCCTCGATTGACTCGAAAGCAAAATTGAGTTCCGCGGTCCAACCATCAATCGGTTGCGAAATCGGCTCAAGCGTTTCATCGATCGCGTCTTCGATTCCGGCAACCGTCGTCAACTCCTTCCCATCGGCCAGCTCCAGTGGTGAAACACTTAAGAGTTGGTTGGCAATGTCTTGCTTCATGTGTGCCATCGGCATGTCAGCGCCGTTGGTACCAAATCCATCAGGCTTTGACAGTTCGTCCTTGTCGTTCTCGCTTGTGCTGAATGGATCATTCACCATCAAGATGGCAGCGGCTTCGCTCTTCTTCGCTGCTTCCAGCTTGGTACGGATGTACGAGTGGCTGGTGATGTTCTTGCCATTGAAGACGCTCTCCTCGTCGTCTTGTTGTGGCTCACGCCGTATCATTACGACGACCTTGTCTTTTACATCGATATCCTTGTAGTCGTCGTAATTCTGTTCTTCGGCCGAGATTCCGTAGCCGACGAAGACGACTTCCGCGGTCACGCTTCCCTCGCCGCCCGCAGCCATCGGCTGGAATTGTTCGCCAACTTCCAACTTCATCTCTTTGCCATCGGGACCACGAAGAACGAGCATCGTCTTTGCCAACACCGGTTCGGTGCCCACACGAATCTCAAAAGGCTGCATGAAACTGCCATCCTCCGTGCCGCTTACCAGCCCCGAAGCCTTGAACTCGTCGCGTATGTAATCGGCAGCTAGCTGCAGGCCCTTCGTCATCGGGCCGCGACCTTCCAACTCATCCGACGCCAAATACTCGATATCGTTTCCAACGCGTTCAATGGTTGCTGCCGTGTTTTCCGAAATGGCGGATTCGGCACACAATACACAGACGATGACAGCCAGAAAGCACTGACAGAAAGAACTACAAAATCGAATTCTCATCTTGATTCCCGAAAGTTGATTCCCGAAAGAGTTGTCGAGCAAAAGCTCATAGCATAACGAAAGTCCAATCACATTGACCGAAGCGTCGTCTCAAAGTTGAGACGTTTCTCCGCCAGCAATTCCATGCCGGTCACTTTCCATGTTCCGTCGGTCGATTCAATGTCGAAGATCGCTTCATATTGGTTTGTGCGAGCGTGTATGTGTCCCCAGTGCTCAACGGTGCCGGCCACATTCCAGCGGCCTCGATATCGCAGGCGATGCGATTCACTTGCACCGCTGGCGTTTGGGTCGCTTTTGCTGAGCTGTTGTCGCTCACGTTCAAGGACGTCGACTTCTCGGATTCGTGAGACTGCTCCTCCCTGCTCCTGCATCTCCAGTCCACGCCGAATTTGAAGAAACACGTCCTCCAGGAGTTCGCCATCAATGCTTTTCGCAAGAGCATCGTATACGTCTTCCTCGTCGCGATAATCGAAAGCACGATAGA
>JBCCOI010000171.1:0-12482 GCA_039025515.1 Planctomycetota bacterium
ACAACGAGAATATCATGTTGGGCCGCAAGCTGAATCGCGGCTTCCTCCGCGGGATCATATCCGCCACCGAGGCTCATGTTGATGATGTCGGCACCCATCTTGATTGCGTACTTGATCGCATCGATGTATCCATCCGCGTTGAACGGCCCGTCACCGAAGACTTTCACCGGCAGAATCTTGGCGTCATAGGCAACGCCTGTTGCACCGACCCCGTTTCGCGCCGCGGCGATGGTTCCCGCGACATGAGTTCCATGTCCATCGGTATCCTCCGGAAACTCGTCTCCGTTGGCAAAGTCGTAGCCGATGAAGTCATCCGTGTAGCCGTTTCCGTCATTGTCGATACCGTCGATCGGATCGGCGTAGTTGCGATGCAAGCTTTGCAGCAGATCCGGATGATTGAAATCGATTCCGCTGTCGAGCACGGCAACCAGCACGCCGTCACCAGTGTGGCCTTGAGCCCAGGCTTCCGGAGCCCCGATTAAGTTCAGGTTCCAGTCATTGAAACTGCCGTACGTTGGCACTTCGGGGAAAGGTACCGGCGGGTCGTTCTGCGAATCGCCCCATCGCCCCACGATCGGAACGCCTTGAAACTCGCTAGCTGCCCAGCCGACGTAGTGATCCGAAGCTCCGTGAGTGAACGAGTCTTTGAGATGGAACATCGAGCCCGTTCGGTCGTAGAGGCCGATCGTGTCAACTCCGTCCCCGTTCCAGTCTCCGGCAAGTGGTGTCCATCCTCCGAACGCAGGGCCAAAGCCGAAGTATTGATCCGAGCGTCCTGGCGTGAAGCTATCTTTCAAATGGAACAGTGATTGCCCGGGCTCGTAGAAGCCAACCGTATCGACACCGTCTCCGTTCCAGTCGCCCACCATCGGAGTCCAACCGGCGTTTCCGGACGGCCCAAACCCGAAGTACTGGTCGGAGGCTCCGGCCGTGAAGGAATCCTTTAGATGAAACAGTGATAGATCCGGCTGGTAGAATCCGATCGTGTCGATGCCGTCACCGTTCCAGTCACCCGCGAGCGGCGTCCAGCCGGCAAATCCGCTTGGACCGTATTGGAATCGAATATCCGATGAGGTTGATCCGCTTCGATTGGAAAGATGGAAGACAGAGCTTGCTGGATCGTAGAACCCGAGCGTTTCGACGCCATCGCCATTCCAGTCGCCGACCAATGGTATGAAATTCGCTGGAACGGATTGACCCGAGACACGGTCTACGTCTGCGTTTGGACCGAGGTGGGAACGCAATTCGAACATCGCTTGGTTCGGATTGTAAAAACCAACGGCGTCGCCATTTGTCGCCGGTGGTGGAGGTGGCGGCGTCGGGATATCCAAGATTGTGATTTGCGTGTACTCGACATTGGACGTGCCGGGGACATCGTCCACCAAGCCGTCGGCGTCCACAATGATTCCGAGGTAGTAAATTCCCGGTGCGAGATCGGAGGGAATCGTTAGGCGTTGGCTCCAGGAGTCGCTTCCCCCGGCCGCGATACCGAATCGCGTTTCAGTCGCAAGCTTTGTGTCGAACGAAGAGATGTAGGAGTTGGTGCTCAAGTAGAAATCAACGTCGTACTGTCCGGCATCTCCCGTTCCGGTATTATCGACTTCGACGCGTACATCAATGCTGTTACCCGTGTTCGCCGATGGCGGTGCGACAGGAATTTCTGGGTCCAAATCAACAACGCTTGGCGGAGGTGGTGGCGGTGCGTTTTCGATGATGATCGAGGTGTATTCGATGTTGGACGTGCTCGGAACGTCGTCGACCAGACCGTCCGCATCAACGATCATGCCAAGGTAATAAGTCCCGGCAGAGAGATCAGATGGAATGGCGAGGTCTTGAATCCACGAATCACTACCGCCAGCTGCAACGCCGGGCCGAGTGACGGTTGCCAGCTTTGTGTCGAACGACGAGATATAGGTGTTCGTGCTTAAGTAGAAATCGACCTTGAATTGTGATGCACTGCCCGTGCCAGTGTTGTCGATCTCGATGAGTGGACGGATCGTCGAACCAGGTCGAGCGGTTGGCGGCGCAATGGGAGACTCCGGCTGGAGATCCACAATGCTTGGCGGCGGCGGGGTACCGTTCTGCAGGCGGACTCGAAGCGTGAATCCACCGGTTCGCGCACCCGGACTGACCAGGTCGCCGTTGCCCGTGATGGGACTGTAGCTACCGTTGGACGCCTCCGATACTCCCACATAGAACGTTGACGACTCAGTCGCGTTGAAGCTGAGCGTTCCGTCGGAGTATGCGGTCAGGTTCTCGATGAAGTCGTAGCGAATGTCTGGACTGAAGAGTCGGATTCGATGAGAGGGAGAAGACCCGTCGCCGTCGATTTCAACCTCAACGCGTTGGCCACGTAGTGCTTGAAACGAGAACATGTCGACATCCGTGACGGGATTGATCGAGAACCCGGTCGTGAGCTGATCGCTGTCGAGCTCCGTTTGATCGGCCAGAGAACCAATATTGAACGCTTCATCAAATGTGTCGTTCCCGTCCAACATTTTCCGCGTCTCAAGCTGCTGCACGCCCAATCGACGAGGTCTGCGTGTCTTCAACGGACGGCGCGAGTTCATTTTCGTGAGAAGCTTGGCGAGTCGGCTTTTCTTGGTCATCGGCGTTCACCTGCGTGCGGGAATGGGTTCTGATCTCCCATAGGCACGTGCACGAATTCGGTGACAAAAGAATTTCTAAAAAGCTGCATTTGCCGTGTATTGACCGCTTCGCCGAGGGGTCAGAGCTTCGTCTGTCCGTCACGAGCAAATTTACGAGCTAGCTTTTCGATGCGGGATGGCTTCTCCCTCGGGTGGGGCGGTTCCGCTCCAGGCTTCCCCGGTTTTCGTCCCGTGTCGGATCACCGCGATGTTTTTTCGCTACAACCCGTACGCCGAGTACAACTCGTCCACGCCTCCACGCCCGCTCCGAATCATCTTCGGCTTTCTCATCGCCAGTGGAGGACTGCTGGGAGGGATGGGGCACGCGGTGCACGACCACCATCGCGCCCAAGTGATGAAGGCGGAGCCACAAGTGCTTACGTGGGACCAGCTCGTCGAAAGCGGCTACGGCGAGAATCCCCATGTTCAGCTCCGTGAGATCCACATCGTAGATCCGTATGCCGAAATGGATGATTGGCTGGGCGAAGAAATGGACGAGTTGATGGAAGACCCATTCATGGGGCCACAACTTTCGAACTTCGACCTTGGTCCTGCTGAGATTCTTCCGCTCAACCGAGCCATCACCGAGCGTCGTGTTCAGCTGGCATCGGGCGTCAAGAACCTTGATCGAGCGTTCGCCGAATTCGATGAATCCGGTACGGTCACCGGTATGGTTGGGACCTACACCGCGGACCACATGGTTGCCGATGTGTACGCGTTCTGCACGGGGACGCCGATCGAGGACTTGGTCGAGTCTACCGAGGATCCGGTCTACACGATCGTGCCCAACGGTGGGCACTTGAACGCGGAAATGTCGCGCAACACGTTTCTGGGGATGGGGCTGGCGTTGTCACTGGGGCTGGTGATGTTGGGCAGCGGTGGACCTGGGATGTGGTGTTGCTGGTACGCACCCTTGCCGTCGGCACTCAGCATCATCGGCTACCCGATGCGTTACGGGAGAGGCAACTGGGGCACCCGACTTGTTTACATCGGGATTGGTGGCGCGCTGATTGGATACGGGATCTACATGATGCACATGTTGGGAAACCTTGGGCAAGCGGAGGGAAATCCGATCTTTCAGTCGCTCGGGTTCGCTTCTTTCTTCTGTGGCTTGGGTGCCGTGCTCGCTGTTCCGCTTCAGATTACGGCTCGGGCCCTGCATGCGAGCGTTGAGGGCACGCCAGTGAAGAAGGAAAAGCGGCTGTCTTGGGAGCAAGCGTGTTCTTTGGAACCCGTCGTCAATGAGATCGAGTACGCGGATCAACCACTCAACGAGATCGACACACTTCCGCTGAGCGGCAAGCTGAAGGAATACTCGCAGGCGCTCACGAAGAAGGGATTCACGGTTGGCCCATCGATGCAGTGGCAACGAGAATCGGGGATCGCTGCCGCAACGGTCCAACTTGGTTGCCAAAACATGGCGATCACCGATCTGGAATACAACAATGAATCAGACTTGATTGAGTCCGCAATCATAAGCGTGCTCGGAACGGGAACGCCGATCATTACGCTTTCCGCAAACGCCGCTTTCAAACAAGATCGCCCCGCGCCCGGTGTTCTCATTCGGAAAGCCGAATCGAGCGAACCGGCTGCGATGTTGAGCGGTCACTTGGATGTGGTGATCAATGAGGCGGAACAGCGCGATACTGTCGTCGTCGAGTTTCTCGAGTCGGAAATTCAAGACGTCGTCCATCTCGCTCGCCGTGCTCTCGCGGATGCTCAGGGAACTTTCGAAGGGCAGCTCTGCAACGTCGGCCCGCAACGTTACGGCAGGTTTCATTACCCGCCGGCACCGGTGCAAGAACTGACCGTTTCTTAGCGAGGTTTGCACCGGTTCGTTCATGCGACCAGGCTTCGCCGCATTTTCGTCGCCTGGAGGCTCCTCAATGACGGCCTACGTTGATGGCGGTTGGATTCGTAGGCTGCATCCAGTGAGCGTAGCGAGCGCCAATGCAGCAAAGAACGTATGCGGACATGTTTACCTCCGGTCGACGTCACGCTGTAAAATCAGGTGGCCTAAATCAACAGCGAACCGCACTGATTAATGAACCCCTACACGCCCACGGAACACCCGTCACAGAATGCACGCAAATTCTCCCGGAAAACGTTGCGTATTGCGGCTATCGGAGGGTTCGTTGTATGCACGGCATTTCTTGCAGTCGTGCTGTGCGTTGCTATGGTCATCCGCGCCGAAACGCGGGCTGTCGTACGAAGCGTAATGTCGACTCCAGAGTTTCAGGCTGAACTGAACCGCGTGACGGCAGAGGGAACTGCTCTACTCATTCTCTCTGAACTGATTTCCTATGCCACAGAGCTTTGGAGGCGACTCGAAGAAATTTGGCCTCGTTCGTTCTGAACCGAAGAGCGCTCACGTAAGTGATAGCTTCATCGACGAATTCAACATTTGACGATGCCATAGCTTCGGATACCAAAGCCATGGCTATCGCCCAATCGGCTCAGAGGCTTGTCGTGCCTTCAAACTACGCCGCGACTTTGATGAAAGACGAAAGGCGTTCGGCACGGCTGGGGCTTTGCAGTTTTGCGACCGCCTTTGCTTCAATCTGCCGAACGCGTTCGCGTGTCACCTTAAAGATCCGTCCGCACTCTTCCAACGTGTAGCTGTAGCCGTCGACGAGACCGTACCGAAGACGAATAATTTCGCGTTCGCGGTACGTCAGCGTCTTCAGCAATTCATCGATCTTGCCCCTTAGGATTCCGCCCGACGCGACGCGGACGGGGTCCAGACTCTCATTATCTTCGATGAATTCACCGAACGAGCTGTCTTCGCCTTCGCCCACGGGACGATCCAGGCTTGCCGGATGACGACCGATGTCCATCACACGTTGGACTTCTTCGAGTGGAACTTCGGTGGCTTTCGAGATCTCTTCGTACGTCGGTTCGCGACGCAGTTGCTGCGTAAGTTTCTTGTGGGCCTGACGCAACTTACTGAGGACGTCGATCATGTGCACGGGAATTCGAATCGTCCGAGCTTGGTCGGCGATCGCGCGTGTGATGGCTTGGCGAATCCACCATGTCGCGTAGGTGCTGAACTTAAACCCACGACGATACTCGTACTTATCAACCGCACGCATCAACCCCGTATTGCCTTCTTGAATCAGATCAAGAAACGAAAGCCCACGGTTACGGTATTTCTTTGCGATGGAAACGACCAACCGCAGATTACCACTGCTCAGTTCTCGCTTTGTCGCTTCAAACCGTTCAAAGTACTCGCGTGCTTTTGTCACTCGCTTGTGAAGGCTTTCCGGAGTTTCCTGGGTGAGCATCATCAGCTCACGCAACTCTTGCCGTAGGTCGGCCGCCTCGTCACGGCTCACCGCGTCGTGCCCCAACTCCGCCAGCCGCTTGCGGATGAAGTTCATCCTTCCCGAAAACTCTTCCAACCGCTTCAGCATCGGTGTGACGCGGCGGCTACGCAGGCTGAGTTCTTCGACCAGTTCGAGCGCCTTCCGGCGACGCGAAATGAACCTCCGGCGAACCTCGGCCTTGAGACGATCCGGAGTACTCTTACGAGCCAGCATTTCGAAGTCTTCGCGGTTTTGTGCGATCAGCCGATCCAACGTTCGCAGGTTGTGCGGCATCCGAGCTGAAACTTGTTCCTTGGTCAGATGCTCGGTGAGTGACACCTTGATGGTTCGATCGAAAGGAAGCTCTCCTTCGTGAACGCGACGCAGGACTTCGACGGTGTGCCGGAGTGCGTAATCGGATTCGAGCAGGCAGCGACGGAACTGACGCCGCGTCACCTCGATCTTTTTGGCCAGCGAAATTTCCTGTTCCCGGGTCAACAACGGGATCTCGGCCATTTGACTGAGGTACATCCGGATCGGATCATCGCTGGCCTTGGGAAGATCAGCGGCGCTCAATGTTTCTGGTTCGGGTGCCGCCAGATGGTCATCGTCTTCTTCCATCATTTGCGGCGAGTTGTCTGCCGGTACACCACGCAGGTCGGGCATGATCTTTCGCCGGTCTGCTTCCGGCAACGATTCATCGTCGATCAACTTGATGCCGAAGCGTTCGACCGCTTCGATCAGTCGATTCAACTTTGTGGGGCTCCCGTCTTCGTCTGGCAGATAGGCGTTGATCTGGTCGTAGGTCAAGCAACCTTGCTCGAACCCGCGTTGCACCAAGTCCGCCAACTGTTGATCCATCAAAAGCATCGTATTAAACCTCTTGTTTAAGTCGCCCGTCATGGGCGTTCGAATTGGGTCGGGGGGGATCGCCAACAAATCTCTTTGTTGTCTTGCCGATGGGATTCGCAAAGATCCATCAGCCGTTGGAAAGGAAACGGAATCTAACTTCCTCCTTCGGGATCGATTTCATGTCGGCTTCGTTCGCCATCAAAGAGTTGTTTGAGGAGCTCGAGTTCTTCCGACTCATCGAGTACGGATGATTCCAGCTGCGCAATTTGGCGTTGTTTTTCTGCTCGTGACTCACGTTCTTGATATTGACGCATCAAGGCTTCGAAACGTTCATCGGCGCCGAGCGAGAGTTGTTCACTTCGTTCGCTGAGCCGAAACTGGAGCGTCACAATTTCGTTCTTTAAGAAGTCGTTTTCAAGCAGCAGCATGAGCGATTCGACGTCGAGATCGCGGCCTTGCAGATCGAGCTGCTGATACGCGGCGAGCAGCATCTTTGCCGCAAGCGAGTCCAGCCACTCCGGATCGATCGATTCAACGGCCCGTCCGGCCAAGTCTGGTGATTCGATCATCGTCTCAAAGAGCTCTCGATCGAAGCCACTCAACGGTTGCTCCGGTTCGGGAACTCGATGGCCGGACTCGTGTGTTGTGTTCGCCGACGAGTGGGCCGGTGAAAACGCAGACGCGGAAGGATCGCTGAACTCACTCGCTGCTTCGGAAAGCAAGTCGTTTGGGTCGATTCCGCGAGTGCTGATTGTCGTATTGAACGATTGGTTTTGCTGCTGTCCGGCGGGCGGCCTTGGCTTGCTGAAACGCTGTGCCGCGCGTTTCCGATTCTCGAGTTCGGATCTCTTTTTCGCGAGTCGGTCTTCAATTCGGTTTGTCGCGATTCCGAACGTTCTCGACAAACGAAGTAACATCTGATCCAGCTTGAGCGGATCGATCGAACTCGCTTTGGCGAGTATTCCGGTCATGACATCGATGGCTCGCATGACGGCGTGAGTGTCATTGGTGACGTCAACACCTTGCGTCAGGGAACCCAGCTTGTGCTCCAAAGCATCCGGCGCGGAGTCGACCAACTTGCCGAACGCGTCGGATCCTTGTTGTTGAAGAAAGTCTGCCGGATCGAGACCGCTGGGCAGCGTCAGAATTCTCAGATCGGCGTCGGCTCGCACGAATAGTTCCAGCACTTCGTCGGCTCGCTTTTGGCCGGCTTCATCACCGTCCAGCACCAGGACCACGCGTTCGGCAAGTCGCTTCAGTAACTTGACGTGGTCTTCACCGAGCGCCGTCCCCAACACGGCCACAACCGGTTCGACGCCCGACTGATGAGAGACAACCACGTCGGTGTAGCCTTCCATCACGAGCGCGGAGCCGCCCTTGCGAATCGCTTCTCTCGCCAAGTTGAGTCCGTAAAGCTGCTGTGACTTTCGAAACAGCTTGGTCTCCGGACCGTTGATGTATTTTCCACCCGCTTTCTCGCCGTGTCGCTCCGCAATCGCCGGGATGATACGGCCGCCCATTGAAATCGGACGGTTTTGCAGATCGACGATCGGAAACATCAGCCGACCACGGAAAAGGTCATAGCTGCCTTGCCCCTGGCTCCGATTCAGCGCGACCCCGGCGGCAGCGGCGATCTCGGGTCGAAACTTATTCTTGCGGAGTAATTCGATTGCAAAGTCCCAACGGTCGGGTGCGAACCCGATTCGAAACTTCTTACGGCTGGTTTCATCGATCCCGCGGCTTTCCAGGTACTCGCGTGCGGCGTTTGCATCTTCGCTGGAGGGTTGATCGAGCAATCCGAAGTAGGCATCACTGACCAGTTTGACGGCTGCCAACAACGTGGCTTTGTCGTTTTTAGAACCGACCTCGGCTTTTGGTCCGACTTGGTATTCGATTCCGGCCTGGTCGGCCAGCATCCGCAGCGCGGTGAGAAAGTCGACTCCGTCACGACGCATCACAAAGCTGAACACGTCGCCACCGATATCACAAACCCAACACTTCCAGGTCTGCCGCTCACGGTTGACGGTCAGTGATGGCGAGCGGTCGTCGTGCCAGGGACATCGCGCGGCCAGCATTCGTCCCTTCGGAACGAGCGTCAACGAACCACCTACCACATCGACCAAGTCGACGGAGGAGCGCACGCGTTCTTTGAGGTCCAAGTCCAACATCTGGACGCAACGACTCGCTGAAACGTTGCCCAAGCACGCTCATCTTTGAACGCGCCCATCCTGGGCGTTCCTGTCCGGATCGGTCCACTCTGCGACTTCTGCCGTCAGAGTAATTTTCGATCACACGCAATCCCTTGCAGCGTAGCAAACGCGGCACCTGTTGGCACCGGGCTCCACGCCCACGAGCGAGGAGGGAGTTTCACGATCGCCCTTCCCGGAGTCAAGGTCAGTTTTTCGCGTTACTTTCCGAGGAGGTTTTCTCTTGGTTTTCATTGACCTTGCAGTGCGCCGGAGCCGTTCCTATCGTCGGAAGTTGGTGTGGTTGGGCACACGGTGGAAATCACGTCAGGCAAGGAGGGCCGCCATGCGTCACTGGAAAATCCGGAGCAAGATAATTGCCGGATTGCTCGGACTGGCGATGGTGATCATCGCTCTGGTTTACAACACCTACAACCAGCTGATCCGAGACCGATTCTTGGCGATCGAAATCAGCCATCTAGCCGACGAAATCGACGTTTCTCATGAGCTCAACAAGACCGCAGACCGTTTGCTGCGGTCGCACATGGAGTTTCAAAAGCTGGTCGACGTCGACCACTCCATGATCGAATCGGACCGCATCACGCCGCTCAACGAAAGCAACTCGCACGGTCTGCGCTCACAACTTTTCGACGATATCGACGTCGGTTTTCTTCGGTTGGCGGGAATTCTGGAAGACTACCGAATTGCCATCGAAAAACATTCGGGATCGATCGACGGGTCGTCCCTGTTGTTTGATCGACGGGCTCACCGTCTGCGATTGGACAAGATCGAAACACTCATCGGCTCGGCGAGAGGCGATTGGGAGAAGTCGTACAAAATCGAACGTTCGTTTATGCGGCTCGACTTTCTCCACGCGAGTCTCGATCAACAATTGCGCGAACTCGTCGAACTCACGCACAGGCACTTCGATTCGATTCAGTCCGGGATGAGGGACTTTCGCGAAGGCGTTCACGCCAAGCAAGCGGAGAAGAACAAGGCGTTTTGGGCGGTCACGTTGTTTTCGACCGTGTTGCTCGGATTCCTGATTTGCCAATTCTGGATCGGAATCGTTGCCCCGTTTCGTACGCTCGTGCGTGGTTCAGAGCTCATAGCGAACGGGCATCATCATCATGTCATCGAATTGGGACGCGATGATGAGCTTGGTGCGATGGCAAACACCGTCAATGACATCACTCGTCGGTTCAACCGCGCCATGGCTCAGCTGAAAGAGGCCAAGGAGACGGCGGAACAAGAAGTCCGTGATCGTACGCGCGAAGTGATTCAAAACGAGCAACTGGCGAGCGTCGGATTCTTGGCCGCGGGCGTTGCTCACGAGATCAACAATCCTCTTGGGGCGATCGCTTGGAGTGCCGAATCGCTTGAGGATGAACTCAAAGATCTGAGTGATGAGCAACGTTCGCTTATCGCTCCATCGCTCTTGCGTGAACTCGAGACAAACGTGCCTCTCATGCAGGAGGAGGCCTATCGCTGCAAAGGAATCACCAAGCGATTGCTCAACTTTAGCAAGCTGAGTGACTCCAAGCGTGAAAGCGAAAACATCAGTGAACTAGTGAGATACGTCGTCTCCATGGTTGCCAAAGTCGGCGAATACCGGTGCAAAACGGTCGTCGCACATTCCAAGAACGATGTTTTCGCGTATTGCAACGGTCAGGAAATCCAGCAAGTTATTTTGAATCTGGTCTCAAACGCGCTGGAGTCCGTTGATACCGATGGACGTGTCGATGTCTTTGTTCGCGACGAAGTCGATCCGTTGTCCGGATTGAAGCATGCAACTGTTGTGGTCAAGGACGACGGTTGCGGCATGACTCAGGAAGTGATTGAACATCTGTTCGAGCCGTTCTTCACGCGGCGGCGGGACAACACGGGCACGGGACTGGGGCTCAGCATCTCCTACCGCATCGTTTCCATCCATCATGGTTCGCTGACCGCCCACAGCACGGGCGAAGGCCAGGGATCGGAAATGATCTTGCGGCTCCCGACGGAACCGCCAAACCACCAGACCGAGGTCGGCGGCGAACCTCGGCGACTGGATACGCCATCAAGCCTTGCCGACGCATCCGTTTCACCCTCCCGAACTTGGAAATATGTCGAAGAAGTCGCCTGAATGTGAATCGATGCACATCTTGTTCGCGGATGACGAGTCGTCGCTGCAAAACTTGATGAAGAATCGTCTCGAAAAGTTGGGGCATAGCGTTGTTGTTTGCCCTGACGGGGAAACGGCTGTTGCCGCATTGGAGATGGAACCTTTCGATTGTCTCATCGTTGACCTCAACATGCCGGGCATCAAGGGTGCGGAAGTCGTCGTTCGAGCGAAAGAGTTGCAGCCCAACATCGAAGCGGTGGTGATGACCGGAAATCCGGACTTGGAATCCGCGCTCACCGCGATCGAAAACCACGTCTTCGCCTTCGTCATCAAGCCGTGTAGTTTTCGTCAGATCGAAACGCTGTTGAGCGGAGTCTTCCGCAGGTTGAGTCAGTTTCGCCGAATCGCTGCGCTCGAACACCGCGTTCGACAAGCCGAAGGTGATTCGCAGCTTGTCGGTTCCGGCAACGCGATGCAGGCCGTTCGTCACGTCATCAGCAAAGTTGGGCCGACCGAAAGTACCGTGCTGATTCGAGGGGAAACGGGTTGTGGGAAAGAGTTGGTCGCCAGAGCTGTTCATCAGGCCAGCCTGCGAGCCGATGAGCCGATGGTTTCAATCAACTGCGGAGCGTTGCCGGAGAATTTGATTGAAAGTGAGCTCTTCGGACACGTCAAAGGTGCTTTCACAGGCGCGGATTCGGCACGGGTTGGCCTCTTCGAAGTAGCCGATGGCGGCACGATTTTCTTGGACGAAATCGGTGAGTTGCCCATCACCATGCAGGCCAAACTCTTGCGTGTCCTGGAAACGGGCGACATACGAAAGCTGGGAAGCAATCAGTCCAAACGTGTCGATGTCCGCGTCATTTGCGCAACGCACCGCGACCTAGACAACATGGTTCAAGAGGAACTGTTCCGCGAGGATCTCATGTTCCGCATCAACACTTTTGAAGTCCACGTTCCATCGCTTCGAGAACGACCGGAAGACATCATTGTGCTCGCCGAACACTTGCTTCGGCGACATCGAAATGATGCGGAGTCCGGGCAGAGTTTTTCACCCGACGCGACAACAGAGCTGACGGCGCACAAGTGGCCTGGAAACGTTCGCGAGTTGGCGAATGTGGTTGAGCATGCGGCGATCCTGTGTGACCGTTTGCCGATCGAACCTCAGCATTTGCCGCAGCACTTCACACGACGTCAACTCCGTTCCGAGATCCGTGAGTCCGGACCGATGACCATGCGGCAGATCGAGTGGATGGCCATCGAGCGAGCCATGGAGCGAAACAATGGCGACAAGAAGGCGGCCGCCGAAGAATTGGGCGTCAGCGTGAAGACGCTCTATAACCGCATCAATGCCGCCGCCGAAGACCAAGCCGCATAGGTTCAAACC
>JBCCOI010000172.1:0-12463 GCA_039025515.1 Planctomycetota bacterium
ACGACACAGATTTGGGCAGGATCGAACTGGTCAGCACGTTGGGGTCGCGTCATCAGGACATCCACTTTTGTTGGTGACTTGCTCAAATCTACGAAAATACACACCCACGGTCAATCGGTTGCTGGGTGGCACCATCGGATCGTAATCGATAAAGCAAGCAGTTTTTTAGATCGGTTGGCCTTGGCGGTTCGGAGCCGGGTGGGCCTGTCGGAAGTCGGAAGGGCAAAGGGCTTTGGCCGAACAGACAAGCTGTCGGGTGATGGATAGCGGGCTGGCTCGTTCCCAGCTTACTTCGCTGTCGCTCGTCGCGGTCAGTTGCGCCCCTCATGATAAAGATGACGGCTTCGTGCCACCGGGCTTTGATCATGCGGCGACCATCCAGGTCGCCGTGCCTGCCGGCGGCAACCAGGCTCTACGGTGCGCGGTCAACTCTCACTTCGCTGCGCTCAGCACGCACGCTACGCTCCTCGCGGGCTCGCCCGTCGGCTCGGAGTGTGCGGTCGTCCAGGCTGGCGGCATCGTGCCGAAGATGACGACGACTTCGTGCCGTCGCTGCGATCACTTCGTGACCGCCTTGAATACCGTATCTGACCCCATGCGAAGCGTTTCCCACTCATCGATAGCGGCTGGTCGCTCCCACGACCGACCACCGAGTTGTTAGCAACTAGAAACATGGCTGGCACCGATCGGCCGGCACCGATCGGCCCCGATCGGCCTTGGGGTCGCGGCTCGGGAGCATCCACATTTATTGGCGATTTACCCAGATTTACAAAAATCCGCAACCTCCGTCAATCGTTTGTTGAGTGGCACGATACGCCACGATACTTGACAAAACCTAAGACAACCGATGGCACCATCCGGCCAATCAAAACTCTTTAAGTTCTCTAGTCCAGTATAGCGGAGTTTTCTCAGAGTATCGCAGACGGTCTAACCCAACTGACTTTCCAGGCAGCTTAGATCGAAGTATCTCAGCGCCACGAAGCGTCATCTTTGTTCCGCTTATTCCAATAGTCTTGAGCGACTTCATTTTCTCAAAAACTCCAATGCTGTCGTCACTAACCTCTGTCATTGACACGTCGAGGAACCTTAGCTTTTCAAGCGTTAGCAACTTCTCAAAAGATTTGTCGTCTAACCGTGATGTGGGGACAACTAGCAGCTGGAGATCAACCGATTCTGATATATAATCCCAAGCGTTTTCATCTAGACGTCGTCCATCAAATACAGCCAACCCACGAAGACCCTGGAACTGCTTCAATTTTTCCAAATTAAGTTTTTTTTCTCCACCGAAGCGGTAGAAGTAGATTCCATTCGTTCGCGAACGGTCTTCGTTCTCGAGACGTTCATACCATCCTCCAAACACCGCAGGGTTTTCATGGTAGTTCGTTCGTGCGTCATGAAATTCTGTCCACTCTTGGGGTAGAATCATGTTGCCAGCGACCCGGTCCTGGGACAGCAAGTGCTTTTGACCCCCAAGCAAGATTGCGATACTTGCAAGTAGAGCCCGTCTAGAGCTTAGGTCGTTACAAATTGTATCGTCCTGTGCGTTTCGAACCCAAGACGCCGACTGGTGGCCATGTCGAACACGTACAAATCCCGAGTCATCTTCTTGGTCGTAATGGATGTTTCGCACGTCTAGTGGCTCTTTTTTATTAGGGTTGCGGCGATGATCCCAACCGGGATGAATGAAGTCGCAAATTTCGAAGCGAGGCGGACGTCCTTCGGGTGAGTTCAAGATTCGATCCCAAAAATAGTAACCTGCTAGGTTGGCAGCGAGATCCGCTGGACTCGCACCTCCATTGGGGTCGATAAGCTTGTCACCAAGGCCGTAGTCACCAAAGTAACCGAACCAGTCAAGTTGTGGAAAAAAACTTCCCCCTGGAAGCTGAATCTGCCCACCGGCCATATCGAATGTAATCTCTCCAACTTGGTCAACTAAAAAACCCCACATCTTCGGGTCCATACCGTTTGGTACCAGGCCTTCAGTCCATTCTCCCCACCCAATCGCATATTCGAGTCCATGGCCGTGCGTCACAGCGATATCGTAATACGCTAGACCCTCCTCAAAAAAATGACCGATTTTGTCAGTACCAATGCAAAATCTGTCAGTTCCGCACTGAACAATCATAACTGAAGCACTATCTTCACACTCTTGCAACCACATTCCACTGCTCTCTTTGATCTTGATTTCTGCATTCGTCTCAAAAGGTGTCCCAGTAATTAGCTCATCTACTAAGTGATTGCGTACAGGCCTTCCTTGCATTCCATCGATCGTATCGTTCACAATTTGATTGATTTGGTGATTCGCCGCGGGCTGCCCAGGATGACACTGACATAGGCATGCAAGAAGTCCGGATGGGTCAATTCCCCTCGTAGGAACACCGCTGACAAACTCGTACAGGCCCCAGCGACTCCCGCTAAATGCAATTGGATCACGCCCGTAAAACCGCCCCGCCACTGGATCGTACATTCGCGCCCGGTAGTGGTAGAGGTCCAGGTCCTCATCCAACTCTCTTCCGGTATAGGTGTACCTGTTTCCTTCGGCCGTCGCCGTCCCTACTGCTCCGACCCCATCGAACACAGACAGTCCACCATACGCATCGTAAGCGTATCTCTCTTGGATGGCCCCAGTCCCATCGGTCAGTGCAGTGATACTGTACTGCTGGCCCCGATGGTAGTACCGGTCGCCGCCAGTGCCGGTCCTTAGGACCGGTTCGTCGATGTAGCTGGCGTAGACGTAGTTGTAAGTGGGACTCGACGCAGCCGTACCGGATGTGTAGTCGGCAACCGTTTGTTGTCCGTTTTGAACGTAGACACTCGCCGCTGTGCCGTCGTCCCGGAAAACACGCCGGCCAAGGGCATCCCACTTATAGGTTACGTCAACGGTTGAGTCGTTATCGATGTCAGCTGTTGAGAGTCGGTTGTCGAAGTCCCAGGTGAGATTCATCGTGACGCCGCTCGGCCGGAGAACTCCGGGAATCAACGTCATATTCCCCTTCGCATCATGCTCAATGACCTGAGTAGCGGCAGTGAGCAGCTCGTGGGTCGGACCGTGCGTGCGGTTCTGCGTGCTTCCGTTCTCTGTGTAGCTGCTCCAGTCCCCGACCAGGGACAGGCTCCAAGATTGATCGAGATTTGTGTCGTCGCGTTCCCAATTGACCAGACGATCCTCATCGTCATAGCCGCTTGTTCCGACATCGAACCCATATCCGCTCATCGTCCCCGCGATACCCTCACTGGTCTTATTCTTATTGGCATCCCAACCGTAGGTCAGGTTGCCGATCGCGGCGCCGGTGTAACCGATGCTGGCCAAGGTGTTGTCGTTGTTGAAGGTACGCGACTCGCTGACGCCATTATTGTAGCTGCTTGCTGTCATGCGGCCACCATCGTCGTAGGTCCGTGTGTCGATCGTCGTGCTGGCAACGGTAATCGTCGCAAGCTGGCTGCGGTCGGTGTACGTGCGTCCAACAGACGTCCCGTCCGGATAGGTGAGCGTCGAGACGCGCCCCTGAGTGTCGTACGCGGTTGTTACCGTGTAAGTCTGACCACTGATCGTGAGGGCTTCGGTCGACTTCCGGCCCGCATTGTCATAGGTGTAGGTTATCGTGTTGGTGTACCGGCTGCTGACCGCGGTCAGCGTCCTTCCGGCATCGTCATAGGTGAAGCTGTCGGTATCGGTGACCGTGCCTGACGGGCGGTTGGCAGCTGTCCGGTACTGACGCGACGTCAAGCGACCGGCAAGATCATAGTTGTAAGTAACCGTGTCACCGAGTTGATCCTGTTTGCGAAGGACGCGGCCCGCTGCGTCGGGTGTGAAGGTGACGACACCGTAAGTGGACGCACCCGGTGATCCTCCAGTGTGATCGGGGTAGGTCTCTGTGAGTTTGAATCCGGCCGAGTCATAGGTATAGCTTGTAACCTGGTTCTCCGCATCAGTGAGGCTGGAAAGGCGGTTCATATCCGTGTAGGCGAACTCGGTCTCCCCGCCTAGACGATCTGTTTGCTTGATCTGGCGCCCACGAGCATCGTAGGTGTAGGTGGTGTCTTCGTTCTTGGCATCAGTTGACGTGACTTTGTTGCCTGCGAGATCGTAGCTGCTCTTGGTCACATCGCTGCCGGTGTCCGTGCACTGCGTCTGGCGTCCGAGGGCATCGTAAAGGCAGTCTTGGCCGACGCTGTTGGGATCACGAATCTTGAGCCGGTTGCCACCGGCGTCGTATTCGTACGTGGTCACCTTGGCGAGCTGGTCCACACTGCGGACCATGCGCCCGGCCCCGTCACTGAGTGATTTGCTTGTCTTGCCATCGGCGTCCACGCTGATCGAAGCCAGCACGGTCCCGAATCGATTGTGCCATTCGTGCCACCCACAATCAAATCGATTGGCCTGCCCCGAAGTTTCGGATAATCGACGAGCTTCCTTTCCTTCTTTGATTCTTTTATTGGGTGCGTTCAGCTACACAATTTGAAGGAAAAAGGCGTTTTAGATGAGTCGCGGAATAGTTCGTCGCGGAGCAAGCTGATTCAGGATGATTTACACTGCACATGGAAGTGCGATAGCATCTTTAGATGACGGCTCGCAGAACCTAACATTAGGCTAGTTGAAACGCATTGTAAAAGGTAGCGAAAACGATCGACTGTTAGAAACCGTCGGTGATTCCTGATGCCAGCTATTGTGGCGATGTTTTTTGCGGCAACCACAAGGGAGCGACTCTCATGACTTGGCGTAACTTCTTTCCGATCCTCGCACAATCCGTTCTCGTTTTGATTGGACTTGGATTCGGTGAGGTCGCAGCGCAGGATTGGATTCGAGGAACCGGCGATAGCTTGGAGGTCCGAATTCGCGGACGGGTTTTTGATGAACGGGGCCAGCCACTTCCGAAGTCAATCATCGAGGAGCTTGAGTGGAAAGCGGAACTCAGTTCAAGACTGACTCCGTCGCAGATTCCGTTGAAGCAGGAGGCTGATCGGTTTGAAGTTTGGATTCCCATGCGACGGCGATCGTTTCATGGTTGTGGAATCTCCGTTTCGACGAAAGACGGATCTCAATACGGTGGCGAGAGCATCGCACTGACTCGGATTCGTCAACACGCAATGGAGGAGCTTCCGATCCGAATCAGACCGGCCAGCAGAAAGGTGCGAGTGACGGCGACTCACGATGGGAAACCGGTTGAGAACGTATTGATTCGGGCACGGGCCACCTTTGAACGCACGTCGCAACGTGAAATCGATTCTGTGACGAATTCGGATGGCGTTGCACAATTCGACTGCTTGAAAGGTGATTCGGTCGGCACCATTGCGGCGTGGACGGATACCGGCTTGGTTGGAGGCTACACACTCTACCGAGAACCGGTTCGAGATCCATTCGGCGCGGAATACCGCTGTGAAATGCACCCGGCACGTCGACAAGTCTTTCGCTGCGTCGACCCGTCTGGGAATCCGGTTCCCAACCTGCGTCTCCGAGTTGTCATTGCAACCAGGACTTACAACTATTTTGGTGCACTGCCGCAAGGTGAATTAACAACCGGCGACGATGGTCGAGCCGTCCATACGCATTTCCCCGACTGGGAACAGCTTTATTGCTATCTCGAGTTGGACGAGAATTGGTACCGAGTCGGTGACCTGACATGGGACGATGGGATAGCGACTCAAGTGGTCAATCGAATGCCAGAGCGGGTGACCATCACGGGGAGTCTCACCGGCGAAGAGATCGCCGGAGTTGCCGTGAAACATGTCAGCTTCGATCATCCCCAAGAGAACCGAACTGATAACCGATTCAGTATCGCGGACGCGTCAGGAAGATTTACCACCCGAGTCTTGCCCCAATTGACCTACGCGTCGGTTGTCGAAGATGTTTCCGTCGTTAGCCCGATACGGAAGTGGCTGTCACCGGACCGCGAGGGAGATCAGCTCGCGCAAGTGGAGGAACTCAAGGATCTTCCGACCGAACAAGGGATCGCGGTACAGGCGATCGTTCATCGTGGGGCGGACAACGAGCCGATCGAAAAAGCCGGAGTCAACTTTCAAACAAACGAAAGGATGCGGGTTAAGTCAAAAAAATATCAACGATTTATGAATTGGTCCGTTGGCCGAACAACGTACGGATGGACTGACGAGAATGGGATGGTCGAGGTGAAAGTGCCGAAGGGTCGATTGAAAGTCAGGTGTTACCATGATGGCGAATCGACTGAAACGGAACGAACGATCGATGGTCCGCTTGATACCCCGATCGAGCTTCACTTCGAAACGTTACAGGAATCGGGAATCGAATTTACAGGAAAGGCTCTGTTCGCTGAAGAGCCGCAGGCCGGTGTCACTGTCTCCGCGATCTCCTTTCTCGATTCGGATGTGACAGCCAAGACGGTCACTGACGATTCTGGCGAATTCCGGTTTGAAGTCCTTTCCAAATACGTAGCCATCTATGCCGAGTCGGCCGATGGAACTCGCAGCGCCTCGGCGATCGCTGTCGCTGGCGGCGAACCGATCGAATTGGAGCTGAAACCGCACGAGTCTTTCGGCGGCACACTGAATCTGCGAGACGGAGCACCCGCCGCGAATCACATCATTGAAGCGCAGGCGTATCTGAAAGCAACGTCGCGAGATCTTTTGGGCAATGGCTCTTTCGGTCAAGCTTCTTTCAACACCTGGCAGACCAAATCGAATCATTACGGGGAATTTGAGTTTCAGGCCCTGCCGATGGAGGTCCCCATCATGCTGCGTGCTTTATCGCCCGGTGACCCGACGAATCCTGAATACATCGACAAAGTTTACTTGCGTCCTGGGCAATCGCGTCCGGTTTTCTTTGCAACCATCGGCGAGGACATACCGGTTCGCAAACAAGTTGAACCGAGGTCACTCGAATCAACCATCAATGCATGGCTGAGTGACTGCAAGCGTGACCATTATCACCTGTTGGTCATCGGGGTCGGCGAGTCTCGCCTTGCGAAAGATGCGGTTGACGAAGTGCTGATGAGTTACGAAGCGTTTCGTCCGATTGCTCAGTACTTGAACTGCTACATGGATTGGTTACCGGAATTGGGCAACAAAGCCTACTGTGATGATCGAAAGTGGACCCAAGTGGAATCCGATGAAGTCTTGTTAGCTGTACTCAATGCGGAAGGTGCGGAAATCGGCCGACTGAACCTGGATGCAAACGACCCTGATGTTTCGAAGAAGTTCAAGTCGTTCATCATTGAGCATGCCCCGAAAGTCCCCGATGCAGCCGAGGCATGGGATGCCGCCTTCGCAGAAGCAAAACGTTCCGGCCGAAAGGTATGGGCAACGAGCGGCGGTCGGTACTGCGGCCCTTGCTTTATGCTTTCTCGTTGGCAAGGTAAACATCGCGAAGTGCTGGAGAAGGACTTCGTGTTTGTCAAAGTGGATAAGTTTCTACATCAAAACGGTCGGGAAATTGCAGAGCGGATCACGCTGAATCGGATCGGTGGGATTCCATTTCACGCCATCTTCGACGGGAATGGAATAAGGCTATCAGATAGCCTCGGACCGCTTGGCAACATCGGATTACCGTCCACGTTTGAGGGCGTCGACCATCTTCGTCGCATGCTGAAATCGGCAAGTGAAAACGTCACCGATCGAGAAATCGATGCAATAACAGGAGATCTGTTTGAGTAAATGGCAATGTCGAACCTTAGCTGGCGCGCAGGTTGATCTTGGCTTGAGCCGGATTTGTTTTTAAACCAGCACATGCTTGGAGAGATTCAAGTTTTTCGCCCTCCAAGGCGATGAAGTTTAGGCGTTCCTTGGTTTCACGTGCCGTGATTCGACCCAGGAGGGTTCTCTCATGGCTGCGGTACCCGATTACTTCCGCCGTGGTCGCCATATCTGCTAAGCCAGAGGTTGATGGGTCGCTTTTAAGCGACTTGAAATTCCAGTCGTCCGATGCTTCCGGTGATGTCGACGTAGTAGAGGTATCCGTCGCTGTGCATTTGGACGTCTACCAAGAATCCGACCGAACTGGAGACGACATCGACACCAACCACGTTCCCGAATTGATCGAAGTTCAACATCCGTAAGACTTGATCCCCGATATCGGTGAACAGCAAGCTTCCGTCGTACTGCTCCGGATAAACGGAATCGTAAACAAAGTCTCCCATGACGATCGCTCTTGCGCCGTCGCTGTGGAGCCTCGCCCAGATCGGTGCCGTCACATCCGGGTTGGTTGCGTAGTAGTCCTCGACCACCTGGAGATTCTGATAGCCTCCCGTTCGTAGGCTCTCGCCGTCACCGCCCTCGAATGCGGGCCATCCGAAGTTCGCGCCGCGCCCCGTGTTGATCTCTTCCCATTTTGTCCAACCCACGTCGCCGTTGAAGACTCCGCCGCTGAATGGGTTCACGGCGATTCGGAATGGATTTCGTAAACCATATTGGTAGACCTTTGATGCATTCGAACCGGAATCACCGTCGAAGAACGGATTGTCGGATGGCGCTTCTCCCGTGATCGGGTCGATGCGGAGAATTTTGCCTGCCAGTGAATCGATGTCGAGAGCTCGCAAATTGATCGGATCGACGCGGCCGAATGAACCTCCGTCGCCACTGCTGACGTACAGCATGCCGTCCGGACCGAACTCCAAGTCGCCGATCGTGTGGCTCGTTTCATCAGCCGGAATGCAGTCTTCGATCGGGTCGCCGTTGGCATCGATACATGAATGCGGATCATTGAGTCCCGGGCGAATATTTGGGTTTCCGATGTTCGCATAGATACTGTTGTTGCCCACCAAAACGAACTCGCTGTTGGGGTCGGCAAACGTACCGGTCGCGTTGACGGTAAATCGAGAAATCCTCGCGACTCGTGCGCCGTTTCCATCGGTTCCGCCCAAACCACCTTGCCCGGCCACTTCGGGTGGATCGTAGGTGTACGAAACATAGATGTAGGGGTTGGTTTCAAAATCTGGATGCACGGCAAAACCGAGCATGCCGCGGTCCTTCGTTCCCGAATTCACTCGGTCGCGTATGTCCAAGAGCGGTGTCGATTGACGAGTGCCGTCCAACCCGATCACTTGCACCCGTCCGTCTTGCTCGCTGACAAGCATTCGTCCATCGGGAAGCCAATCGACGGCGAGTGGAGTGTCGAACCCGCTGTAAAGTTGATCGGTCGTGAATTCTCCGTCGACCGGAACAGTTGGTATTGTTGCTCCGTCTAGCAGAACATTGATCTCTTGTGCCGAAAGTGCGCGGTTGTAGATTCGGACATCATCGATGCCTCCCTCGAAGTAGTTGTCGACACGTCCGATATCGACTTGCTGCGTCGTTGCTGGTGTCCGTCCCGCAAAGTCATCGCTACTGAAAACGAGTGTTCCGTTGACGAAGGTTTGGTACGTCGTGCCATCAAACGTCGTGGCAACGTGGTTCCATTGGTCCGCCGTCAGCACCGATCGAGTCGTGAACGAATTCCAATTCGTTCCGTCGCCGAAGCCCGCGTGGATTCGGTCACCCTGGTAGACCCAAATGCCGGGATAACGAGACGCCGTGGAGTTCGGCTGATATCCGAGAACTCCTTGATAGCCTTGAGTCGTTCCCGTCGGGCGAATCCAAACCGACTGTGTGAACGTACCGGCACTCAGATCGAGTGAAGCATCCTGAGCGATCGAGATGAAATCATTGACGCCGTCGAATCGCACGCTTCCCAGGTTCTCGGCGTTGACGTCTGGCGAATCAGAAGAAGGTCCGCTTTGTGACGAGCCTGAACCGAAATTGACAAACGCTCCATCGTTAGAGTTTTCGGAGCTGTCGAGCACGCTCGATGTGAGCGAGCTTTCGTCCAGCTTCCAATTTGCGATCAGATCGCGTCCGGCTTCATCATCAACAATCGTTACGATGGCGGTTCTCGGTACACCAAGCTCGGCGCCCTCGGATCGAAAGAGCGAAAGACTGAAAGTCTCGATCGCTTCCAACTCCGAATCATCCAGCAGTGGCACTTCGGCGAAGGCCAGTGTCTGTCCATCGGCGAATACGACGGTGCCGTCAGATGAACCGGTGAAATCACTACCATCTTCGGCCTCGTTTCCAAGCGTCTGGTACGAAACGACAGCTTCGCCATCACTGCCGTCGTATCGAATGATTGGGACTCGAGCAACGGAGGCGTCTTCGTCAATCGTCACTTGCGTTACGCCCAGTCCGACGAATCCGCGATTGATCGCAGTCGCAGCGAACTGGAAGAACCCGTCGGCATGCAGTGTCTCGCTCTGACGAAAACCGGGGACGATCCCATCCGCAGGCAGCCAGGTTCCTGTCGAAAAAGTGTCGTCGGCTTCCGTCTCGAACGCGAAGCCGTCGATGGTGATCTTGTCGATCGTCACGTTGCGATCGATGCCGGAAGATTCATCAAGGAAGTCATTGATGAATGCGATTCGGACTTGACTGGCTTCGACCGGTGAGCTGGCTTGATAGATGAAGTCACGAAAGCTTCGGGCATCCACATTGCCGCCAATGGATTCGAAAGTTGCGACGACCTGCCCATCGATCCGTAACTCGATCGACTCCTCGCCCGTGCTGCCCGCCGCAGAGATGACGATCGTGCCATCCGCCGGATTTGGATCCGGATCACTCACGCCATACTGAAAGTAGCCGTCGGAATGCAGCGTTTCGCTGAGTCGGAATCCCGGGACGATGCCGTCTTCGGGAAGCCACGTGCCGGTCGAGAAGACGTCGGAGGACTCGGTTTCGTAGCCTGCGCCGTCGATGGAAATTCGATCGACGGTCAGGTTCCGATCAACACCGCTTTCGATGTCTTGGAAGTCGTTGATGAATGCGACACGTACTTGGTCGGGCGTGACATCTTCTGCGACTTGCGTGACGTAGGTCGCACCGGACACCGGTACCGACTGCCAACTCGCCACAACCTCACCATCGATTTGTAACTCAAAAGCTTCTTCACCGGTTGAACCGCTCGCTTCCACCGCGATGATCGATCCGCCTCCACGTGGCTGCCCGCCGAAGTTGAACAGACCGCTCGCTTGAAGAAATTCGCTTTCCCGGTAACCCGGAACAATGCCATCTGTCGGTAGCCAAGTCCCCGTCGAGAAGACACTCGGTGCTTCCGTCTCGTAGACAACTCCATCGACGGTTAGTCGGTTCACGCGAAGGTTGCGATCGATGCCGGAAGCCTCATCAAACAAGTCGTTCGTGAAGACGATCTGAATGTCCGAAATAGAGACACCCTCGACGTCGACCGTGTAGGTTTCAAACTGACCGGCGTAGGCATCCCCGCCGATGTCGTCGAAGGTTGCTTCCACGCGGCCTCCGATCAATAACTGCATCTGCTCCGTATTCTCGACGCCTGCGGCTTCAATCGAAATTTCTAAGTGGCCTGTGAATTCTTCAATCTTTCGACCGAAAGGCATCGCGGCTTGGATCGACCCGCAATGGGACTCGAGTTCCCAATCACCGCCGACATCCAAGTTTCCGGTCCGGTCCGTTGATCCCGCGACATCAGCGCCCGTCAATTCGCGTAACTGATGAAGAAACTCCCGCCCAACCGTCCCGGCTGCCGTTTCGCATCCATAAACAAGAATGTCCGCACCACGTGCGAGTGATTGAGACCACGATCGGATGCTTGCCGAGTAACCGTGCAACCCGTCCGCATCCAAGAATTCGTTGCCGAGTTGCAAACGTCCGGAACTTCCGTGCGAGACCAGATGAATCGCGTTAATGCTTGTGCGAGTCGAAAGCACTGCGCTGATTTGATCGACTCCGCTCGAATTCGATTCGAGCAAGATGATTTCACAGTCCGCTTCGATCGATGAAACCAGCTCTTCCCAGTTTTCGACGGCCGAATCAACGAAGACGATTTCGTTTTTGACCTCTTGGCTGGCGAAGTCACCGCAAGGACCTGTTTCAACGGAGCCGGTTTCTGCGATCGGGGCCGCCGCTACGTCCGCCGCAAGCAGCAATCGCGGCTCCAGCGATGCCAGTTGCCAACGCAAGCCGCGACCGCCGCAGCACGGGTTCTTGACCCGTTTCGTTGTTGAGGACGGGCGAGCAAAGCGGCGACGGATGAATGACATGGCTTGCGGTGTTGAGCGTACTTCGTTGGCTTGGTGGTTGTACGGTACTTAGGGGAGTTACCGGTTGCCAGCGGCGAATGCGATCGCGACGTGAACACGTCTCGCCGACCGATCCAGAGCCTGTGACGAAACGCGAAACTGTGACCGAGGGATCGAAGGGTAATCCTGCGAAGTCCAATGATTCGGTACATTGGAGTCGGGGTGCTGCACGCCGTAGAATCGGCAGAGGATAAAGCACCGTTGGATTGAGCCAGTACCGAACCAAACTAAGAGTCGCAAGGGTTACCGATGAGTCTGCTTCGAAATCGACGTTTCCTCTTCATTGTGCTTCTCGCGGTCTTCCTGCCAGGAGTTCACTCCACGAGGCCTGCCGGTGCGGTTGAAGTTGAGAAATGGCTCGCGGCGTTCGGGCAACTCGATGGATCGGCGGCATCCGACCGAGCTGC